>NZ_JBFLKW010000005.1:0-128496 GCF_040743205.1 Corynebacterium sp. 045007
TCGACACCGACTACACCCACTCAATCGGCATTCAAAAAGGCCAAATCTAACCCCCGCGACACGCCGAGCCAGACACACATTTTGACCCTTAACCCTCGTTTAACCCCCGCATCCCCACCAACGGGCCCTACAAAAAATCACCGCGAGAAAATTCTCGCGGTGATTTCACTGTGCCAGATGATGGATTCGAACCAACGAAGGCAATGCCGACGGATTTACAATCCGCTCCCTTTGGCCGCTCGGGCAATCTGGCGTGCACTCTTAAACGGTGCGAATGGAATGCTACCCACTACTCTGTCATTTACACAAATCGGCAGGTCGAGAGGATATTTTCCTACCCGGATTCACCCCTCAGCAGAACTCACCCCAGAGCAGAGCTCACCTCAGAGCAGTGCTCGCCCCTAGGCCCATCTCGCCGATGGAGCTCAATCCACTACCCCACGCGCTCCACGGTGTAGCGAGCAACGTGACGCAGGGACTCCTTGGCCGCACAGTCAGGAAGGTCAGCGATGACGCGGTCGGACTCATCCAGCAGTTCATTGACCTTCTCCATCGCGCGAGCCACACCGTTGGTCTGAGCCAGGAGCTCGAGGGCCTCGTCGACAAGCGCGTCGTCGGAAACTGGGCCGACGAGAATCTCACGGAGGCGGTCAGCGGCTGGGGTATCCTCCTGCAGCGCGTAGAGCACCGGCAGCGTGAAGACGCCCTCGCGCAAGTCAGTACCCGGAGTCTTGCCGGACTGATCGGTATTGGAGGAGATGTCGATGATGTCGTCGACAATCTGGAAAACGATACCGATTAGTTCGCCATAGCGGCGCAGCGCGTTGGAAATCTCGGCGGACGCACCGGCGTGATAGGCGCCGAGATAACCGGCCGATGCGATGAGCACACCGGTCTTTTCGGCAATGACCTTCAGGTAGCGCTCGATGCGCTCTTCAATCGGCAGGTCCAAGTCGTTGAGGCACTCGCGCATCTGACCTGTGACAAGAACACCGAAGGTCTCAGCGAAGTGAGCCACGCTCTCGGAGCCGAGCTCTGCCAGCAGGCGGGACGCAGCAGCGAAGAGGTAGTCACCGGCCAGAATGGCGACGGTGTTGTCCCAGCGCGAGTTTGCGGAGGGCACGCCGCGGCGCTTATCCGCTTCATCCATGACGTCGTCGTGGTAGAGCGTCGCCAGGTGCGTCAGCTCCAGCACCGTCGCGGCGGTGATGACCTTATCGCTCTCCGGGTTCTCCCCGAACTGCGCGGCCAGCATGGTAAACATCGGGCGGAAGCGCTTACCACCAGCGTGAGCTAGGTGGGAAACCCGCTCGACTAGGAAGTCCTCGCCGCGCCCCAGCTCGGTAATCAGGAGGTCCTCGCTCTTGCGCATTCCCTCGGTGATTGTTGCTTCCAGCGCCTCATCAACGAAGTGAGAACTAGTGGCGGTGTGCTCACCAGTGCCCTGAGCACTTCCGGAACTAAGCCCGGAGTAGTCTCCAGTACGCATTCGAGACCTGCCTAACTGACGATAAAAGATAAGAAACTGCTAAATAAACTACCTTACGAGCATAGTGGCTAGCAGACCAGTTCCCATATTTGTTTCAACGTCGTTATACGCTGGGGCAATGACCTCAAGCCCGATTTCGCGAGTTTCCCCCACGTTCGACGGCACCGTCGCTCTACCCAGCAGCACTGACGTGCTCATTGTTGGCGCAGGCCCCACCGGCTCCGCAGCCGCAATTCACGCCGCCCGCGCCGGTTTTTCGGTCACTGTGGTCGACTCCCAGCGCTTCCCGCGCGACAAAACTTGTGGCGACGGGCTCACTCCTCGTGCCATCGCTGAGCTACGTCGTCTAGGGCTTGACGACGAGCTCCTGCGCCGCAACCGCAACCGCGGACTCAAGCTACACGGTTTCGGCGGCTCCATCACCGCACCTTGGCCAGATGATGCCTCGGGCACTTTCCCCGCTGTCGGATCCGCGATGCCGCGAGTTGAGCTCGACACTTTCTTGCTCAATGCCGCCGCTGATGCCGGTGCGCAGGTCTTTGATGGAGTCGCAGCGCGGAAGGTGGTTCTCGGAGCGCTGAACACTGGCGGCACGCGGGGTCATGGCGTGCGCGAGGTGGAGCTTTCCGACCGCGAGGGCAAGCCACACACCATCTCGGCCCGCTGGTTGCTCGTGGCCGATGGGGTCCGCAGTACCGTCGGCAAGCAGCTGGGGCGTGCGTGGCATCGAGACAGCGTCTTTGGCGTGGCCGCACGGTCGTATGTCAGCTTCGACAGCGCAGACGTAGCGGATGACTGGATTCACTCGCACCTGGAACTGCGCGACTCCGAAGGGCATACGCACCCGGGCTATGGCTGGATTTTCCCGCTGGGAGAAGGCCGGGCGAATGTGGGGTGTGGGGCGCTGGCGACGTCGGCACGCCCGGCGCGCACGAATGTGAAGAAGTTGCTGCGCGAGTACCACGGACAGGTGCGCGATCAGTGGCAGATGAGCGAGCCTGAGCACGTGACGTCGGCGTTGCTGCCGATGGGCGGTGCTGTGTCGAATGTGGCGGGGCCGAACTGGGCGTTGCTCGGTGATGCTGCGTGCTTGGTCAACCCGCTCAACGGTGAGGGCATTGACTACGGCATGGAGTCGGCGCGGCTGGCGGTGGAGCTGATTAGCTCGATTGGTGCGGGCCGCGATGGGCTGACGCACTCCTGGCCCGCCCTCCTTCGCGAGCACTACGGCACCGGCTTCTCGCTGGCTCGCAAGTTGGCGCTGACGCTGACGTACCCGAGCTTCCTTCCCACGGTCGGCCCGTTGACCATCGGCGCCCCGTGGGGAGGCCAGCTCATGGGCGTTGCCGCACGCCTGATGGGCAACCTGGTCACGGAACACGACCGCGACGTAGTGGCGCGACTCTGGCGCGCTTCGGGGAGAGCAGCGCTGGCCTCCGATAAGTGCTTCGGACGCCAGCCCTGGCAGTAGGAATCGCTTTACGACGGACCCTGCGACCCAGCCCGACTGAGAGCTAGCGAGCTACTGCACGGGCTTGGTTGCCGAGTGCAGCGCTGCGATACCGAAGGTGAGATTCTGCCAACCGGCATCCTCCCAGCCAGAGGCATTGATGTCGCGGGCAAGCTGCGGCTGGTTTGGCCAGGCGCGAATCGACTCCGCCAAGTACACGTAGGCCTCCGGGTTCGAGGAGACGACCTTGGCGATCTGCGGAAGTGCCCGCATCAGGTATTCCTTGTAGAAGGTGCTGAACACCGGCACCACGGGGGTGGAGAACTCACAGACTGTTAGCTGGCCTCCGGGCTTGGTCACGCGGGCTAGTTCGGCGAGGCCCGCCTTGTAGTCCACGATGTTGCGCAGACCGAAGCTGATGGTCACCGCGTCGAAGGTGTTGTCCGGGAATGGCAGCTTCATGCCGTCACCGCAGACCTTGGGAACATCGCGGTGTGCACCGGCCTTGAGCATGCCTCGGGAGAAATCACAGGCAACGACGTATGCGCCAGACTTTGCCAACTCCACTGATGAAACAGCCGTACCGGCGGCCAGGTCGAGGACTTTCTGGCCAGGCTGCAGGTTCAGGCGCTTTGCCGTGCGCACGCGCCAGTAGTGGTCAATGCCACCGGTGAGCACGGTATTAGTGATGTCGTAATTCTTCCCCACGCCGTCGAACATCGAGGCGACTTCGCTGGGATTTTTCGTTAAATCAGCCCTAGACACGATGTCCAGATTACGCGACCGACTTCTGACGCGTAGCAGCACCTGTACGGGAGGCGTCAATCGCATCTGCTGCGACCTTGCTTGACGTCTCAGCCGCGGAGACCCCAGAAACCTCCTCGTAGTGGCGAACCAGGTCTGCACACAGTGCTTCCCAGGTGCGCTCGGTCACGGTGTCGCGGCAGCGGTTGCGCAGCTGCTTGCGTGCCAGCTCATCGTCGACGAGCAGTAGCTTGTCGACCGCCTCAGACAGATCGCCGGTGAAAGTCTTGGGTTCCAGCAGGTAGCCGTTGACGTCGTTGGTAATCAGGTCGCGCGGGCCGCCTGCGTTCGGAGCGATGGCCGGCACACCGGAGGCGTGGGCTTCCTGTACCGCCTGGCAGAAGGTTTCAAAGTCACCGGTGTGGACGAACACGTCCAGACTGGCGAATGCCGCTGCCAACTTATCGCCGGTGAGCTGTCCGGTAAAGACGGCATTCGGCATCTGCTTCTGCAGCTTCTGCAGCTCCGGGCCATTGCCGACAATGACCACCTGGATATCATCGCGGCTGTTCAGCGCTGCCAGCCGCTCCACAGACTTCTCCGCCGCGAGCCTGCCGACATAACCAACAATCGGCTTGCCCTCCGGGCTCCACTGCTTCCTGAGCTCTTCACTACGCTTTGTCGGAGTAAAGCGAACCGCATCAACACCGCGGCCCCAGCGGTAGACATCACGAATCTTGTGATCCTGCAGGTCCTCAATAGTCGGCGACGACGGCGCCAGCGTTCGGGCGCAGGAGTTGTGAATCACGCGCGTCCACAACCATGCGGCCGTGGAGAGCCCCGCCAACTTGTAGTTCTTGGCAAAACCCGCAACGTCCGTCTGATAGATGGCCACAGCCGGGATGCCCAGTGCCTTGGCAGTCAGCGCGCCCGCACCACCGAGCACAAATGGCGAAGCCAAGTGGACAACATCCGGCTTAAACTGCGTCAGCGCCGACGCTACCCGACGGTTCGGCACACCAATCGGTAGCGAATCAATCAACGGCACCATCACAGTGGGCACACGCTCAATGCGGTAGTCGCAGTAGAACTCTGCCTCTTCCTGCCAGTCCCGAGCACCCGGAGCAATCACCAGCGCCTCGTGTCCTTCACGGCGTAAGTGTTCCAACACCCGCAGCACGGAGTTTGTCACTCCATTGATGTTGGGCAAGAAGCTTTCAGCAATGATGGCAACGCGCATGGTGCTAGTTTTCCATCTCGTCGGAAAGCGAAAGTGACCCTCTGTTTACCTTTTGGGGATCTCTTTGTAAACGACGGGTTGCGCGCAACGACAACCACCACAACGGCGCGACGACGATAAACGCAACCGAAGCGATGCTGGTCGCCGGGAGAAGTGACAACGTCCATGTGCGTCCGGCGACGCGGACGACATTGGGATCAGTGCGGTCGTATTCGACGCGGACGCGCTGCCCCTCTTCCAGACCAACGGGATAGAGCAAACCGGTTGGTGGCGACTGAAAATCACCATTCTCGTCGACGAAATCAACCGTGGTGCGAAGGAGCTCGACCGAGCGCACATTGGCTACGGACTGCCCCATGTTCGACTCGATATTGCGGTCATTAATGAAGCAGCCAACCACCATGGCCAGACACGACAGCAGCAGGCAGATGATTACAAAAAGCAGTACCTGACGAAGGAGGCGCGGCCAATTGGCCAGGGCAGTTTTCCACTGCATGGCGGTCGCGACCTCCTATTTTTCTGTCCCTGATTGTTTCCAGCTCTGATTGGATGCTGCCGGCCGGCTAGTGCTTGTCCAGCGAGCCTTGTCCAGCGAGCCTTGTCCAGCTAGTGCTTGTCCAGCACCCCAATCTCCGCATTGTATGCCAGCTTGTGATGCAACTGCCGACGCGTCGCACGCGTGGTCGCCACCTCAATGACGCGGATGCCATCGACGTCGGTATCCGGGTGCAGCTGCGCGAGCAGATCTGGGAGGCGGTCAACGCGCACGTGCTCGACCCCGTAAGCCTGGCAGATGCCCTCAAAGTCCACGTCCTGCGGGGTGCCGAAGATGCGCTCAAAGCTTCCCCGCAGAGCCGGGCTGCCCGCCTCCAGCGTCTCGAAAATACCGCCACCGGCATCATTGGCCACCACGATGGTGAGGTTTTCCGGCCTCGGCTCCAGCGGCCCAATTGCCAACGCTGCGGAGTCGTGCTGGAACGTCAGGTCACCCATAAGTGCAATCGTCCGCGGCGGGCGGATCTCGTCGGCATGCTCGCGGTCGGACGCCAGTGCAATACCGATTGCCGTCGCCACCGTGCCGTCGATGCCCGCGGCACCTCGTCCCGCATACGTGTTCACACCCGGGAAAGGCAGGCCCGTGTACGACGCATCGCGCACCGGGTTCGACGCGCCCAGCACCACATTGTCACCCGTGCGCAGGCTGTCCGTCAGAGCCGCCGCCACATGAAATCCGGTCAGCGGTTCCTCCGCTTCAATCGACTCGGTAAGCGTCTCTCGCACGGACTTCACCGCCAACTCGCTGGCGGCCTCACAGATTTTCGTCCACTGCGGGTCCTGCTCCCCCACAGTCTGCACATGCCTAACGACGGTCCTTGCGTTCGCCGTCACATCCGGGAACTCCACCCCAAAACCGTGGTTTTCCGCTTCGGAGACAACGGTCAGCTCGATATCCGGATTGGCCAGCAGCTTAGAGATACCTCGGTGCAGCGTCGGCCTGCCGACTAACACAATCTGCTCCGGCGGAATCTGCGCGAAAGTGCCCGCCGCGAGCGGGTGCACCGGGTGCGCCGGCGCATACGCATTCGGCTCAGCGATGGTTGGCAGATCCTCCAGCGCCGGCAGGTGCGAGGCATTCGAACCCGCAATCACGAGTGTGCGGCGGCTGATGTCAATTGTGGCTGTGCTAGCCGCGTTGGCCGGGCCGGTTGCGGTGGCGGCCACGCCGACGTTGTTGCTGTTGGTAGGCGCAATCGTGGTCCAGGGGCCGCCATCGGCGCGGCCCTCGGGGATGTCGGCGACGGAGTCGTCGTCAGGCACGAGCGGTTCGACAAAACGGACGTTAAGGTGGCCGGCGCCGGATGCCATGGCGGCGACAACGCGATCAATGCGAGCGCGGATCTGCGCGGCGGTGGCCTTCATGACCGGGGCGGTGCCGTCCAGATCGAACTCGACGACGGAGGCATCAGCGAACAGGCGGTCCTGGACGATGGTCTGGTTCGCGCCAGTGCCTCGATAATGCGCGGGGCGGTCGGCGGTCAGTGCCAGCAGCGGAATGCCCGACGCGGTGGCTTCCACCATGGCGGGCACGAGGTTCGCCACTGCTGTGCCGGACGTTGTAATTACCGGGGTCACCTTGCGGGTGCGCGAGGCCAGGCCGAGGGCGAGGAAGGCGGCGGAGCGTTCATCGATACGTACGTGGAGGCGAACCTTCGCCGCGTCGGCGGCCTGGACCAGAGCGCGGGCGAGCGGGGCGGACCGGGAACCCGGGCACACCACGGCATCGACCATGCCGAGACGCAGCAGCTCATCGACGATGAGGCCCGCTACCACTGCGGATGGGGCTTGTGTGGACTGGACGGCGTGAGTGGTTTCGACCGCGCCGGTGTCCGGGTCTTGAGAGGTGTCCTGGTTATTGTTCACACTCAATAGGCTACTTGCCGGGAGTTACTGACTAGGTTTATGTCAGTTTGGAAGCCGTTTTTCGGGCTCAAAGTGTCATAAACCTAGTCACTTTCTTGGCGTTATAGATGGGCATACGCCACGCGGAGACGGTCGAACCACCAATCGCGGCGGGGACCCGGCGCGGCGAGCTCGGCCAGGCGGGAAGGGTCGGGCGCGGGGTTGGTGACGGGCAGACGGCCATCGATAAGTGGCCGGGGCTCGATGACGTCCTCAATAAACAGCGAGGACGTGGCCAAACCTGCCGCGTTCGGCTCCGGCTGCAGCTCGGTAGCAGGCAGGGCCGCCGCCGTGAACAATCCCGCGGCCATACCAACGCCGGTATCCAAGGCGCTGGCGACGGTCACCTTCATCTCCAGTTCCTCGGCCAACCGAAGCAAACGGCGTGGCCCGCCAAGCGGCGCAACCTTCATTACGCCCACGTCAGCAGCCTGCTCGCGCGCAACCAAATACGGATCCTCAGCCTTGCGAATCGACTCATCGGCAGCAATCGGGCAAAACTCCCCCACTGCGTCGCGGACCTCGCGAAGCTCGGCGACAGTCGCAACAGGCTGCTCCATGTACTCCAGCGGACCCAACTCATGAGCGGCGCGGATGGCCTGCTCCACCGACCAGCCACGGTTCGCATCGACCCGCACCACAGGTTCATAGCCATAGGCTTCGGCCACCGCGGTGCGGACGGCGGCTACGCGCTCGATGTCGTCGTTAAGCGATTGGCCGCTCTCTGCGACCTTGACCTTAAACGTGCGGCACCCGGGGTAGCGCGCCACGACCTCCGGCACCTGGTCGGGTGTGACGGCGGGGATGGTGGCGTTGACCTCGACAAACTCGCGCTTCGGGGTGGGCAGGCCGACGTATGCGCATTCGATGGCCGAGCGCAGCCACGCGGCGGCCTCGGACGCCTCGTACTCCAGGAAGGGAGCGAACTCGCCCCAGGTGACGGGGCCGTCGATGAGGAGTGCCTCGCGGGTGGTGACGCCACGGAATTTCACTGCCATGGGCAGCGCGACGACGTGGGCGCGGTCGAGGATGTCGTCGATTGGCGGAAGCTGGATGTTGGGCGCAGCGGACACAGACATACCCCTCATGCTAGAGACCTTTATGCTGGAAGCCATGACTGATACCGCGAAGTACTCGACCGATAACCCTTTCCGCCCCGAGCAGTGGAAGACGGTTGATGGTTTTGAGGATTTGACCGACATCACCTACCACCGGCACGTCGGCGAGGGCCGCGAGAACGGTATTGTGCGTATTGCGTTTGATCGCCCGGAGGTTCGTAACGCATTCCGCCCGCATACCGTCGATGAGCTCTACCGCGCGCTCGACCACGCGCGCCGCACCCCGGATGTCGGCGTAGTGCTGCTGACCGGTAACGGCCCGAGCACCAAGGACGGTGGCTGGGCATTCTGTTCGGGCGGTGACCAGCGCATTCGCGGTCGTTCCGGCTACCAGTACGCAACGTCCCACGAGCATGACGACGCTACCGCGGACGCATCCACCATCGATACCGCGCGCGCCAAGGTCGAGGGAGGTCGCCTGCACATCCTGGAGGTGCAGCGCCTAATTCGCACTATGCCGAAGGTTGTTATTGCTGTGGTCAATGGCTGGGCCGCAGGTGGCGGACACTCCCTGCACGTCGTGTGTGACCTGACGCTGGCATCGCGCCAGGAGGCCCGCTTTAAGCAGACCGACGCTGACGTGGGATCTTTCGACGCCGGCTATGGCTCGGCTTACCTGGCGAAGCAGGTTGGCCAGAAGTTTGCCCGTGAGATTTTCTTCCTCGGCCGCTCCTACGACGCTGAGACCATGCACCGCATGGGCGCCGTCAACGAGGTCGCCGACCACGCTAAGTTGGAAGATGTCGCGGTCGAGTGGGGTCGCATGATTAACGGTAAGTCCCCGACGGCGCAGCGCATGCTGAAGTTCGCCTTCAACCTGACCGATGATGGCCTGATGGGTCAGCAGGTCTTCGCGGGTGAGGCTACTCGCCTGGCGTACATGACCGACGAGGCCGTCGAGGGCAAGGAAGCGTTCCTGGAAAAGCGCGACCCGAACTGGGACCAGTTCCCGTTCTATTACTAGGCCTGTTGGGACACTGCTAGGGCGGGCTTAGCGGCGTGAACCCCCAGCCCTACTGCCCCCCCCCAGCCCTACTGAACCTTCGTAACCTCAAAACGCTGCTCTGGGTGGACATAGGCCTCCTGCGCGCGAACGAGCTCCAGCTCGCCAGAGCCGGACTCGTGGGTGACCTTCAGCAGCTCAAAGATACTGGCCGCGGTGTTGCCCAGCGCGACCGAAAGGTCACCGTCAATACCGCGACCACGCAGCAGGTTGCCTGCAAACAGCGCAGCCGCGACATCGCCGGAACCGTTGCGCTTCAGCGGCAGGTACGGTGTCGCCACCAGCCATGCGCCCGCACCATTGACGGCGAGCATCTCAATCTCGCCCTCCTTGCGCTCCGGACGCAGCACGCTGGTCACCAACACGGCCTCCGGCCCCATCTCACGAGCAGCATGGGCTGCCGCAATCGTGGACTCCAGGTCGCTCACCTCGCGGCCCGTCAGGTATCCCAGCTCGAACTGGTTTGGCGTAATCACATCTGCCACCGGCACGACCTTGTCACGCAGCAGCGGCGGAATGTCGTCCGAAACGTGGCAGCCACTCTTGGCATTTCCCATCACCGGGTCACACGAGTAGATAGCCTTCGGATTGCGCTGCTTGGCCAGCGCCACGGCTTCGATGATGACATCCGCAATATCGCTACCGCCCTGGTAGCCGGAGATAATCGCGTCGACGTCGTCAAGCTTGCCCAGCTCATCGATGCCCTTGATGACCTCGCGCACATCCGTGGCCGGAATCATCGGGCCGCGCCACTGGCCGTAGCCGGTGTGGTTGGAGAAATCGACGGTGTGGACCGGCCACACTTCAAAACCTGCGCGCTGCAGCGGGAAGACCGCAGCGGAGTTGCCCACGTGGCCATAGCTCACATGCGACTGGATGGACAGAATCGAGGGCACACGGTTGAACTCCGCAACAGCTTCAGCTGCCTTTTCGGTAGGGGCCTGGTTTTCGCTCATACCATCTATATTGCAACGGATGCGCGAAAAACCCATATTCCCTAGTAGGCGCTGGGGCGACGTCGGCTGGCTTTGAGCTCGGAGCGGCGCTGCTTCTGCGCTTTACGACGGGCAATCGAGGCCCGACTCGGTCGAGTCCGCCGGCGCCTCGGAGGCGGTGGCTGCACAGCTTCTCGGATGAGTTCCGCTAAGCGCCGCCTGGCTTCCGCGCGGTTGCGTACCTGGGAGCGCTGCGTGGTAACGGACACGGTGAGTGTGGTGCCGTCGAGTCGGTGGCTGAGGTTCTGGAGAGCGCGGCGGCGGTGGACGTCGGAAAGCACGCTGAGCTCGGCGATATCCACCGATAGCTGCACCTTGGAGTCGGTGGTGTTAACGCCCTGACCGCCTGGTCCTCCGGAGCGGGCGAAGCGTTCGGTGAGCTCCGCCGCGGGGATGACGAGGCCCTTTGGGATGCCAGAACCTGGTGGGATGTTCAGGGGTTTCATGGTGACCAGTGTAGAGGGCGCGTTTGTAATCGGGTCACACTTCCACCAATCCGCTGTTAAACAACAAATGCTCGCCTAAGCTGGCGGATAACACTCTCAAGTTATAAAAACAGCAAGAAAAGGCAGGATTGAGGCACCATGGCCACTTCTGATTCCCCGTCCATTTTCATCTCCGGCGGCGCGCAGGGTATTGGCCGTGCGGTGGCCGAGAAGTTCCTGGCTGCAGGCTGGACCGTCGGCGTCTACGACATCAACGAGGATGCCCTGGCAAAGCTTAAAGCTGAGCGCCCGGAGGTAATCGTCGGCAAGCTGGACGTGACGAACTATCAGCAGTGGGAAGACGCGCTTGCGGACTTCACCTCCCACACCGGCGGCAAGCTGACGGTGCTGGACAACAACGCGGGCATCATCGGCGATGGCGATATCATCGACCAGTCGCCGGAGATTATTCGCGCGCAGGTGGACATCAACTGCACCGGTCTGACTCTGGGCGCGAAGGCGGCGCACCCGTACCTGAAGCGCACTAAGGGGTCTCACCTGGTCAACATGGGTTCGGCTTCGGGCATTTACGGCCAGCCGCACATCGCGCCGTACTCCGCGTCGAAGTTCTACGTCTCTGGTCTGACGCAGGCTCTGGATCTGGAATGGCGCAAGGACAAGATCCGCGTCGTCGCAATCATGCCGCTGTGGGCGAAGACCAAGCTGGCGGACGTTTTCGCTGGTTCCACCCGCCGTCTTGGCGTGCGCATCACGCCGGACCAGGTCGCTGATGCTGTGTGGAAGGCAACGCACCCGCAGAACTTCATTGAGCGCCAGCGTCACTTCTACTCGGTGTCGGCGGCAGACTTTATCCTGCGCTACCTGGGCAAGATTGGCCCGCAGTTCCTGTCCCGCCCGGTTAACGCAATCATCGCGGGTTAAGAGGCAAACTAAACCTATGCTCTTTGATCAACTCCCGCGCGATGATGCCCGCATCACGCCGGGAGTTGTTCATCTGCCGGGATGGCTTCCATTGGAGCGGCAATCGGGCATCATCACGCAACTCCGCGACATCGCCCGCGACGTTGCCGGCACTTCCCTGGCCATGACTCGTCCGCAGCTCAAAAGCGGCCAGATGCAGGTATTCATGCTGCATCTCGGCCGCATGTGGGCCACAAATCCATACCGCTACGTCACGCACGTCGGCGGCGTTCGCGTCCCGCCCGTGCCTGACAATCTGCTACAGCTCGCTACCGAAGCACTCGGCGCTGCCGCGCTTTACGACGAATCCCTCAGCCAGTGGCCCACCACTTTTCGGCCCGACATGGCGTTGGTCAACTACTACCCGCCCGGGGCCACCATGGGGATGCACCAGGATCGAAACGAAAACTCCCCTGCCCCGATTGTGTCACTCTCTATCGGCGATGAGGCTCTGTTCCGCATTGGCGGGACTGAAAACCGCAACAAACCCTGGGATGACGTGACTCTCGCCAGCGGGGATGTGATTGTGTTTGGTGGTTCGAAGCGGCTTGCGTTTCATGGTGTGCCCAAGACTCGTCCGGGCACGCTGCCGGAAGGGTGCGGGCTTAAAGAGGGCCGCATCAACATCACATTCCGGCAAGTGGAAAACTCACACTAAACCGCGCAAGCCACCGACCGCTAGCCTAGACACATGCAGCGCACCGCTTCCTCCATGCACGCACAGCCTGCCACCACGCAGACTCCTGCCCCACTCGACTGGCACAGCCGGGTGCGTTACTTCGTCGGCTCATTCCCAGCTGCCGATCTCGCTATTGCGGCTGCTTTCCTGCTGTGCTGCTGGTTGAGCATGACGCCGCTACTTACTTATGGCCCGAGCTTCACATATGTCACCAATGTGATTCTGTCCGCGATGATTGCCGGAGCCGCAGCGTTTCGTCGTAAAGCAGTGCGTGCATCGTTTGTGGTTACGTACATTGCCCTGGCGGGTCTCGCCTTGCTGGTGTGGCTATCCCCTGTAAACCTTGGGCTAGACCCTATTATTGTTGCTGCCCCACTATCACTATGGGCTGTGAGCAGGTGGGAACCGAATCGCACCTGGGGCATCGTTGGGCTGTTTTTAGGGTTAATTGGCAGCTTCCTCAACCCGGCAGTTCCTGCCTTCGGCTTTACCCCGGAACGACTATTGGTCTTCGGACTACCGGCGGTGCTCATCACGGCGAGCGCGTACGCAGTGGCACTGTGGCTGCGCATCAACGCCGAGGAACATGCCGCAGAGTTGGAGAACGTCGTGGCGCGCAACAAACTGGAGTTGTCCCGGGAGCTTCACGACGTCGTGGGGCACGGACTCACCTCTATTAAGGTTCAGGCCCAAACCGCTCTGTACCTGGCGGAGATGGATGGCTCACGAGCGGAATCCGCTGCTGAAAAGACCACGCTGGAAGGTATTGCCCAGACCGCAGAACAATCGTTGCGGGATGTGCATGCGCTTGTCGATGCGCTACGTGATGGCGGCGAGATTAGCGCTGACCCGAATGAGATTCCGCGTCTGGTTGCGGCAGTTTGTCCGCCGGGTCGCGATGTTTCGGTGACTCTGCCGGAGTCTTATGGAGACCTGGCGGATTGGCCACTCGCGAAGCGTTTGACTTTGGTGCGGGCAGTGACGGAGTTGGCCGCGAATATGGCCAAGCACTCATCGGGCGCTGGTCAGCTGGCACTGGTAATCGATCCACCTGCCGATGCTGATGACAGCCCGGCGCGGGTACATTTGGTGACCGCAAACCGGGCTGAGAGCGATACTTTGGACCCCAGGAAGCGAGCTGGCGCTGGCCTGATTGGTCTGGATGAACGCGTGGCGCAGCTCGGTGGTGAGATGACTTATGGTGAAAGCGACGGCATGTTCCGCGTCAGTATTCGGCTGTAAGCAGTTCGACCGAAGCAAGGCTGACTGGCGATTCTGTCGAGAAAGACGAGCAATGGGTGTAATTCGAGTACTAGTGGCTGAAGATCAGGCTCTGATTCGACAGTCTTTCGCGCAGCTTATTGATGCCCACCCGCAGATGAAAGTCATTGGTGCCGTGGGCGACGGCGCCGAGGCTGTGCGTTGTGCCTCCGGTGCGGATGTGGTCGTCATGGACATTCGTATGCCTGTGATGGACGGTATCGAGGCCACACGGCAGATCGTGCAAGGCGTGCCGTCCAGAGGTGCGGTTCGCGCATCCGCTCCGAAAGTCCTGGTGCTGACCACTTTCCGCGAAGAAAACCTGGTGCTCGACGCTTTAGAAGCTGGGGCGGCAGGCTTTTTGCTCAAAGACTCCAATCCCCGCGAGCTGCTTTCGGCCATTATGCGCATCCACCGTGGTGAAGGAGTCATCGATCCGAAGGTGACACCGATGGTGTTGCGGCATGTTTCACCGCGTGCATCTCACTCTGAACAGCCAGCGAGGGAGTCCTCGGCCAGTGGCTCTAGCTCAGATACCACCCACGCAGCGCCCCAGTTCACACCCCGCGAACAGGAGATTTTGAACCTCGTCTGCCAAGGGCTTTCCAATGACGAAATCGCTCGCAGGTTGGTTGTCGCTACAACGACAGTGAAAACCCATGTGAAAGCCCTGTTGACCAAAACGGGCTCACGCAGTCGTGTGGATCTTGTCATTTGGGCTGCGAAAAACGGGCTGCTGTAGCTTCTCCTCGCGGTGCCGTCACCCTCGCTATTGCCTCCTCCCTAGGGAGGATATTTCCGCCACCTCATCCTCAGGGAGGGCGCGAACCGTGCCAAACACTCCTATTACTTAAGGCATGAACGCACCAACCCCCACTTCAGGCCCTTCCGCAGATGCCGCCGCTTCCCTCCTTCAGCTGCGCGGCATCACTGTCTCCTACGGCAAGAACGAACCTGTCCTAAACGGCCTCGATATGAGCGTCCGTGCCGGCGAGGTCTACGGACTATTGGGACTCAACGGCGCAGGTAAATCCACGTTGATGAGCACGGTGCTTGGGCTAATTCCCTACTCCGGTGAAATCAGCATCGCGGGACACCCGTGGTCCGTTGTCGACCTGGACCGCATCGGCGCCTCCATCAATGGCCCGGCGTTCTACCCACAGCTCTCAGCCACCGACAACCTCAAGGTTCACGCGCACCTGACCGGCACGGACAAGAGCCGTATCGCCGAAGTCCTCGACATGGTGGGGCTGCACTCGGGCAACAAGCGTGCCCGCGCTTTCTCAACGGGCATGAAGGTTCGTCTCTCGCTGGCGATGGCGCTGCTCACCGACCCCGACATTGTGCTTCTCGACGAGCCCACCAACGGCCTCGACCCCGAAGCTATCGTGGGCCTGCGCACCTTGTTGCGAAATCTTGCCGCTAGTGGCAAGGCCGTCGTGGTGTCCTCCCATCAACTCGGAGAAGTCGAAAAGAGCGTTGACCACCTTGGTGTCCTCGCCGGTGGCCGACTGGTCTACGAAGGCCCGCTGACTGACTTTGCGGCCTCTGGTCAATCCCTCGAGCAAGCTTTCTTCACCGCAGTAGGTGTTGCCCGATGAGCACTCAACCGCACACGCGCACTCTTAACACACGCACCGTTCCTACTCGCCGCTACTTCCGCGCCGAGCTACTGCGGGCGAAGTGGTCACTCACCATGTTTCTTCCCATCATCATGGTGGCAATCGCTCTGGTCAGCATGGTCTTTTCTAGAGGCGTTGACGCCACCGCCATGGCGAGCGCCCACATCTACTCGCTTATCCTGCTTCCTCCCCTGGCTGCTATTACGTCCGTCATCGGCCAAAACCGTGAAGAAAAACTCCGCCAAGGCGGCCTAATCTGGCGCAATATCTCGGGCACTCGAGTGCTCCTTGCCCGCGCAGCCACTGTCATTGCCTCCGCGGCCCTCGGTCACGCATTGATGGCTGCACTCCTTGCCCGGAGCGTGAGCACCGCATCGCAATTCACGCTCTTTAGCACGTTGTCATTCTTCGTCTTCTGGGCATTCGGCCTTGCCCTATGGCGCCTTGTGCCACGCGCAGCTCTCTTCCTCGCTCCGCTCGCTTCCATCGCTTGGGCCATCGCAGGAACACTGGACGCCATGAGCCCAAACTGGAAAGTTCTCCCGTGGACCTGGGCAATCCGCCCAACGTTACCTATCCACGGAGTGCAGGCTAATTCCATCTCGGCTCCCGCCGACAGCGAGATCTGGAACATCGCCATCCTGCCGCCCGCGTTGCTGCATTTACTCCTCGGGCTAGGTTTATTTGCCATCGCATTGCTTGCGCACGGAAAATCTCTCAGCTTGCCGACGGGCCGGGAACGCAGCACTTCGTCGTTAAGCCATGGTATGAGCGCGACCCTTCCGTGGCGCGCCTGGTGGAGTCTCGCAGCGCTGATGCTTGCCGGACTTGCGGTCGTGCGTGTGGTGTGGAACCCGGAGTATGCGCTGGGGCTGCTGAGTTTCGTCTGCGTGCCGACGGCTGCAACCGTGGTCGCCATCATGACCTGGACCTCGCAAGCTGATGCCTGGCCAGCGCTGATGTATCGGCGTGCGCGACGGAGCATCACACTCCGACTGTTTGCTTTGGATATGGCGTTTCTCGTGCCGGTGCTCGTGGTTGCGGTGATTATCAGTGGCGCGGGCGGCCAGACCAATAGCCAGACGGGCATTAACCCCTGGCCGTACCAGGCGGTCATCGCGTCTCTTGTGGCCGCGATGATAGTGGCCGTGACCGGCTTAATTGCGCGTCGAAGTGTGGCGGCCGCAATCTTTGTCTCGGTCGCGCTCGGCGGTTGGGCGGTGATGGTTGGCGGTGATGTCCTCAGCGCCTCACCGCTGTGGTGGACCTCGGAATGGGGATGGACCTGGGTAGTACGTGATTACCCCCAGCGGTGGCCGTCGATGGTTCTCGTATCCGCCATTGTGATCGTGGCTTTCGTGGCTTGGGCTCGGGCGACATCGCTAAAGGCCATCCGATCCCAAGATTGACAGCGGTGCCGCGAGCACCCCACCTACTCCTCGATAGCCTCGCGAACCTCTTCGACACTGAGGTTGGAGTCTTCAATCTCCTCGCGGGCCTCCTTGTTCCGGCCACGGCGGACCAGGCGGAAGATGCGCTTGCGGCGGGAAGTCTCTTCACTGATGCGCTCGCGGCCGCGCAACCAGGCAACAAGCATGACAGTAATGAGCAGCAGACCGATGTAGCCCAGGATTGGGTAGACCCAACCGATTAGGTTCTGGAAGCCCATGAAGCTCAAGGCGAAACCGAGCAAGACCAGCGCGACGTAGACAATCTTGAATTTTTCCGGGTGATTTGCGGTGACGCGACGCCCCAGTGCGTAGAACATGCCAAGTGCCGTGTTGAAGATCATGCCAAGGATTACCACGGCCATGGCCTGGCCTAGCCACGGGTGCAGTCGATTAATGACGGTGAGCATTGGCACGGCATCGGTGGCGACGGTACCAACAGTGTGGAACAACGTGATGGTGGTGATCAGCAGCATCGCGGAGTAGATCAAACCACCGGTAAACCCACCGGCTCCAGCGGCGCGGGGATTGAACAGGCTACCGCCAATAACAATCGCCATGGAAACCGCAACCATCAGGTTAAAACCGACATAGTTCACTGCGGCGACAACCCAGTTCGGCAGAGTGGTCGGGACTTCCGCAACGGCAGCTGCCTGCTCCGCGGCTGGGGTGGCATCGGTGAACGCCAGCGTATAAACACTGGCCAGCAGAATAAAGCCGACGATAAACGGCGTGATGGAACCGATCACTGTGGTCACTCGGTCAACATCGAGGAAACCGGCTGCAATGGTAACCAGCACCATGATTACGGCACCGATCCACACGGGAATGCCCCACTGCTGCTCCATGTTGGCACCGGCACCGGCGAACATGACGAACCCTGTGGCGAAGAGCGTGATAATCACGCCAATGTCCAGTACTCGCGAGAAGATGGGGTGCGATACGCGTCGGAAAACTTCGCCGTGCTCGCTGGCCTGAAAGTAGCTTCCCAGCTGCAAAATGATCATCGCCATCAGGCTCATGATCACCGCTGAGAGAACGGCACCCCAGACACCATTGATGCCAAAGGCGACGAAGTATTGCATGATTTCCTGACCCGTCGCAAAGCCCGCGCCGACGACCACGCCGACGAAGGCAAATGCAACGCGCAGTACTTGCTTCACCACAAGGGTTCACTCCTATTCGACTATCTGATTGATATAACCACCTTACTTTTCTCAGTGAGTTTTACTAATCGCGACTGACCGTTCTAAAAAGCTTCGCCTTTAAATTCCGCAGGCCACGCCGGTCGAATGCACTGGGCAGTAGCCGTTCGGATTCTTAAACAAGTACTGCTGATGCTCATCCTCGGCTCGGTAGTACTCCCCTGCCGGAGTCTCCGCGAGTGGCTTAATCTCCGTGGTGATGGCCCCCAGGCCAGCGTCGGCAAGCTTCGGCGCGTAGGCATCGGCGATCTCCTGTGCCCGGCGCGCTTGCTCGGGCGTCGTCGTGTAGATCGCGGAACGGTACTGCGTGCCGACATCATTACCCTGGCGGTAGCCCTGCGTGGGATCGTGGGCTTCGAAGGCCTTGGCGATCAGCTGGTCGAAGCTAATCTGCTCCGGGGCGTAGACGACCTCCACAATCTCGGTGTGGTTGGTGCGTCCGGTGCAGGACTCGCGGTAGGTGGGATTCGGCGTCATGCCCCCGGCGAACCCGACCGATGTGCTGAGCACGCCCGGTGTTTCCCAAAACAGCTTCTCAGCACCCCAGTAACAGCCAATCCCGATGTAGACGACCTCCTGGCCTTCCTCCCATGGGCCGGTGATCGGCGTGCCGAGCACCGCATGCGGCTTCGGATTTTCCAACACCGGGTGCGAGCCGCCCTTTAGCGCCTCATCTTCCGGCACCAGCTCCGCTGATCTACCAAAAATCCAACCCATCTTCGACGCCTTTTATCTATGACTGTCTTTGGTCTGCGCAACGCGCCCGAGGCCACGATTGTTCCGACCTCGCCACCAGAAACTACGGAATAACACCGACTATGGTTTGGGTTGTGCGTACGCTCAGCCTGCTTTCCATCAATCCCCACAACCCGACCGCCATCCTGCCCGACCTCCGCGCTGCGCTGGACGGTGAGGTCTCTCTTCTTCCCGTTCCGCTTCACGACGGCACGCGCGCCTCAATCTTGCGGAACTCGCAACGCGCAGGTGAGCCAATTGATGAATCCATCGCGCTTGTTGTCGGCACCTCCGGTTCCACCGGCACACCGAAGGGTGCACAGCTGACGGTGGATAACTTGGTCTCCTCTGCTACCGCTACACATCAGTGGCTCGGCGGTGAAGGGCAGTGGCTGCTGGCGATGCCGGCCTACCATATCGCTGGCCTGCAGGTTCTCATTCGTTCGCTGCTCGCGGGCACGAATCCGGTGTGTGTGGATGTGACCGACGGTTTTGATGTGGCCGCATTCGCCGACGGCGCCGAGGCCCTCACCAGCGACCGTGCCTACACCTCGCTGGCTCCGATGCAGCTGGCCAAGGCCATGGAAGAACCCTTTGGCGCGGCAGCCCTGCGCCTGTTTGATGCTGTCCTTGTCGGCGGCGCAGCCTTGAACCCGCAGGTGGCAGCGCGCGCCGAAGAACTCGGCATCAACGTCGTGACCACCTATGGTTCCTCCGAGACAGCCGGCGGCTGCGTCTATGACGGACAGCCCATCGAAGGTGCACAGGTCGCCATCGAAAATGGTCGCGTTTGGCTGGGCGGACCGATGATTGCACACGGTTACCGCAACGCGCCCAGTCACGAGGCTTTCCATAAACCAGGTTGGTTCGCCACCTCCGATGCGGGCGAGATCCACGATGGCCGACTAGTCATTACGGGACGCCTGGACACCATCATCGACTCCGGCGGGTTGAAGCTGCACCCCGAAGTCCTCGAACGTGAACTGCTCGCCATCGATGGAGTTACGGGAGCCTGCGTGGTCGGTGTGCCACACCCAAGGCTCGGCCACGCTATCGTCGCAGCGTATGAAGGCATCGCTGAGCTCGGCGATGTCATGGACGGGCTCGGCGATGCTGAAGACGCCGGGCGAATCAATCACTGGATGATTCCCAAGGACCTGCGTCGCGTGGAGGTCCTGCCACTGATTGGTCCGGGCAAGGTCGACCGGAAGAAAGTCGCGGCGCTCTTTTAGCTCATTCAGACACGCATTAGTTCAAGGCATTTGGTGTCACGTCCTATTATTAATTCATGTCTGAAGCACCAAAGAGTCCTGCAACGGCGTCGTTAAGCGATTGGCTGGAAGGCGCGCGCCCCCATACCTGGGCGAATGCGTTTGCGCCGGTCATCGTCGGTGTCGGAGCGGCATCGACGCACGCGCCGATTATCTGGGGACGTGCGGTGCTCGCGCTGGTTGTCGCGTGGGCGTTGATTGTGGGCGTGAACTTCGCCAACGACTACTCCGATGGCATCCGCGGCACTGACGATGACCGCTCGGGCCCGCTGCGCCTGACGGGTTCTGGTCTGGTCGAGCCGAAGGTTGTGAAGTACGCGGCGTTCGGTTCCTTTGGTGTCGCCGGTCTTGCCGGTGTGGCGCTGTCCCTGATGAGCGCGTGGTGGCTCATTCTGGTCGGTGCACTGTGCATCGCGGCTGCGTGGTTCTACACCGGCGGTAAAAATCCCTACGGTTATCGCGGACTTGGCGAGGTCTCGGTCTTCGTCTTTTTCGGTCTCGTCGCGGTGCTCGGCACGGAATTCACCCAGACGGGCTCGCTGTCTTGGGTCGGCCTGGCCTGCGCAATTGGTATTGGTTCGGTGTCTTCTGCCGTGAACCTGGCGAACAACTTGCGCGACATCCCCACCGACGCCGCTACCGGCAAGATCACCTTGGCAGTTCGCCTGGGCGACTTCCGCACCCGCATCGTCTGGCAGATTCTCTCCCTCATGCCCGCGCTGGCCAGCAGCTTTATCGCTTTCTGGCGCCCATGGGCGCTGGTGGGTCTGCTCATCGTGCCGCTGTGGGTGAAGGCCTCCGAGCCAATTCGCATGCATAAGAAGGGCAAGGAGCTCATCCCGGTACTGGGGCTTACCGGCAAGATGATGCTTGCCTGGTCCGTCATTACGGCACTCGCACTCGCGCTCAGCTAGGGGGTACCGATGGACTTCCGCACACTGACGCACAAGGCGCTTGACGACGTCCAGGAGGCCGCAACCCGAGTTGGCGACACAGCAGCCAAGGCTCCAGCTTTCGCCCGCAGCGCTGCTCTGCGTTTGACCAAATCGGGACGCCGCCGACTGGCGCTGGAGCACGGTGCGCTGCATTCGCAGACCCGTGAACCGGGACTCACCGATCTCACGTCAACCGGCGTGGTGCATATCAAGACCGCACCGGTCACGGCCGAGATTGCGGCCAAGGACGACGAGCGGAAGGCCAGCGACAAGCCGGATGCTGTCACCACCGATATTCCGGTGCACTGGTACGAGGTTGAACCTAGCGAACCCGCCAAAGAACCCGTGACCATCGTCTTCGTCCACGGCTTCACCCTGGCTGGTGAGTCCTGGTACCGGCAGTTCAACGCGCTGCGCAAGTCGCACCCGGAAGCACGCCTGTTGACTATGGATCTGCGCGGCCACGGCCAGACCGGAGCGGTTCCGGCTTCACTCTGCACGGTCGAAGGGGCTGCGGCCGATGCGCTGGCCGTGATCGCCGAGCGTGCCGCGACCGGAAAACTCATCGTGGTTGGGCATTCGCTAGGCGGTTTGATTGCACTGCACATGGTGCGGGCTGCCGAGGAAAGCATTCGCCGTCGGATAGCAGGCGTAGTGTTGATTTCCACGTCTATCGACAAGCTGGCCGCCCAGGGTGTGCCGCAGATTCTGGCGTCCCCGGTGGCGGATGCGGCGCGCAATGCAATTGAGTCCTCGCCGAAGGAGATTCGCAAGTTCCGCGAGGCAATCGCGTCACTGATGGCGCCGTCGTTGGCGGTGGCGGTGTTCGCCCGGCGCACGGACTACGAGATCATCGAGTTCCACGCGGCCATGATTAATGAAACACCGCTGGAAACTTTCGTGGGATATCTCGACGACCTGCAGGATCACGACGAGTTCGCATCCGGGCCTTACTTGGAGGGCTTGCCAGGAGCGGTACTGGTGGGCACGAAGGACGATGTCACTCCGCGCAAGCAAGCAGACCTAATTATGGAAAAGTGGCCGGACGCCGAACTGGTTGAAGTCGACGGGGCCGGCCACATGTTGCCGCTCGAGGCTCCGGAAGCGGTGAACCGGGCTATCGAGCGGGCCCTGGAGAAGGTGCGCTAGTTTTCCTCGCGGTCCTTAATCTGCTGCGCAATGTATTCCTTGTGCGCGCGGCGGTTCTCCGACCACACTGCAACAGACTCATTGGCCTGGACGCGCAGCTTCGGGAACACAAAAACCGACAGCGGCATCGCAATAATCAGTGCGAACACAGCCGTAATTGCAGCCGGAATCTGCACATTAACGAGGTAGATAATCACGAGCAGAATGAAGAACAGCACTAGGAATAGCAGCAGACGAGCAAGGCCGTACCAGAACAGCCCCTTCATGGCATTGCCGCGACCAGCATTCTTGGTCACCGGAGCTGCTGGCATCTGAGCCTCAGAAGCCAACTTGTCCTGCTCTGCTGGATTGGTCATTAAACCCTCACCTCTACGTGTTACGCCTGTGCTGTGCCCGGGCGTTGCTAGCGTCCATGGCTGTTCGTGTCCAACGTTCCTTTGTACCCTAACGAACTCTGTACGCCGTACCGCATGCAGTGCGATACCCCTCGTGGGCACTACGGGACTCGTTGCGTATTCTAGTCGGTAAATCCAGGAGGTTAGCTATTACATGGGTCGGCTCATTCTGCTGCTGTTCATCATCCTTGTCGTAGTCATGCTGTGGAAGGCATTTGGCCCCGGCAGTCGCGGCAACGGCATGCGACGTATTTCCGCTCCGCAACCGGAACCCCGTCCGCTCGCTCCCGACGATGATCCGGAGTTTCTCTGGAAGCTCAAGAAGGCCGAATTCGATCGCCGTAAACGTGAGCAGGAGCTGCAGGAGCGGCGCGAACGGGAGCAGGACGACAACCCCGATAATCCCGGCGAAACTGACTAAACGTCCTTGCCACGCAGCAACAACTGCTGTAGATATTCCCCGTAGCCACTGGCGCTGAGGGCGTCGGCACGCGCGCTAAGCGCAGCATCGTCAATGAATCCCATGCGCCACGCCACCTCTTCCGGCGAGCCAATCTTTAGCCCCTGCCGCTGCTCAATCGTGCGCACGAAATCACCCGCGGCCATCAGATTGTCCACCGTGCCCGTGTCCAGCCATGCCGTGCCGCGCGGCAGCACCTCTACCTGCAGTTTCCCGCGCTCCAAGTAGGCGCGGTTAACATCCGTGATTTCCAATTCGCCGCGTGACGACGGTTGCAGCGAGCGAGCTATCTCAACAACCTCGGCATCATAGAAGTACAAACCAGGCACCGCGAAATGGCTGCGTGGTTTCTTCGGTTTCTCCTGGATCGCCACGGCTTTGCCGCTTTGGTCGAAGTCCACGACTCCATAGGCTGTGGGATCTGCGACCCAGTAGGCGAAGATCGCTCCGCCATCGACGTTATGGAAGCGGCGCAGCTGCGTGCCCAAGCCAGCACCGTAAAAGATGTTGTCGCCGAGGATGAGGGCAACGGAGTCATCGCCGATGTGGTCCGCACCGATGATGAACGCTTCAGCGAGACCACGGGGCTCGTCTTGGGTGGCAAAGGTGAGGGTGAGGCCCCACTGCGAGCCGTCGCCAAGCAAGCGTTCAAACTGCGGGGCATCATGTGGCGTGGTGATGACGAGGATGTCCCTGATTCCCGCTAGCATCAGCGTGCTCAGCGGGTAGTAGATCATCGGCTTGTCATAGACGGGAACCAGCTGCTTGCTTACGCCAAGTGTGATGGGAAACAGCCGAGAGCCCGTACCACCTGCGAGGATGATGCCCTTCATAGTGCTCGCGCCTTTCTGCCTTACTGCCCGGCCGCTTCGTTGGCGATTGCCCACTCGTCGCGAGCCATGTTCTCAAGATCCTTGCAGTCAAACTCACTGGGGAGCTTATTGCCCTCGGCCTCGAACTGCTCCATAGTCGGAGCCTTCTGATCGCGCTCGGAGAGAATCATGTCCGCGTCGGTGAGACCACCCTTGGCCAGCAGCGCAGCCAGGTCAATTCCGAGAGTCGGGTCCTGGATGCTAACAGCACGCTCTGCCTCCGGGTTGTAACCGGTGGAAGTGAGGTAAGTGAGCACAGAGTCGTCGGCAAGCGAGACGAAGCCATGTCCGATGCCGTTGGGCAGATAGACCACTCGGCGGGTCTTGCTGTCGAGCTCGAAAACCTCGACCTTGCCGAAGGTATCGGAGCCGCGACGCAGGTCAACCGCAATGTCGAGGATGTGGCCCGCGGGACAAGTAACCAGCTTCGCCTGGCCGGGGTGGCCATCTGGCGCGGTGCTGACGTCAGCGAAGTGCAGGCCACGGACAACGCCTGCGGCGGAGACACTCATGTTGGCCTGCTCCGGGAAGAACGGGTAGCCCGTGGCCTCGGCGAATGCGTCGAGGCGATACCACTCGTGGAAACTACCGCGGCTGTCGCCGTGGATGACCGGTTCGAAGGTGAAAACGCCGTCGATAGAAGTGGGCTGGAATGTGCTCTTAGGGCTCATGGGTAACAAGTGTAGACGGGGCGCCCGGGCTGAGGCTGTGGCACGCGTTGAGTGTGCACTGAGTGTGCGTTGAGGGTTCGCTAGGCATGCCCCAGCAGCGAACTACAACTCCTGCTCGCGCTCCGCGTAGCCAGCCTCAGCGGCATCGTAGGCCGCCGCCCACCAGGACTCGTTGGCGCGATACCAGTCGATGGTCTCGGCGAGCCCCGCGGAAAAGTCTTGGTAGCGCGGCTGCCAGCCAAGGCTGCGGATGGATGCGGGGTCAATCGCATAACGACGGTCATGCCCCGGGCGGTCAGTGACATGGACAAAGTCGGACCGCTCACGACCGAAGCCCTCCAGGATGTCTCCGACCACGTCGAGGTTGGAACGCTCGCCATCGGCACCAATCAGGTAGGTCTCCCCCACCTCGCCAGAATCCAAGATTGCCCAGACCGCGTCGTTGTGGTCATCGACGTGAATCCAGTCCCGAACATTCTCGCCAGTGCCGTACACGCGAGGGCTACGACCGCGCAACAGACCACAGATCTGGCGGGGAATCAGCTTCTCCGGATGCTGCCTCGGCCCGTAGTTGTTCGAGCAGTTACTAATCGTCGCAACCAACCCGAAGCTGCGCACCCACGCCCGGACAAAGTGATCCGCTGAAGCCTTGGAGGCCGAGTAGGGGCTGGAGGGTTTGTACGCGGTGGCCGTCGTAAAGCGTGCTGGATCGTCGAGAGCGAGATCGCCGAAGACCTCGTCGGTGGAGATGTGGTGAAGGCGGACGTCGTGGGTGGCGCAAGCCTTGGCCAGATTCACGGTGCCCATGACATTAGTGGTGACGAAGGGATCGGCATCCACCAGCGAATTGTCGTTATGGCTCTCTGCGGCGAAGTGGACGACCACGTCGAAGCGGGGCACGAGGCGATCGATCAGCTCCGCGTCACGAACATCGCCGCGGATGATTTCACAGTCCGCGCCATCCAAGCTCGCAGGGTTCGCGGCATAGGTGAAAGCGTCCAGCACCGTGACATTCACATCGGGCCGTGTAGCCAGAGTGCGGAGAACGAAGTTGGAACCAATAAAGCCGGCACCACCGGTGACGAGAACGCGCATGGAAGCGATTCTAGTTCACCCGGCGATGCCGGCTTCGTTCGTGTGTAATCGGCTTAGTTCAGGCCAGCGTACGAGTGCAGACCCGAAACCACCATGTTGATGAAGAAGAGGTTGAACACCATGGTCGCGAAACCGAAGATGTTAATCCACGCAGCCTTGGTATTACGCCAACCCGAGGTCGCGCGAGCGTGCAGGTACAGGGCGTAGATAATCCAGGAAATCAGAGCCGTAGTCTCCTTCGGATCCCAGCCCCAGAAGCGACCCCATGCGGACTCCGCCCAAATAGCACCCAGCACAATACCCAGACCGAACAGCGGGAAGGACCAAATAGCGGTGCGGTAAGCAATCGCATCCAGCTTCTGTGCATCCGGCAGTGGCGAGACCAGCTTGCCCAGGAAACCCTTTTCGCTGCCCTTGCGGTTGTACATCCTCAGCATGTAGAGAATGGATGCCACACCGGAAATCAGCGCAATACTGCAGCCGATAGAGATGATGGACACATGAATCGGAAACCAAATCGACTGCAGGGCCGGCACCACCGGAGCGGCCTCAGTGTAGAGCTTCCTACCGCCGTAGAACATCAGCGCCAGAATCGGTGCCAGCATCCACGGCCAGAACACGCGCATGGTCTCGCGGTGCAGGACACCGGCACCAACGACCATCGCAAACAGAATGGAGACCGAAATGTACTCGTAGAGGTTGCCCCACGGGAAACGCTGCACGGCCAGGCCACGCAGTAGCACCGATGCAAAGTGCACGGCTACACCGACGTAAATCAGCATTTCCGTCACAACGCCGAGCTTGTCCGTCAGCGCCTGATTCTTAGCCACGCTTGCCGACGCCTTCGTCTCCGACTCCACCGAGTTAGCGACACTAGCGGTGGGAGCTCCATCACCAGCACCGGCGGCTACCAGCTCGCGCTCCGCAACCTGGCTCTTAGCTTCAGCGGCCGCGATACGACGGCTGTAGTAGGCAATGGAAACAACAAAGGCCACAAGATAAAAGGCGAAGGCCGTGAAGTACGACCAGTCCGAAAACTGCGCCAGTGTCTTATTGACGAGCATGTACTTGACTCCAAAGTGTGGAATTAGCGGAATACTTCTTCAAACCCTAGTCCTAAAGTGGGGCTAAGCAAAAGGGGGCCAGACACGAGGGACGCAAAAAAGTTGCGCGGAGGCGAAATTTTCGCCCCCTCGCGTTCACCCTGTGGCAGGGATGGGCCGGACTTAGTGGTCAGTTAGCTTTTGGTCTCATTGTCCGTGCTGTCCTTATCGGCATTGTCATCCTTGGCAGCATCGTTTCCTTCGCTGTCCTCGTCATCACTGTCGCGCTCCAGGATGTCGTCAACGATGTACTGGAACTCCTCGCCCCAACCTGCCTTGTCTGTGCGGGCAAGGCCACCGAACTCAACGCGAGTGCGGCCATCCTCCAGCGGGAACATGCGCACCCAAACACGCCGGCGCTTAATACCCAGCGACATCACCATGCCCGCCAGTGCGGCCACAGTAGCCACCAGCACCCAGAACTGCGTGGGATCGTGCGAAACCTGCAAGTTGACGAATTCCTTCGCACCGAGGAATTCAATCTTGGTGCCGTCGGCAAGCTCTGTGGATTCGCCCTGCTTGAGGTTGACGCGGGCCTCCTTTTCCAGCTGACCCGAGTGCATCAGGTCGCGGTCGAGCGAGAACAGGCCCTGCGAACGGCCAGTGTCCAAGCCAGCGTCGCCTCGGTAGACGTCGACGGCCACAGCCGGGTCTTGCATCGCCGGGTAAGAGGACTGCAACAGGGCACCCCCTTCACCAGTGAACTCGGCGGTCGGGGCGAACAGGCCCTCAATCGCAATCTGGTTCTGGCGGCGCTCGAACAGGTCCGGGTACATGCCTGCAGGCGGGTCAAAACGCAGAGCACCCGAAGACAGGAAGTACGTCAGGTCATCTGGTCGGAACTGAACAATCGAAGTACGCGACTCACCATTCGGCCAGGTCACCTTGAACGCCGGGGCAAAGCCGTGGCCCTGTAGGTACACGCGGTCACCTGCGATGCGCAGTGGGTGGTTGACCTGCAGCGTGGTCTTCTCCCACTCATCGACAGGCTTGCGCATGTCCTTCTCTTCCGCATAACGGATACGAGAGGTAAACATCTTGGCCTGGCCATTCGGCAGGTAGTCGGCGAAGAAGTCATCGACCTGAATACAGAACGGGTTCAACGTCGTACCGTCAAAGGTGTTGCCAGCGCGCAGCGAGTCAAAGTTCGCCGCAGCAGTATTACAGAACGGAACGCCCACCGCGCTGTTGACGTTGTCGTCAGAAATTTCGGTGCCGGTGTTGGTCAGCAAAATGACCTGACCTTCGTAATAAGTCATGCGACCCCAACCGACGACAATAATCAGCACCGCAATGCCCAGGTGAAACACCAAGTTGCCGAACTCACGCAAGTAACCCTTCTCCGCGGAAAAGGAGCGCGCCCCAGCGCGATCTTCATCTGCTGGAGTCTCGGTCAACGCCCACTTGTTCAGGCGCTCACGCACCCGCTCAGAAACCTCGTCCGCGGAAGCATCGACCACAGCTTCGTCGTGAAGCGGAAGACGCGCTAACCGTTTCGGCGCCTTGGCCGGTGGCGTCTTCATGGCCTTGTAGTGGTCGATAGTGCGCGGAATAATGCAGCCGATCAGGGAAATCAGCAGCAAGGCCACGATGGCGACGAACCAGACGGACGAGAAGACATCGAAAAGCTGCAGCTTATCCATGATCTCGGCGGTCTTGCCATTGGCGGCAAGATACTGGTCGACCTTGTCCTTATTCAGCGAGCGCTGTGGCAACAGGGCGCCCGGAACCGCTGCGAAAGCGAGGATGAACAGCAGAATCAGCGCCGTGCGCATGCTGGTCAACCAGTTCCAGACCTGCTGGAAGGGCTGTCGTACCTTATTCCAATTCACCGACATTGAAAAAATCTTTCATTAAATTGGCGTTACCGTATCAGTAATAAAAGCGGCCTGAACCCAGGCAACAAAAACATCCCACAGTCCCGTGACCAGGGCAATTCCGACCAGCACCAGCGCCACACCACCGATGATCTGAATGGTTCGCGAGTGCTTGCGCAGGAATTCCACTCCGCGCATCGCGCGTGCCGACCCCAGCGCCACCAAAATGAACGGCAGCCCCAGCCCCAGGCAGTAAGCAATAATCAGCGCTACTCCCCTAGCCGCGGTCATTCCCTGTGTACCTGCGGACACCGAAATAATTGCAGTCAGCGTCGGACCCAGACACGGCGTCCACCCCAGCGCGAACACCGCGCCAAGCAGTGGCGCTCCCAGCCACGTGGTCCAGCGCTTCGGCGCCATGCGGGTGTCCTTCTGCAGCGCCGGCACCATGCCCATGAAGGCGAGTCCCATCACGATGGTCACCACGCCACCGACAATCGTCAGCGTGCGCGCCTGCAGACGCAGCGTGGACACGAGCCCGAAAATTGAGGCCGACCCCAGCACGAAAATGACAGTAAAGCCCAACACGAACAGCAACGCAGCCAGGCCGACGCGGGCAGTCGAGGAACGCTGGCCACGGCCTCCATCGCCGTCATGCTTATCGACGGCGGTTGCGTCCGCAACTCCCGTCGTCAAGCCCTGGCCCTGCGCCCCCGATGCTCCGGAAATACCGGTGAGATACGAGACGTAACCGGGCACGAGCGGAATGACGCACGGGCTGGCAAACGAGACGAGACCAGCCAGCGCAGCAGCGAGCAGGCCTAATAGGATGGGACCGCCGGTGGCGGCGTCGGCGAACTGCTGGCCGATGCCATCGGCAAGATAAATCGTGTCCATGGCAAGAGTTCCCATGCTGGGGCCTAGCCCTCCGCCTTCACTTCATTAACAGCCTTCATCAGCATGGTGTGATCGACCTCGCGGAGGAAGACCTTGGCCGGGCGGTGCTGCTTGTCCAGAATGATGGTTGTCGGAATCACCGAAGCCGGGATGCCGCCGAGTGCGCTGGCGTTGACGAAGGCCGGGTCATAGATGGACGGGTAGGTGATGCCGTTGTCCTTCACAAAGTCGATGGGAGCCTGGCGGACATTGTCGCGGACGTTGATGCCGAGAACGGTGCCGATACCTTGCTCTTCCATCTGTTCCTGGACATACTGCAGGTCATCCGATTCGGAGCGGCACGGTGCGCACCACTGCCCCCAGGCGTTTAGGACCACAATCTGGTCCTTGAAGTCATCGAGGGAGATTTTCTTGTCGTCGTCCTCTAGAGAAGGACCGAAGACATTGCCGACCGGTTTGCGCTCCTCGGGTGCGTAGTCAATGATCTGCTGACCCCCTGGAGAAACAAACTCGAACTGACCGCCGACGGCAACGGCATCGTGTCCCACTGAATCTCCGGGGTTACATGCTGCGAGCGACAGAGACAGAGTTGCTGCCGCTAGCGTTGCTGCAATTCGGGACGATGAGACCTTAGCCACTTGGGGTGCCACCTTCCGGGGGTCAGTGAAACTTCAACAAAACTATTTATTCACCTTACAGGTGACCGGCCGGTTCACTGTAGCGCACGTCGACAATGGTGTCGCCGACGAAGACCAAGGAGGTCACGCTGGCCAGATCACACTGCCTGGTTGCCGGGTTGTGAGCCAGCTTCAAGTACCGTGCACGACGCTGAGCGGCGATGATGCACAGCTGGTGCGTCACCAGCACCGCTTCCGCTCCCTCGGCGGCCTCGCGGGCGCGCTCGATGGCGCGGAACATACGGTCCGCAATCTCCTCGTAGGGCTCTCCCCAACTCGGCACACTCGGACGACGCAGGCGTGGCCAGTACTTCGGATTCCACAGCGCGGAATCGATGCCCTTGATGTGCAATCCCTCAAAGGAGTTGCCGGCCTCTAGCAGATCTTCATCCAAGGTTGGCTTCGCGCCAATGACCTCGGTGAATGGCTTAGAGGTCTCCTGCGTGCGCTGCAGCGGAGAGCAGGCGAAGTAGCGGATGTTGTGGCCTTCAAAGGACGAGGCCGTGGCTGCTGCCTGGCGCTGACCGCGCTCCGACAGGTGCCAGCCGGGCAGACGACCGTAGAGAATTTTATCCGGGTTATAGACCTCGCCATGGCGGACGAGATGTACGACCGTGGTCTTGGCGTGCTTTGTTGCACGCTTGGATGCCTGGTTCTCTGGCTGTGTCGGCTGCGATTCCTGCTGCTCGGCCTGCGAATTGGTCTTGTTCGGCACGTGTCACCTACTCCGGCTTGGCGGTTGCCGCCGCCTCGGCCGCGCGGGCTGCTGCACGCTCGATAATCTCGAAGTCGGCGTCGGTCAGCGCAGCGGAGACGAACCAGGTCTCGTAGCAAGAAGCCGGCGGGTAGACACCATTGGCCAGTAGGGCGTGGAAGAAAGCCGGGTAGCGGAAAGTATCCGCTGCCTGCATCTGCTCAAAGTTATGGCCCTCGCCCTCGGCGAAGCGTGGCGAGAGCATCGTGCCCGCACGCTGAATGTGGTGGGCCACGCCCTGCTTGGTCAGGGCGTCGGACAGAATCGTGGCCAGGCGATCTGCATTGGCTGCGACGGTGTCATAGACATCCTTCGTGGCATTCTCCAGGTTGGCCAGGCCAGCTGCCATAGCGACCGGGTTACCGGAGAGTGTGCCTGCCTGGTACACCGGACCGTTCGGAGCCAAGTACTCCATGACGTCGCGGCGACCACCGAAGGCAGCTGCCGGCAGACCACCGGAGACGACCTTGCCGAAGGTGGTCAGGTCACCGGCCACACCATCAATGCCGTACCAGCCGTTGTAGGAAGCGCGGAAGCCAGTCATGACCTCATCGAGAATCAGCAGTGCGCCGTCTGCGTGGCAGACTTCCTTCAACTTCGCGTTGAAGTTGTCCTGCGGTGCGACGGTACCCATGTTGCCCGCTGCCGCCTCAGTGATGACACAGGCAATCTCGCCCGGGTTCTCAGCGAATGCGGCCTTGACGGCCTCAATGTCGTTATAAGGAACAACAATGGTGTCGGCAGCCGATGCACCGGTGACACCCGGCGAATCCGGCAGACCAAAAGTAGCGACACCGGAACCGGCCGATGCCAGCAGCGCGTCCACGTGACCGTGGTAGCAGCCGGCGAACTTGATGATCTTGGAACGGCCAGTGAAACCGCGAGCCAGGCGTACTGCGGACATAGTGGCCTCAGTGCCGGAGTTGACCAGACGCACCTCATCTACCGACGTGCGCTCAACGATGTGACGAGCCAGGTCGGTCTCAGCCGTCGTCGGAGCGCCGAAAGACAAACCGCGAGTGGCGGCGCTCTGAACGGCCTCCACCACTGCCGGGTGCGCGTGGCCCAGAATCATTGGACCCCACGAGCAGACCAAGTCCACATATTCGTTACCATCAACATCCACGAGACGAGAGCCCGCGGCGTGGTCAATGAAACGTGGGGTGCCACCGACGGAACCGAAGGCGCGGACCGGCGAGTTCACGCCACCCGGCGTCACTGCCTGAGCCTGCGTAAAGAACTCTGCCGAACGATCGGTGAGCTCAACGTTTTCTGGGACATGAGGAGCATTAATGTCTTGAGTCACGGTGACCATCGTAGACGGCCACTCGGATGAAGGGCTACCCTGCCCTACCAACGTCCCAGCTTCACCCTGAATAGATGCTTGCGGCGAGAGGACACTCGACGGGATCGCCAGTCGATCCACAAGCTGGAGAAAATCATCAAAAGCGATGCCAGCAGCGGGTGAATCATACCGGTCATACCCAGCAGGATGACCGCAACGTTGTAGAACCACGCAAAGTAGATGTTGGAGTCCATCATCCGCACCACAGCACGTGCGATTTCAATGGCCTCCGGAATCGACAACACGTTGTTCCGCAGTGCCACGACATCGGCGTAATCAACATCAAGATTCTGATTGCCTTCGGTGTTGTCCATCAAAACACCCACGTCAGCGGCACGCAGAGAGTCCCGGATGTCCTTGTCGCCAACCATCACGACAGTCTCGCCGTCACTGTGGACCGAACGCACCGCAATGGCCTTGCGGGAGGCAATGATGCCCGCGAATACTCGTGAGATATTCAGCCGGTCAGCAAAACGACGGGCTACTGGATACGGATCTCGCGTGATCATCATGGTGTCCACGCCCATATCCTCAAGCTGGTCAATGCTCTCGACCGCATCGGGCTTAATGTCCTCACCAATGGTGATGACACCACGGACCTTGCCACGCCACGACACCACCATCGGAGTACCGCCACTGAGCGCAGCCACGGCCATTTTCTCGCTGAGTGCAGTGAGATCACGCGGACGCCAAACACGCCCCTCAACAAAGCGCATCTCTAACTTGTCGTCGGAGTCCTTCACCGGAATCTCTACCTGGCCAACGAACGCACCATCTTCCGCAATTGCGACGTGTACGGTCTCAATCCAGTGCGGCACCTCGCCACCGCCGGAACCGGCGTCGCGGGATGCACGGCACGCGCGTACGATGGCCGCCGATGCCGGGTGGTTGCTCTCCATCATGAGAGCGCCCGCCACACGCAGAACCAGATCCGGATTTTCATTGCGCTCAGCGGCGACACCGAGCACGTGGGTGTCACCCTCGGTCAGCGTTCCAACTCGGTTAAAAATCACCACATCAGCAGCGGCCAGCTTTCGGAAAGTCTCATTGCCACGAATCAAGATTCCGTTACTAGCACCGGCCAGAATCCCGATGCGCTGCACGGTCGACGTAGACATTGCCAATGCCACCGGCGCGATGCCCGAGAGCATAGCCAGCGCCACCGCGAGGGCACCGCTCATCGTGCCCGTCGCCAGCCACCAACCGCAAAAAGCCACGCCCGCCAACGACAGCGTCCATGGCACCAGCTCTGATGCCGAGTGCACTGCGGTCTGGTGCATCACCGTTTCTTCTCGAACCGCTTGACGCAGCCAACGTGCTATCGATGACGCCCGGGTCTTGAAACCAGTGCGCTCCACACGCACCTTGAGCTCCGAATCCAGGTTGATTGCGCCGGCCCAAACCTTGGAATTGACCTTGACCTTCTGTGGTTCAACGCCGATACCGAGTAGCTGCGCATCCATCGTGGACGCACCACCGATGACTGAGCCATCAACCGGAATCACCGAGTGCGGTGGAACCACGATGTCATCACCGATATTGAGCTCCGCGACCGTCACCTCCACCCGTTTCGGCTCCGCGGATTTGGCACTCTTGCGCACGACTGTCACGTTTCGCTCAGCTGGAATGCGCAGGTTGCGCAAAATCTGTCCAGTACGCACCTTGTTGTAGCGCGTAAACATGCGACCTGTTAGCAACAGCACGGTCAGACCGCAGGCAACGTCGAAAAACACCTCTGCCGAGGCGCTTTCCCGGTAGTTGAAAGCAAACCACGTGGGCGCAGTGGTATAGCCAATCTGTCCCGCGGGGCCAAAAATAAGCTGCGCCAGTGACCACAGCCACGCCAGCAGGATGGCAATGGAGCTCGCCCCATCCAGCGCCGACATCCGCCGACGCAGAGACGCCGCCATTGCACGGTGGAACGGCCAGCCACCCCACCACACCACAATCGTGGTCAGCACAAGACACATCCACTGCCAACCCGGGAACTGCCAGTTGACGTTCAACGACGTCACCAGCACTGGAATCGATAGGAACAGGCTGCCCCAAAAGCGCTGCTTGGTCACCAGTTCACGCGCCGTGAACAATACTTCCGCACCGCCGCCGCTTCGGCGCAGGGCCGCTTCACGACGGCGAATGCGCTCCTCCTCATTCTGTTGAGCGGCAGCCGGAACAGCGGGACGGCGATGTTGTGACACATCCAGCCGAGTTGCACGACGCCGAAGCGTGCTGCGCGTGAGGTACGACTCGACCCCAATTTCGCGGAGAGCTTCGATGAACTGATTCGGATCGATGGTATCGGGCGCTGTAATCCACGCGCGTCCGGGCTTGTAGACCACAGAGGCCGTCACATCTGGAAAGGATTCCAAAACATGCTCAGCACGCTCAGCACTCTCGGCGTTTTCCAAGTTTTCCAGGATGAGTGCGAAAGCTGTGTTGGACTGGCCTCTGCGGTGTGCAAGCCGCTGATGGGCACTTTCTTCGTCGATGTCCTGACGGCTTCGTGGCAATGCCTTACGAGCAGCGACCTTGGCATCCACAATCGCTTGTTCAACGCGATTGTCCAGAGAGAAATCAAACTCACCGGTGTCACTCATGGCCTTTGAAACTTTCCGTCTAATCCTGTGGCTGGTTGGCGCGCGTGAGCGCTAATTCACGATAGAGCAACAGTAGTCCACACGCCATCGCCAGGCTGGGCGCGATAACCCATACAGTCAGCGCTCCAGCCATAATGGCAAAGAACATGGCGAGAGCCGTGATAATCACCATGATGAGCAGGCAGTTCCGGGAGAGTTTGAACTCAGTGGCCGTCGGCAAGCAGCCGCTACCAATAAGCGAGCAGACCAGCGTCACACCGGCGACGATGTAGATATCGCGGCCAACGGCGGCGGGAGCCTGCGAGTAGTCGCCGGTGACCAGTATCAAGCTCAGGACAATCTGGGCGATGAGCGCGACGAAGAGCACCCACTGCCAGGGCCGACTCGGCAGGGACATCATCGCTTGGACTCCTCAGGCTGCTTCGATTGCTTGGGCTGTGACTGGCCCAGCTGCTGTTGCCGCTTTGGATCAGCGCCATGCTTCGACGCTCTCGGCAGATGCGATTCCGGAGCGGACGGCGTCCACGGTTTCGACGGGCGCTGATGATCGAAGTAGTCCTTGGATTCCTTCGAAGCGGCGAGCACTAGGCCCGCTACCGCGGCAGTGGCCGAGGCGATTCGCACAATTCCGCTGATAAGAACGAGGGATGCCGGCACTCCCGATTCTGAAGCCGTAGAAGAGAAGAAGGACATCAGCGCCGACAGTGCCAGGTAAAGCGAGCCGATAACCAGCACGGTGCGAGCACCTTCGCTCCCCTTGCGCATTCGCTCGATGATGGCGAAGAACGCGATGCAAAGCCCCACTGCGAAAAAGAACGCGATAACGATAGTCGCCTTCATGGCAGCATCAATCTGGCCCTCGCTGAAACCCGGGAAATTCTCCTTAGCGGTTGAGGGGCTCATCAGCATTTCCGGATGCAGCCAGTAGGTCACCGTAGCTACCGCAGCGACGAGCAGCTGCAACACGGCCGTAACCCGCCACGCCTGCCTAGCTCCCTCGACCTGCTCAGGAATTGCGGGCTTCTTCTCTTCTTTAGTCATCCGTCCACTTCTCGATATTTGCTACTGCACGTTCACCCGAGCGAATTAGAACTGGGCGCGCAGCTTCTTCGCCAAGTCCACCGCTGCGTAGGTCAAAATCTGCTCCGCACCGGCACGGCGAATGCTCAGTACTGCCTCCATCATCGCAGCATCCAGGTCAATCCACCCGTTGGCGGCAGCGGCGTGAATCATCGCGTACTCACCAGAGACCTGGTAGGCGGCAACCGGCACCGGCGACATATCCGCGACCTCGCGCAGAATGTCCAGGTAGCTCATGGCCGGCTTGACCATCACCATGTCCGCACCTTCGTCAACGTCGAGCTGCACTTCAAGCAGGGACTCACGACGGTTTGCAGGATCCTGCTGGTAGGTACGGCGATCACCCTGCAGCGAGCTGCCCACAGCTTCACGGAATGGACCGTAGAAGGCGGAGGCGTACTTTGCCGAGTACGCCATGATGGAGACATCCTCATGGCCAGCGGCATCCAAGCCCTCGCGAATTGCGGCAATCTGGCCGTCCATCATGCCCGAAGGGGACACGATATGGGCACCGGCGTCGGCCTGCGCAACGGCCATCTTGATGTAGTTAATCAGCGTGCGGTCATTCTCAACGACCGTGTTGCCGAAGCGGTCCTTGCCCAGCACACCACAGTGGCCGTGGTCAGTGAACTCATCCAGGCAGGTGTCGGCCATAATCAAAATGTCATTCCCGAACTCGTCGCGGAGACGACGCAGGGCACGGTTGAGTACGCCCTCCGGATTCCAGGACTCAGAGCCCTCGCCGTCCTTGTCCGCATCCAGCGGGACACCGAAGAGGTCAACTGCCGAGATACCTGCCTCAACAGCCTCGCGCACAGCTTCTACCAGGGAGTCCTCGGTATGCTGCACTACCCCGGGCAGGGAGCTGATTGGCTTCGGCTCATCAATCCCATCTGCAACAAACATGGGCAGGATGAGATTTTTCGGAGTCAGTGTCGTCTCCGCCGTCATCGCACGCATCACCGGGTTGGTGCGCAGCCTGCGTGGGCGACGAATCGGGAGAGGAAATCCAAACTGTTCGAGATCGATTTCGCGGGATGATTCAGAAGCTCCAGATGTAGTCATAAAGACAACCTTAATCAAAACGCGAACTCGCTCCGGTACGCCCCTGCTCAGTCCTTGGTTTTACGCGAACGACGACGCTTCTTGCGCGGTGGTGGCAGCTGCCCTGCCGCCCGCAGTTGCGCAACATGCTCTGCCAGCGCATCCACCAGCTCCGGGATGCTTGCGCGCTCCGGCACGACATCTACCCGCAGGCCGTACTCGCGAGCCGTGGCTGCGGCCATCGGCCCGATGCAGGCAATGATGGTGCGAGCATGCGGCTTACCCGCGATGCCGACCAGGTTCTTCACCGTCGACCCCGAGGTGAAGCACACTGCGTCGAAGCCACCGGACTTAATCATGTCGCGGATATCCGCACTCGGTGGCGCTGCCCGCACGGTACGGTAAGCGACCACATCATCAACTTCCCAGCCCAGGTCAATCAGACCGTCGACAAGCACGTCGGTGCCGATATCGGCGCGCGGCAGCAATACGCGGTTGACCGGATCGAGATCCTCGATGTACTCCGGGAACACGTCGACAATGCCCGCGGCATTTTGACGAGTGTCATCCGGAAGCAGCTCCGGAGTGATGCCGAGATCGCGGATGGCAGCGGCGGTGCGATGGCCGACTGCTGCGATGCGGACCCCGGCGAAGGAGCGCGCGTCCAAGCCGAATTCCTGGAACTTCTCCCACACTGCGGTGACGGCGTTGACGGAAGTGAAGACAACCCACTGGTAACGGCCGTCGACAAGCCCCTTGATGGCGCGTTCCATCTGCGCCGGGCTGCGCGGTGGCTCGATTGAGATGGTCGGGACCTCAATCGGGATGGCGCCGTGCGCAACGAGACGGGCACTCATCGGCCCTGCCTGTGCCTTGGCGCGTGGGACCAGCACCTTCCATCCGTAGAGAGCGCGGTTTTCCCACCATGAGTACTTCGAACGATTGTCCACACCCTTGCCAAGCGTGACCACCAGCGGACCGGTCAGGTCACCCGAGAGCTGCGCCAAGGTGCCCAGCGTGACGTCGTAGGTGCGCTGCAGACGAGTCGTACCGTTGACAGTCACCGACACTGGCAACGACGACGGCAGGCCGCGTTCACCGAGCTCAGAGGCAATGGCGGACAGGTCGTCCTGCACGGCCTGCAGTACCAGCGGCTGCGGTGCCTGGGCCAGCTCGTCCCAGTCCACATCGGCGCGACCGAGATCGGTCTCCGTGTACGTCGAGCCCAACGCGATACCGGCAAATGCCGGAACGGTGGAGGGCACGGACATGCCAGGGACAATCTGGAACTCAACATCGGCGTGCGAGACCTCGTTGATTTCGGCCAGCAGCGAATCGTTGGTCAGCGGATTGCCTGCCACCAAACGCACCACGTCACTGCCTTTAGCAGCTTCTTCGACGAGCAGGTTGGCCATCTTCTTGGGATCGTCGATAGGCGTGCGCAAATCTGCGGCGGTCGGTGGTGCCGGACGCGGCGGCTTACGACGAGATCCCTTGGCCTTGGCTGCGGCGCACATGCGCTCGTACTCTTCCTCGGCTTCCTTCAGCAGCTCGGGAGGAACAGGCACATCGGTTGCGACGAGCTCTCGAACCCCCGGCATGACATCGGCGTCGACGTAGGCGATAGCGGTGTCTGCGAGAATCTCACGGGCGCGAAGCGTCAGCAGGTCGGGATTTCCAGGACCAGCGCCGACGAACAGGATGCGTCCCGTTGCTGAGGGGAGGGAGGTGTTCATCGTTGCGGAGTGATTTCTTTTCTATTGGTTGTTCACTTTTCGTGCCGATGAGTCTCTAAGGAAGAAAGCGGACATGCGCCAACGCATGTGAGTGGCAGGTGGACACCTGAATCTCACATGCGAGCACACGAAGGAAACCCTTATCCCAACGGCATGCATACAGGCCTATTAGCATAAAGGGTTTGAGCCAAATTAACTAACCGGCTACTTTTGAGATTCCCGCAGGGTATCGCCCATTACCTCATGAGCACCCCGTTCGAGCAGGGCCGCCGCAACCTTCCGGCCAAGCTCATCGGCCTTATCCACGTTTGCGGTAGCGGTCTCGAGCAACTGACGCGAACCGTCGAGTGCGAACACCCCCGCCTGCAGGGTGAGTTCACCACTGTCGCTCACGGTTGAGTAGGCCGCGACCGGAGCGGTGCAGCCCGCTTCCAGCTCATTGAGTACCGCGCGCTCAGCGACAGCGCGGGCATGGGACACCGGGTGGTCAATCTTGCGCAGAATATCCACAATTTCGCGGTCAGCAGTGCGGCACTCCAGCGCCAGGGCGCCCTGAGCCGGGGCCGGCATGAGGACGTCCACGTCCAGGGATTCCGCAATCTCTCCGAGGCGACCCGTGCGCTCCAGTCCGGCGCGAGCCAGAATGACAGCGTCCAAGTCCTCAGAGACGCGCCCCATGCGGGTTTCGATGTTTCCACGCAGTGGTACAAGTTCCAGGTCGGAGCGCAGCGCACGCAACTGAGAGACACGACGCGGCGCGGAGGTACCCACACGAGCCCCCTCAGGCAGGTCCATCAGCGGCGTGGCATCGCGGGAAATCAGCGCTTCTCGCGGATCGACGCGCTCCGGCACGGCTGCGACCATCATGTCGTCTTCCGGCAGGGTCGGCAGGTCCTTAAACGAGTGCACGATAATGTCGCACACCCCCTCGCGGAGTGCATGACGCAGCGCCTGGGTGAAGACACCGATGCCAATCTTTTCCACCGGGTCGTGGCGGTTATGGTCACCGGCGGTCTTTACAATCACCAGCTCTGCAGGCTGTCCCAGCTCAATCAGTGCATCACGGACGTGACCGGCCTGTGTCGTGGCCAGTTCCGAGCCCCTGGTACCGATACGAATAGTCGCTGGGTCAGGCATGTTTCCCTCCGGGTGTTAATTTTTGGTGGTTTCAGCAACGCCTTCAATGATGGCACTACTGTCAAGACCATACTGCTCAAATCCCTGCATCCGCCCAATTCGGCCCTCTACCATGAGATCTGCGGGGATATCGGTGTCAGCATACAGGCCAGAGGGGGTAGATAGGGGCAGGTCGAAGAGCTTCTGCAGCGCAAGCGCGTAGTTGCCACCACCCTGCTGACTAGAAAGCTTCTTGACCTGCACCGTTGGCACATGCAAGAGCTTATCGACGACGCGGCGAACCGTGGACTCGACTTCGCGACGTTCCTTTTGAGTAAGCCCCGGTGTCTTCGCCTCCAGGCGAGCGAGCTCAGCCGCCGCCACATCCGCCGCGCGCTCACGCAGAGCGCGAACAGTCGGTGCTACCTCGCTTGCGCGCTGCGCCGTGAGGTAGGACTCCAACTCTTCGGCCACAATGTCGCGCGCTGCAGCCTCATCATCACGACCCGGAACCTCCGTGCGAGTCATCTGCAGCAATTCGATGTTGAAGAGTGCGATCCCCTCAAGCCCGGAGACATCCTCCGCGACGTCGCGAGGCATAGACAAATCGACGATGGCGAGCGGGCCGTGGTCGACAACATCTGCAGCTGAGACCACTGGAGTCATGGCTCCGGTGGCACTGACGAGAATGTCCACATCATCGAGGACATCAGCGAAATCATGCAACGCAATAGCAGTAGCGGGGATGCCCGCTTCGATCGAGTGGTTAGCCAGGTTCTGCGCCCGGTCAACGGTGCGGTTGGCAATAATCAGACGATCAATGCCGCAGCGCCCCAGGTAACTGGCGGCCAGCGAACTCATCGCACCGGCGCCGAGGATAAGGGCCGAACGTCCGGCCAGAATATCGGTACCCTCAGCGACGTCAACACCAGAGTTGAACCCAGGATGCAGCGCAGCAATCGCCTCGTCGATGGCCACGGAGACCATCGATGCGCCCGCATTATCAATCAGTGTTTCGCTGTGGACTCGCTTGCCTGTGTGCAGCGCCTTCTGCGCCAAGTCATGCAGCATGCGACCGACGGTGCCGGCTTCGTCCGCTTCCTGGTAAGCATTGCGAAGCTGACCGATAATCTGCTGTTCCCCCAGCACCATCGAGTCAAGACCAGCACACACCGAGAAGGCATGCTCCGCTGCGGCCTGTGCGTACCGCACATAGAGGTGCGGTGTCAGTTCATCGAGTTCGAGCCCAGTACGACCGACAATTTCACGGACCACGGCCGATAGGCCAGAGTGGAAGCCGTTGGCCACCACGTAGTACTCAACGCGGTTACAGGTCGACAACAGCATCGCTTCGCTGATCGCTTCATCCGCGACCAGCCGAGCCAAAATGGCCTCTCGCTCAGTTTCACCGACGGAGACCTTTTCAAGAAGGGTCACCGGTGCAGACCGGTACGACATTCCGACGAGAAGCACACTCACCGCTCAATCACCGCTCTATTGCTCCTTCACAGGCCCCGCTACGGGCTTTTTCACACAGCTATGACTGTTAACGCTAGACAACTCTGCCATCTCGTCACAACAAAGGCATACTTTACTTAGTCTCTACCTCGATGTTCGCAGCACTCCCCTACTTCTTTGCCGCTACTCCACATTCTGCCATGTCTCCGCAGCTCCTAGCAGTTCGGCAGAGTTGTCTCCCGAACTTATTCGGCCTCCGCTATCGCTTCCAGGAGTTCATCATCATCGATTTCCCAGCAAGCGATTTCCTCATCATTGACCAAAATCACCGGCACGCGATCGCCAAATTCCATGGCCAAGTTCGGATCGGTATCGACGTCTTCCACCTGGAACTGCGCATTTTGGTCCCGAACTAGCGGCTCAATCTGCGCAATCACTCGGGCGCACGAACCGCACGTCTTCCTACTCATCACCGTCACAGTCACCATAACGGCCAGTCTAAAGGTCGACTGTTTCGCTTTACGACGTCCCCCTCCCCACACTTCCCCTGCAAAAGTGACTCTTCTTATCCTTGCCCCATCCGCTCCTTGAATCTCAGCGCGCAGCTTTGCCTAAAGACCGGATACTATTCAACAAGAGCTTCCGATAACGGATGTCGGTTGCATACACCGTGGAAAGAGATTTTCGTGCCGTGAGTGAGTTCAGTGCCGACAACCGCTCCCCCTTCCCCATCGACATGCTGGGTGACCTTGCGTCCTCGCAGGGTAACGTCCGCAACTTCCTCGAGCAGGTAGTTCTCGCTCCGCTCAATGACGAAGCACAGGAGGAAGCTGGTGCTGCAGCGGCTGCCAATGCACTGGAAGCTCTCGGCGAAGTCTACGACGTCGGCGGCGAAGAACTGGCTACGGGATTTCGCAGTGTAGCTGGTGCCGAAGATGCCGCTGGCGGTGCCCGTGTGCTCTCGCAGCCCATTCCAGGTGTCGAACGCGATCAGGGCGCAGCCGCTTTCTTCGATGTGGACAACACGCTTGTCCAAGGCGCATCAATCTTCCTCTTTGCCATGGGTTTGGTCGAGCGCGGCTTCATCAAGAAGCGTGATTTGGCCGGCATGATTTGGAAGCAGCTGAAATTCCGAATCTCAGGCGCGGAAAACGCTGCCGACGTAGCTAAGGCCCGTGAACAGGCATTGGAGTTTTTCGCCGGCCACGATGTGAATGAAATGGTCAAACTCGGCGAAGAAATCTTTGAAGAAAAGATCAGCGACCGCGTTTACCAGGGCACCCGCGATCTGGCGGAACTACATATCCAGGCTGGCCAAGAGGTCTGGCTGGTCACCGCCACCCCGGTGCAGCTGGCCCAGGTTATCGCTAAGCACATCGGACTGACCGGCGCCCTTGGCACGGTCGCCGAGGTCAAAGATGGCAAGTTCACTGGCCGCCTGGTAGGCGATATTCTCCACGGCCCGGGTAAGAAGCACGCGGTGGCAGCTCTGGCAGCCTCTTCCGGGTTGGACATGTCTCGCTGCACGGCATACTCAGATTCCGCCAACGACATTCCCATGCTGTCCATGGTAGGCACCGCCGTAGCCATCAACCCGGACCGCAAATTGCGGAATTACGCCCAGAAGATGCGGTGGACTGTCTACGACTACCGTCACTTCCGCTCCGCAACCTTCGCCACGATGCGGTGGCTCTCGATCGGAGCACTGCTGGCAGGAGCTGTCGGGGGCGCGGGACTCGTCGGCAAGCGACTGTGGGACGCGAATAAGGAAAGTTAAACGCTGCTAGGCGCACTCGAGAGTTAGTGACTGCGTTTATGACAAAAATGGCTCGAAAAATGGCATGAAAGTGTCATAAACTCCTACAGTTTCACATTTGCAGCCCGTAATCGGCAGCCCGTGATTAGCCCCCAACGACAAAACCCGCCCTATCTCAACGAGACCGGGCGGGTTCTGCTTTTAAAACGTGTACGCGACGCAGCACGCGCGCTCCTGCGATAACGGCAGGAATGCTGGCTTACTTGCCGAGCTTACGACGCTGCACGCGGGTACGGCGAAGCATCTTGCGGTGCTTCTTCTTCGACATGCGCTTGCGACGCTTCTTAATGACGGAACCCATCGGCTCGACCTCGCTATTCGTTGACGGAAATTTCTTTTCTTGCACAATGGCGGCGTACTCAATGCGGCCTTACAACCGCCGAGATGTCACGCCCTTTTTCCTTCCGCCTTCACAGCTAGATACTTCATGACTTGAAGACGATAGGAAACAGGGGCGCAGCACAGCACCATGTACTAATCGGATTAATCATAGCGGGGACATATGCGTTCAGGTCAAACAGCCCCGCTTAAAGGCAGAAAAAATTAACCCGCGTTGTAGAAGGAGGAGTCCAGGTATTCCTTGACTGCGGACTCATGGACGCGGAAAGAACGGCCAACGCGCACTGCCGGCAGCTCGCCAGCGTGAACCAGGCGGTAGACGGTCATCTTGGATACGCGCATGATGTCAGCAACTTCCGCAACGGTCAGAAAGGTGCCTTTATCTGCATTCTGCATTAGTAAATATTCCCTTCAGCGCACGCGACGCGCTGCAGGCTTCCCCTCCTGCAGAAAATCGTGACACGCACGTGCTTTTCATATCCTACCGGTAGGCAAGGTGCCGGTGCGATTTTTGATAAAAAATAGGGGCATTGGCGAATGGTGTGACAGTTGTGACTAACCCATCGTCCCTGCGTATCGGATTAGCTACTGCCGCTGACCATTTCCAATGCCCCAAATATTGGGGTTACTTGTACACCCGCCTCTACTCGGCGAAATGCTTATTTACCCATCTCGTTGGCCTTGTCATAGCAAGCCTGCAGCGCACGATGCACCGCGCGGCGAATGCCTTCTTCCTCGAAAACTCGGGTGGCCGCAGCGGTTGTACCGCCCGGCGAAGTGACATCGGCACGCAGCGCAGTCGGGTCCGCACCTTCCTGCATCATCATCTCGGCTGCACCAGCAGCCGTAGCCGACGCCAGACGCTTAGCCTGATCACGCTTGAGGCCCAGATTCACACCCGCATCGGTCATCGCCTCGACGAACTGGAAGAAGTAAGCCGGACCGGAGCCCGAGACTGCAGTAACTGCAGACATCAGCGACTCATCGACAACCTCAACGCTGCCGACCTTCTCCAACAGTTCGACAACCTCGTCGGTCTGGCTCTCCGTGACAAAGCGGCCCGGCGCGACTGCACAGACACCCTTGCCCACCAGCATCGGGGTATTCGGCATGACGCGGATCACCGGAGTACCGACAGCACAGACGCTTTCCATCTTGTCCAGCGTGATGCCAGCCGCCATCGACACCACAATGGTGTCGACCTCAGAGTCATCGAGCACGTCGGCAATCTGCTCGAGCATGTCGATAATCAAGTACGGTTTTACGCACAAGAACACCACGTCGGCACCGTCGACGGCCCCTACTGGGTCGTCGGTATCGACAATGCCGTAGGTCTCCTTCAGACCGGCCAGGCTCTCCTTGGTGCGCCCCACCACATAAATCGAGGAGGGCGAGACACCACCGTCGATGAGACCACCGACGAGTGCGCTACCTATCTTTCCGCCACCAATTACAGCAATTCTTGTCATGGACGCTAAGTGTGCCAAAACTGGCCCACACATGCGAATGCAGGGACCGGAAAACTACGCTTCCGACCCCTGCATCAGGTGATGATTATTCTGTTGACCCCACTACAACTGGAAGAGAATCCAGGGGCCAAATGTCAGCGCCAAACCGACAAGTCCTGCGAGAATCGGTGTCAGTTTGTCCTTCTCACGGCGCAGGTAGTTCGCCATTCCCGCGAAGCCACCAGCGACCACGAGAGCCATGATGACAACCACAATCTTTGGCAGCGACGACCAGGCCATGGTGAAGCCCAGGAACACCAATGCACCAGCAATCAGACCCACGAAGACCTGGATTAGCAGCAACGGCACCGAGAGGGAATTGTCCTCGGCGTAGCCATCGCGCGCGACGGCCTTGCCCTTGGAGCTCTTGGATTCTTCACGCTTAACGACGTCCCGGGGCTCCGCCTGCTTCTCGTCAGCTGCGGCCTGGGTCGGTGTGGTCTCGACCTGCGCAGCCTCAGCGGGGGCGTCCTCGGCCTGCTCGATATCGGCCTGTGCGTCTTCTGCCTGTGCAACTTCAGGAGCGACAGCGGCTGCCACTGCCGCCTTGGAAGCGGCACCGGTATCGGCGTCAGCGTCGACAGCCTCGAAAGTAGCGGTTTCCTGAGCGGCTTCAGCCTCAGCAAGCTGTTCACCGTCGACGCCATCCGTTTCAACGGATGCCTCAGACGCTTCGTCGACCTTGTCCTGGACAACCGGAATGGAGGCGGTCGGACGGTCGTCGTAAGCGTTGGAACCGGTGAGTACTGCACGAGCGACTGGCCCCGGTTCCCCAATCTGCTGCGACTCGTCTGCCATGTCACGCAGTTCGGTGAAGGTGTAGGTAATCTCCGAACGTTCGGAGTTGACCATGACCGGACGGGGTTCCATCGGAATTGCCAATGGCACCGCAGGGGCTGCTGGCTGCGCAGTTGGTGTGCTCTGCGCGGCTTGCTCCTGCTGCGGAGCTGCCGGTGCAACCGGTGCAGCCGGTTCTTCAGCAACTTCGGCAACCTCGTCAGCTTCAGCCTCGGCCTCAGCTTGAACCTCATGCTCCGAAGAACCCGCCCCTTCAGCAACTACCACTGGCTCAGCGACAGCCTCCGAGTGCTCTGGAGCTTCTACCTCCGGTTCGGTTGCCTGCGCTTCTTCGGCGGCGTTGGCCGCAGCTTCGTCGGCAAGCAAATCACTCGTAGTCGTCTGATCGTCGTCTGCGTTGGAAAGAGCGTGGGCACCACGTCGCGGTTCGTCGGCCTTTACACGAGGGATTGAGCCGGTGAGTTCCTGAACGGACACACCGCCTTCTTCAAGGCTGCGTCGACGGCGGCGCCGCGGTGGTTCAGAGGGGGCTCCTTCCTTCTGCCGCCGCGCCAGCAGTTCGGCAACGGTGAGCTTTTCCTCGCTCATCTCAACCCTTTCCGTATAGGTCACTGTCCAGTCGTCGGAAGATGATGCCCTCGCGCAGCGCCCAAGGACAAATCTCGACCTTCTCTAATCCCAATGCTCGCATACTAGCCTCTGCAACGAGAGCACCTGCGACAATTTGGTGAGAACGATTCGCACTAACACCCTCAAGTTCAGCACGGTCAGCCGCCGTCATGCGGGAAATAAACGCAATCAACTGGCGCAAACCAGCGGCAGTCAGAGTGCGCTTAACCCGGGGACCAGCGGCGGAAGGCGCCGCACCGGTCAGGCGGGCGAGAGTGCGGAAAGTCTTCGAGGTGGCGACAGCCAAGTCCGGCTCACCAAGCGTACGCAGATGACGAGCTGGCTCAGCGAGCTCAGCATCAATGTAATCGCGCAGCAGGTCAATCTTCTTGCGCTCCGGCGGATCGGTCTCGAACCACTCGTGGGTCAACCGTCCCGCACCGAGCAGCAGCGAGTACGCCGCCTCCGGATCTTCATCAGTACCCGACGTCAGCTCAAGAGAACCGCCACCGATATCCAGGTTGATTAGACGACCAGCAGACCAGCCGTACCAGCGCCGTACTGCCAAAAAGGTCAGACGAGCCTCATCCTCACCGGAGAGAATCTGCAGCTTAATGCCAGTTTCTTTCTCAACGTGGGCGAGAACCTCGTCCGCATTCGTGGCATCGCGAACAGCTGAAGTGGCGAAGCTAATCATCTCTTCGCACTTCATCTGCTCAACCAATTCCTTGGATTCAGCGACGTAGCCCGTCAGCTTGTCAATGCCCTTCTTGGACAGGTTGTTGTCCTTATCCAGGTACTCGACCAGCTTCATCGTCGACTTGGAATCGCTCATCGGAGTCGGATGTCCGCCCCGGCGGGCGTCCACCATCACCAAGTGGACGGTATTACTACCTACATCTAATACACCTAATCTCACTCTTAGTAGGTTAGACGGTCTACGGTGTATTGGTGTGAATCAACCCCACCCCCGCCCCGGTCGCGGACCGCAACCGTCTCCCGCTGAAGTCGCCTATGACTTTCCCCGCGAGTGGTTCGAGTTCGCCCACCCGGAGGACCCAGAACACATCATCACCTGCGACCTAACCTGGTTGATGAGCTCCTATCAATGCGCTTTCGGCACCTCCGCTTGCCAGGGCATCGACTCCGCGAACGCGGATGTCGGATGCTGCGGCCATGGCGCCTTTATCACCGACGAAGAAGACCGCGAGAGGGTTATTGGCGTCGTAAAGCGAATGGAAGGCGACTCCACAGAGCCTCAGTGGTGGCAGAACCGCCCCAAACAAACCCTGAAGTGGCTCGAAACCTACGAAACCGACCCCTCCGAACCGTTGGAACCGTGGTTAGTGTGGGACGAGCTTGACGACGAAAACGGAGAGCCTGAGCCTGCTCTGAAAACGAAGGTCGTGAAGAATGCCTGCATTTTTGCCAACCGTGACGGGTGGCGCAATGGTGCGGGCTGTGCCATCCACCAGTGGGCAATGGCCAACGACATTGACCCCGTGAAGGTCAAGCCGGATGTGTGCTGGCAGGTGCCGCTGCGCCGACTGGAGGACTGGGAGGAACGCCCAGACGGCCAGGAGATTCTGCGCACGACCATTACTGAATATGATCGTCGTGCCTGGGGCGATGGCGGCGAGGACTTTGAGTGGTTCTGCACGGGCGCGCCGGCCACACATACCGGTGGCGAGCCGGTGTGGCGCACGCACAAGTCCGAGCTAATAGAGCTCATCGGCGAAGAGTGCTACGAAATTCTCGCGGAGCACTGCCGTGCCCGAGAAGCAGCGGGCGCGGCCAAGGTTTTCGGGCCGAGTGGCTACCCACTGCTGGCGATTCACCCGGCCACACGCGCAGCGGCCGAGGGGCTGGCACCGGACGAGGTTTAAGTCGAGGTTTCTCAGACCGCCGGCGGAGACCGTCGGCAGCAGTCTGCTGAGCTAGTCCTCGAACTTGTAACCCAAGCCGCGAACGGTGACCAGGAATTCCGGCGAGGAAGGATTGCGCTCGATCTTGGAGCGCAGGCGCTTGATGTGTACGTCCAGCGTCTTGGTGTCGCCGACGTAGTCGGAGCCCCAGACGCGGTCGATGAGCTGGCCGCGGGTGAGCACACGACCACGGTTGCGCAGCAAATACTCCAGCAGGTCGAATTCCTTGAGCGGCATTGCGACATCATCGCCGTCAACGGTGACCACGTGGCGCTCGACATCCAGCACGACCGGACCGCCGCGCAAGACCTCCTCGTAGATATCCTCGACATCGTCGGAGTCGTCGTGGCGACCGCGGCGCAGCACAGCCCGGATACGGGCAATAAGCTCCCGGGAGGAATACGGCTTGGTCACATAGTCATCCGCACCAATTTCGAGGCCGACGACCTTGTCAATCTCAGTGTCACGGGCGGTGACCATAATCACTGGGACAGAGGACTTTAAGCGGATGTTTTTGCAGACCTCGGTGCCACTCATACCTGGCAGCATGAGGTCCAGCAGCACAATGTCCGGTTCTGCCTTGGAGAATTCTGCAAGTGCTTCCTGGCCGTCAGCGGCCATCCGCACCTCGAATCCTTCGCGCTGCAGCAGAAACGCAAGCGGCTCCGCCAAAGCCGTCTCGTCTTCGACAATAAGTACCTCAGTCACGGATTACTTCATTCCTTCCTTGGAATCCTTGTTCTGGGAATCCTTATCCTTGCCACGGGTTTTGCCCGTACCTCGCTGCGCGTTTTTCTTAGCCGCAATTTTACCCGCAGGCTGGGTGTGGCCGATTGGCAAACGTGCAGATACATCGCCATCATTCGACGCGGAACCGTTCTTTTCCATCAGCGGGAGCTCAATGGTGAAGGTCGATCCTGTGCCCAGCCGACTCCACAGCTTCACGGTTCCCTTGTGATTCGCTGCAACGTGCTTAACAATTGCCAAGCCCAGACCGGTACCGCCTGTCGCCCGCGAGCGTGCCTTATCCGCACGGAAGAAGCGCTCGAAGATACGCTTCTGATTCGCCTGGGAAATGCCGATACCGCGGTCAGTGACGCGGATAGCGACGGTGTCGTTATCCTCCTTGACCGCAGTCACAGATACAGGCGTGGCCTCTGGCGAGTAGTTGATCGCATTTGAAATCAGGTTGGACACCGCGGTGATCAGCAGGCTGCGTTCACCTTCAACCACCAAATCCGGCTCACAGTCAACGGTGATTTCAATACCCGCCTGCTCCGAGAGCATCTGGTTACGACGCACAGCTCCTTGGACAATCTCTTCAACCTTCACGGGAGACATGTCCGGCAGTGGCTCTGCCCCCTGCAGCTTCGACAGCGAGATGAGTTCCGTAATCATGGTCGACATCCGCTTGGACTCCTGCGTCAGGCTCTCACTGAAGTGACGCACGGCAACCGGGTCGTCGGTAGCTTCATTCAGCGCCTCGACCAAGAGGCTGATGGCCCCCACCGGAGTCTTGAGCTCGTGGGAGACGTTGGCCACAAAGTCACGTCGCGCGGCCTCCATACGGGCCTGTTCGGAGACATCCGCCGCATAAATCACCACAAAACGGTCGTCCACCAGCGACAACGGAGTTAGCTGACAGCGGACAATTGTGTCCGGCGCCCCCGCCCGGCGCGACGGCAGCACCAGCGTTAGCTCCTGGTCCTCCTGCGAGTCAAAGACCTTGAGCGCAGCTTCCCAGCCCACGTCATTGAGGCGGCGCTCATAGACCAGCCCCAACTTGTGCGCCATGGAGTTCGACAAAATCAAATCACGCGAGATGTCAACGACCACCACACCCGTCGGAGACTTCTGAATGGCCAGGTGCATGACCTGCGCCATAGTGGTTATTGAACTTTCCTCGTCGCTCTTCTGACGCCGAGCGGCGTTATAGGCACCCGAGACAACTCCACCAAGAATCAGCACAGCTGCCATAACCGCAGCACCTAATAGAGCGGCGATAATGATTTTTGACACGGGTCTTACCCTAAGCTCTTTTCACAGTCCGCGCGCGCTGAAAAATCATTGCGCTAGCTAGCTCTAAATAGACCAAGGAGCACAGCCCCACTTGGCTGCGCCCCTTATCGGCCTATCAAACACCTACATTTTTACTTGTTGCCCTGAGCGGCAACAGCAGCAGCACCTGCGGCTGCAGCTTCCGGATCCAGGTAGGTGCCACCCGGGTTCAAAACCTTGCCCTCAGCATCAAAGTCGTAAACCAGCGGGATACCGGTCGGGATGTTCAGAGCGGCAATGTCCTCGTCCGAGATGTTGTCCAGGTGCTTGACCAGTGCACGCAGGGAGTTACCGTGAGCTGCCACCATGACAGTCTCACCGGACTTCAGACGTGGCAGGATTTCCTCTTCAAAGTAAGGAATGAAACGCTTGACGACGTCCAGGAGGCACTCCGTACGCGGAACCTCATCCAGGTTGGCGTAACGCGGGTCATTAGCCTGCGAGAACTCGCTGTCATCCGACAGCTCCGGCGGCGGAGTGTCGTAGGAGCGACGCCAGGACATGAACTGGTCCTCGCCGTACTTCTCCTTGGTCTCTGCCTTGTTCAGACCCTGCAGAGCACCGTAGTGGCGCTCGTTCAGACGCCAGTCACGGATAACCGGAATCCACAACAGGTCAGCGGTATCCAGGGCAATGTGTGCGGTGTTAATTGCGCGACGCAGCAGCGACGTGTAGAGAACCTGCGGCTTCAGGCCTGCCTCTACGAGCATCTCACCGGCACGTACTGCCTCAGCGCGGCCCTTGTCGGTCAGTGCAACGTCGACCCAGCCCGTGAACTGGTTGGATGCGTTCCACTCACTCTGGCCATGACGGACAAGAATCAGTTTTCCATTGCTCATACCCCCAATTGTGCCCCAAAACTGGAAAGCCCGCCGTTCGTTGCCCCGCTATGTGGGTTGCTACCCCCGGCTACTCAACCATGTGGCGGAACTGCTCCAAATTGGCCAGGTTTTCCCCACGGTCAACCCGCCACTCCCACTCGCGCTTAATTGCCGATGCAAAGCCGCGTTCGAGGATCTGGTTGAAGTCCCCATCGGCCGTCTCCAGCAGCTGACCGAGGAGACGGTCGAGGTCATCGTCGGAAAGCTCAGCGGGCAGTTGACCGACCAGGTAGATGTCGCCGGCGGCGTCGATGGTGTAACCGATGCCGAACAGACGACGGTTGCGCTGCAGCAACCACTTGTAGACGGCCTCGTGGTTTTCTTCGACCGCGCGACAGACGAAGGCTTCAACACGCAGGGAGTCCGGCGCCGGGATGAGACCGACGACAGTCTTGAGCTTCTTCTTACCAGGCAGGACCACCACGGCGGCATTGTCTGCAAGACCATGCTCGACACCGAGGCGTTCCAGCTGCTCACCGAGGGATTTCAGCTGTACTTGGATGTCCGTGCTCATCGTGAATCATCTCCCTGCTTTTGTGGCTACGGCTCTGGCGGTACTGAAGCTAACGAAACCTACCGGGAGCCGCCCGCATCCCGGATAGAGCCGGGACAATTTTCCTTTTGGAGTTCGGTTCGATGATAGACATCGGCCAACCGATCCACGGTCTTTTGCCAGGAAAACTCCAAGGAGTGCTCGCGCGCCTGGGTGGCCAACTTAATGCGCAGCTCGTCGTCCTCCACCAGGCGACCGAGGGCATCGGCCCAGGCTGCGGACTCGTGACCGTCGACAAGCAAACCGCTGACCCCATCGTCGACAGCGATGGAAAGCCCGCCGACATTCGCCGCGACAACGGGAGTGCCGGTGGCCTGAGCCTCCATCGCGACCAACCCGAAAGTTTCGTTGTAACTGGGCACGGCGACAATATCTGCGGCCTGATAGAGCTTCGCCAGGTCCTGCGGCGGGCGCGGGGGCATGAACCGGACTAGGTGATCAATCCCCTCTTCCGCGGCGAGATTGGTGAATTCGTCGGGCGCATGCAGCCCAGAACCGGACAGTCCACCGCAGATAATCACTCGAACATTAGTGGCGGGATGGCGACGCATGAGCTCACCGACACCGCGCAGCAATACCTGCGGGCCTTTCAGCCGCTGCAGCCTACCGACGAACAAAATGACCTTAGTGTGCAACGGGATGCCCAGCTCACGACGGGACCGCTCGGTGGCACGATCACTGCCCGGCGAAAAGAGCTCCACGTCCACCCCGGGCGGCACAACATTGATGCGCCACGGGTCGGCATCGTGGAGATCCGCGAGCTGCTTAGCCTCGGCATCGGTGTTGACGATGAGCCGGCACGCATTGTCCACAATCTGCTGCTCACAGATACGCCGAGACTCCGGCTCCGGCGTATCTCCCTCCGCCAGATGGAGATTCTTCACTGCCGCCAGCGTGTGCGCCGTGTGCACAAACGGAATGTCAAGCAAATCCGACAGCAGCCACCCCACCTGGCCAGAGAGCCAGTAGTGCGAATGGATCAGGTCGTATTCAATCCCCTGTTTGCGGGCGAATTCAATGACCCCACCGGCAAAGGCCGGCATCTGCGTAGCCAGGTCTGACTTCTCTAACCCCTCATATGGACCAGCCACAATGTTGATGACGCGGAAGTTCTCACTGACCTGAATCACCGGCCCATCGCTGGAACGCGTGGCGCGGGTGAAAACATCCACCTTCACACCGCGTCGCGCCAGCTCCTCGCAGGTGCGCAGCACGTAGACATTCATGCCACCAGCGTCACCGATGCCCGGTTGCTCCAGCGGAGAGGTATGCATGGAGATCATCGCGATGCGGTTCGGCCACGCCGGGGTGTTAGAGGTGGCCGCGTCTGCGCCCGCCGTTGCCGCCGGAAATGTTTCGCTCATACTGCCCAGAGTGCCTACGCCAGGGGCAACCCCGCAAATGAGTACCTCAAATACGTGTATCGGAATTCCGGCATCGCAGTGCGACGTACGGCACAATAGAGGTCGATACCTACTACGTCGTAGGTTATTATCACCTCACGACATATTCAGGTGCTAAACAAAAATTTAGGAGGACCCCATGGCCGATACATCCAGCTCACACGCTGCAAATGACTCTGCCCCAGCTCACGGTTCCGCACCCAACGCTGCGGTTTCCAAGGCCTGGCTGAACTTGTATCCGGAGTGGACCCCACCCCACATCGACTACAACTTCGACACCCTCCTAGACGTCTACCGCCACACTCTGAGCAACCACCCGCGCCGCAAGGCACTGACCTTATTCGGTCGCTCCACCTCGTATGCGGAGCTGGATGCCAAGGTTCGCAGCGTTGCCGCCGGCCTGCGCGCACTTGGCGTACGCAAAGGCGATCGCGTGGCACTGCTCATGCCGAACTGCCCGCAGCACGTCATCGCCTACTGGGCAGTTCTGCACCTCGGCGCTGTTGCCGTAGAGCACAACCCCCTCTACACCGCCCACGAACTGCGCCACCCATTCAACGACCACGGCGCCCGCTTTGCCATCTGCTGGGACAAGATCGTCCCCGTACTTGAAGACCTCCGCAACAACACCCCGCTCGAGACCATCATCGCGGTCAATATGCTGCAGGACCTGCCGTTTGTCATGCGCACCGCCCTGTCGATCCCGCTGCCGAAGCTCCGCGCCGCCCGCGCTAAGCTGCACTCCTCCGCACCGCAGGTCATGGGTTTTGACGCTTTGCTTCACGACGCCGTCGGCGGAGATGGCCACGACCTCCAGGCCGATGAATCCATCACTGCCGATGACACTGCAGTGATGATGTACACCTCTGGCACCACGGGCTCGCCAAAGGGCGCACAGTTGAGTCACCAGGGGTTGGTAGCGAACATTCTGCAGGGTAAGGCCTGGGTGCCGGGCCTTGGCAAGGAGCGGGAAATCTCCCTCGGCATCCTGCCAATGTTCCATGCCTACGGCCTGACCATTGTCACCAACTTGTCCATGCTGATTGGCGCTGAACTGGTGCTGGTGCCGGCACCGGAGATTCCGCTGATTATGAAGGTGATGAAGAACAATCGCCCGACATGGGTGCCTGGTGTGCCGACTCTCTACGAGAAGATTGTCGAAGCAGCCGAGCGCGATAATGTCGATCTCTCCGGGGTAAAGTTTGCCTTCTGTGGCGCCGCTACCCTGCCGGTTTCCCTTGTACAGAAGTGGGAGAAACTCACTGGCGGGCGCCTTGTCGAAGGCTACGGCCTCACCGAAACGTCACCGATTATCGTCGGCAACCCGATGGACGGCAACCGCCGCCCGGGCTACGTTGGCCTGCCATTCCCCGACACCGAGGTTGCCATCGTTGACCCCGAAAATCCCACCAAACTCCGCGCTGACGGCGAGGAGGGCGAGGTCATCGTCCGAGGCCCACAGGTTTTCGCCGGTTATCTCAACCTCCCGGAGGCAACGGAGAAGTCCTTCACCGATGGGCCTGCTGAGCTTCCCGCTGGCGACCGTTGGTACCGCACCGGCGATGTCGGAGTCATGGAGTCGGACGGCTTCATCAAGCTGGTTGCCCGCATCAAGGAGGTCATCATCACCGGTGGCTTCAATGTCTACCCGGCCGAGGTCGAGGAAGTACTGCTCTCTCACCCGGACATCACCGATGCCACGGTCGTCGGCCTGCCGAAGAGTGACGGCTCCGAGATGGTCGTGGCCGCGATCACCCTTGCTGACTACGCCCGACTGGATTCCGACGCCTACCGCGACCACTGCTACGACAACCTGACCCGGTACAAGGTGCCGCGCGCATTCTTCCACCTGGAGGAACTTCCTCGCGACCAGATGGGCAAGGTCCGCCGCCGCGATGTCCGCGACGTGCTGCTCACACAGCTGGAGCAGAAGGGCCAGAGCGTCGATTCGCTTTCCCACCGCAAGTCCCATTAGTTCAGGGTGGTTTTGTAGTTGGGATAGGGGCCTGAGTAGAGCGGGCTCCTATCCCTTTAAGGCGGACCCCGGCTCCCCCCCCCCCCGGACTTAGTGACTAGGTTTATGACAAAAAACTGAGGGTGAATAATATTCACATGTCATAAACCTAGTCACTTTCTTTATCTCACCATTGGGAGAAAGCCCGGGAGCGCAAACTGAGGACTACCCGGCGGTTCTATCAGCCCCAGCGGCCCCGCCAGCCCCATCAGTCCCGCCAGCCTCTCCAGTCCGCCCCCACTGGCCATCAGCCACCCGCCGCGGGCCTAATCGATGCTCACGCCGACCCACACCGGCTCGGGCACCAGGGTCACGCCGAAGGCCTTTTCCACGCCAGCGCGCACATCGCGCGCCAAAGCCACCAAGTCGGCGGCGGTCGTAGGCGTACCGTCGCCGGACTCCCCGCGGTTGGTCAGGGCAAGAGTGTGCTTAGTCGACAGTCGCGCGGGCGCACCGTCACCGGGGTAGCCCTTGGGGAACCCGGCGCGCTCGATAAGCCACGCCGCCGAGAGCTTCACGGCCCCCTCGTGGCCGGGGCCAGCGGGGAATGCGGGCATATTCGCGGCCTCATCGGCCCCACGCAGCGCGGCAACCTTTGCACGCACGGCCTCCACCGAGTTCTCCGGAATAATCGGGTTGGTAAAGAAAGAACCCGCCGACCAGGTATCGCGGTCAGCATCTTCGAGCACCATGCCCTTGCCCCGGCGCAGCTCAAGCACCTTTTCGCGCACCAGCTCCGCCGGCCTGCGAATCTCGCCAGCCGCAGCCTCGGCCTCGTCGACGCCCAGGCGCCGCGCCAGTTCGCCATAGCGAAGTGGCGCGGACATGCCATCCACACTGAGCTCGAACCGCACGGCCAGCACCACTGCCCGTGCGGTGAACTTCAGGTTCGAGTAGCGGTAGGAAAGGTCGAGAGACTCCGGTTCCCCCCACTCGACCGAGCCGGTTGCGCGATCGTAAAGCTGCACCGAGTCCAGGACCTGCGACACCTCAGCACCGTAGGCGCCAACGTTTTGCACCGGAGTGGCTCCGGCCGATCCCGGAATACCCGATAGGCATTCAAGGCCGCCAAAACCTGCGTCGACACTCATCGCCACGACCTCGTCCCAGACCGCACCGGCCTCGGCCTCCACGACTGCCGACACGGACTCCAGTCCGTGTCCGCGAGTGCTCATGGTCACGTTGTCGGCCTCGATCACCACAGCCACCAGCGGCTCGAGGTCATCGGCCACCACCAGGTTGGATCCGCCTCCCACGATGAGGAGGGGTACGTTAGCGTCGTCAAGCGCGCGTACAACATCGACCACAGCGTCCGTCGTGCTACACCGGACGACGGCACGCGGCACCCCGCCGAGGCGGAGCGTCGTCAGATCCGAGAAAGCGGTATGCGTGCTGAGCTCCACCCCCTCTAGCCCCGCAAGCCCATCGATGGCTTCTTCCATGTCGGAGGTCAGGTGAATTGGGTTCGGCGATTGGTCGAGATTTTCCACGCCCCTAGCGTAGTGCAAATTACGTATCATCAAGCGCATGACTACGACTAACACGCACACCGTCAACTTCGACCAGCCGATTGAGAAGGTTTACGAGGCCCTCACCGACGCCGGTTTCTGGGAGAAGGTCGCGAACCGTTTCTCGGCAGCTGACGGCAAGGTGGAAAAGTTCGAGACCACCGACGCTGGCACCACCGTCGTGATTCGCCAGACCGTCTCTGCTGACAAGATTCCGGCGCAGGCGCAGAAGTTCGTTAAGTCCGGGGTCGGCATGACGCGCACGTTCGTCATCAGCCCGCTTAACGACGACGGCGCGACCTCCACCGTGACCACAGAAGCTTCGGGCGTACCGGCGTCCTTCAGTGCGTCCCAGAAGCTCATCGCCCAGGGTGAAGGTGCAGTGCTGACCACCAACTCCGAGTTCGCCATCAACGTGCCGCTGCTCGGTGGCAAGCTCGAGGAGAAGGCCGCTCCGTACCTGGAGCGCGTCCTCAACGCTGAGACCTCGGTACTGGCGGACTACGTCGCTAAGTAGGTTGCGCAGCGGGGCACACCGAGGCGGCACCGGGGGCGGACACCCGGGCGAAGAAAGGTGGTAGCGACGGAGCCGTCGTTAAGCAAGACTGGGAACCATGAGTTCTGCTAAACGCTCGTCGAGCGTCAAAGTCCTGCCCACCGTCCTCGGTGTCATCATCGTGGTGGCGCTCATTGCGATTGCCGGCGAAATCGGCGTCCGGATGTTCGTGAGCAAGGAGATTTCCGACGGCTACCGCACCTCCGCCGAAGAGCGTGGTGCAACGGTCACTGAGGACCCCAAGGTTTCTTTCGGCACCCGCCCGATGCTGCTCGCCTTGGCCACCAAGTCAGTGCCCTCGATGGATCTGTCCACTCCGAACACACTGGAGGTCAAGAACCCGGAGGCGCTGGGTGGCGCACCGGAGATCAACGGTGACCCGGCAGCGGAAGTGCACCTGGAAAACGTGGATCTGAGCAATCGTGCGGATCCGACGGCAGAGTCGCTGCGAGTAGACGTCACAATCCCACCTCAACTGCTGCAGGCGCTAATTAACCGGGAAAGCGGTGTACGCGCTTCCACAATCACGCCGTTGCCGGACGAAGGCCTGTTCAACATTGAATTCGCCTCCGGATTTGCGACCTCCAAGTTCCGCCCGATTGCCAACGGCGGTCATATCGAAATCAACTTGGAGGGCGGCTCAATCCTCGGCTTAAACCTCGATGGCCTGGCCGGCTGGCTGGGAGAAGCGAGCGGTACGCTGTTGAGCTACGACATCGGCCACGGTATGCAGGTGGAGGAAGCACACGTCACAGGGGAGGGCCTGGCGTTGACGCTGACGGGCGCAAATCTGCCTTTGTCGACCGTGAGCGAACTTACCTTTAGCTAGCAGGTAAGATACCGAGAATGACTCGCTCTCTCATCACCGCAAATAGCGGTACTCCCACCGAGCGCCAGTACATCTTCTCGCTCGGCTGTCCAGACCGTACCGGTATCGTTTCCACCCTGTCGACCTTCCTGTCCGACATTGGTGCGTGGATTACCGAGGCGGACTTCTTCTCCGACCCGGAGACCGGATGGTTTTTTACTCGCCAGGCGGTCCGCGCCGACGCGCTCGACCTGACGGTAGAAGAGCTGCGCGAGAAGTTCGCTGAGCTCGTCGGTGATTGGGGCCCTGAGGTCCGCTGGAAGGTCACCGACAACGCTGTCCCGAAGCGCGCTGTCATCCTGGTGACCAAGGAAGGCCACTGCCTGCAGGATCTGCTCGGCCGCGTCGCACAGTCCGACTATCCGATGGAAATCGCTGCAGTAATTGGTAACCACCGCGATCTGGAGCCACTGGTCGCAGCGTATGACATTCCCTTCCACCACGTGCCCTTCCCCAAGGATGCCGTCGGCAAGCGTAAGGCATTCGATGAGGTCGCCGAGATTGTCGACGCCGAAAACCCGGATGCCATCGTGCTCGCACGTTTCATGCAGATTCTGCCGCCGGATCTGTGCGAAAAGTGGGAAGGCCGCGCAATCAATATCCACCACAGCTTCCTGCCGTCGTTCATGGGCGCGCGCCCGTACCTGCAGGCTTATCGACGTGGTGTGAAGCTTATCGGTGCCACCTGCCACTACGCCACTGAGGACCTCGACGACGGCCCGATTATTGAGCAGGACGTCATGCGTGTCTCCCACAAGTACACCGCTGCGGACATGCAGCGTGAGGGTCGCGATGCGGAGAAGCAGGTCCTCGCCCGCGGTTTGCGCTGGCACCTGGAGGATCGTGTGCAGGTCTACGGCAACCGCACCGTGGTGTTCCAGTAGGTTACCGTGGTGTTCCAGTAGGTTTTCGGGGAGCCAGACCTATCCCTATCCCCTCCCCCAGAAAGAAAGTGTCTGGGTTTATGACAAAATCACCGGGTTTTTCACCCAGAAACTGTCATAAACCCAGACACTTTCTCAGTTGTGCGGGCTAACACCCGCCCTGGGCTAGCACCCGCCCGGGACTAATACCCGCCCTGTGCGTTCGACAAAATGTCCTTGATCTGTGGGCGAACATCCAACCAGTAAATACCCGTGATGACCAGCCCGGCAATCAGCGGGATGCCCAGCATTGCCCAGCCCAGCCACGGCAGGAGTAGGAAGATAGCCGAACCGACCAGCATGCCGGCCCAGACGTTGCGGCTCTTGCGGTCTGCAGCGTCAAAGGCATCCGCGCGGGTGGTGATGACAAGCACCGCACCGATTAGCGCCAAGATGCCGATGACAAACGGAATGGCGAACTGAAACAGGACGTCCACATAGACGGAAATTGCCATCAGCGGCGAATCCGCAAGACTGGGCAAAGATGGTAACAGGCGCACCGGGGGAACAACTCCTTTAACAGGGATGCATTGCTTTTTACATGCTAACGCACACGGTCTGATGTGCTGGGTTGTGCTGCTAAATAGCCCCAAACACCAAGGTCGACAGGGTGTAAATAGCCAAACCGGCCAGTGATCCGACAACAGTGCCGTTAACGCGAATGAACTGCAGATCGCGACCGACCATCAGTTCAATCTTGTCGGAAGCCTCATCGGCGTCCCAACGCTCGACGGTCTCGGAAATGATCGAGGTAATCTCGCCCGCGTAGTTCTCAGCGATGAAGACGACAGCCGCTTCCAGACGGCGGTCCATTCGTTTGCGCAACTCAGGATCGGACTGGATTCGCTCGCCGTAGCGGGCGGCCGTTTCCGAGACCTTCCGACGGAGCAGGGAGTCCGGGTCGCGGGCAGCGTCGACAAGCTTTGCGGATGTTGATGCCCAAATCTTCGCCGGTGCCTGTGTGACAGCGGCGGACGAAAGAATGTCAGTCTTAATTTCTTCGACCTTGGCGATGGTCTTCTCGTCGTTCTGCAAATCAACGGCGAGCTGCGTGAGGAAGCGGTGGAGCGCCAGGCGCGCGTCGTGCTTAGGGTCATGCTGCACCTGCCAGGTCCAATCAACCAGCTCGCGATAGACCTTGTCGCCGATGAGATCGTTGACAAAGCTCGGTGCCCAGGAGGGGGCGCGCTCTCCGACGAGTCGGTCGATAAGATTCTGCGAGCCCAGCGACTTCCGGTGCAGCCACTCAGCCATCTGCTGGACAATAGGCTCGGTGCGCCCTTCTTCGATCAGCTGCTCGAGAACCTTACCCGCTGGTGGCCCCCACTCCGGGGCTGCAACTTCGTCGATGACTGCTGACTTCAGCACTGCGGCGGCATCGTCAGGATTAATCGCCTCCAGCACATTTCCGGTGAACTTACCGACCTCTGCGGACACTTTGTCGGCGTTTCCCGGCGCTACCAGCCATTCGCCGATACGCTCAGGAATCTCGGCCTTACGCACCTTGTCCACAATCAAAGCGGGGTTCAGGAAGTTATCACCGACGAACTGCGCCAGGGACTCACCGACCTGGTCCTTCTTGCGGCGGACGATAGCGGTGTGTGGGATAGGAATGCCGAGCGGGTGGCGGAACAGAGCTACGACTGCGAACCAGTCGGCGAGGGCACCGACCATGCCAGCCTCAGAAGCAGCGCGAACGTAGCCCACCCACGCGGGCACAACTTCGCCTGCGGATAAGTGTGAAGACTCAATACCGCGGCATGTGAAATACACAGCGGTTGCGATGACCAGCAGCATCGTAGCGAAGGCCTTGGCCTTACGCAGTTGCGCACGTTTTTCCGCCTCAACCTCTGGTGATGGCCCGGGAACTTCGAGACGGTCCGAGACCGTATCTACAGCTGCCGGGAGCTTAGCGGGGTTGTTATCCATGTGTATAGATTAGGCGCCGAAAACGCGAAAATGCCACCGCGCCGCAGTCCGCTGTTGGTGAGAGAGGTACTTCTCAATACTTCCCTACCCCAGCGCACTGTGCACAGTGGCATCAACTGTGGAGGTGCTAGTTCAAAAGGCTAGCGTTGCATCCGCCTAGAGGCGAGCGCCTTTAAACTGGGGCAAGCCTTTAGTGGTGAGTGCCGAATTCCTTTCGGTAAGCCTTGTAGTCACGACGACCGATGGAGATGCAGGCCAGACCCGCAATAACCATAACCAGTCCGACTACCAGGCCAGCCCACATGAACACGCTGCCGTCGAAGTTCCAACCACCGGTGTAGTCGGTGTAGTTGGCGGCATCCTTAGCCAGGAAACCGTTGCTGTGAGAGGCAGCAGTCTGGTCGGCAAAAACGGTCGTTGCGAGACCGAAAATGAAGGTACCCCAAGCCGCCAGAGAGGCGAGCATGAGTCCCATGCCAATCCAGGTAATGCTCTTGTGAAGCGAGGAGTATTCGGCATTCATGCTCTGAGGCACGTAACCGTCGACGAAGTGCTCTTCGCCCTGGTAACGCTTGACTGCATTCGCCATAATCTATGTCCCTTCTGGAAAACTCTAATCGAGAAAGAGTTTAGTCGTCCTTACCGCGGAAGAACGAACGAGCTCGTTCCTTGGTAACGGCGGCAACCGCAGTCAGCGGGATACCGGCCGGGCAGACGTCAGCACATTCACCATAGAGGGAGCACGGACCGAAGGTGCCTTCGACCTCGTCAACCATCTTGCGGGCACGCTTGCCACGCTCTTCCTTACCCAGCGGGACCAGGGAGAGGTGAACCAGCTTTGCGCCGGTGAACAGATGTGCAGCACCGTTCGGGCAAGCTGCGACACAAGCACCACAGCCGATGCAGGCTGCGTGGTCAAGTGCGAACTCAGCGGTCTCGTGGTTCAGGTGCAGAGTATCTGCATCCGGAGCGGTACCAGCGTTGATGGAGACGTAGCCACCCTGCTCGAGGACACGGTCCAGAGCGGAGCGGTCAACGACCATGTCCTTGATGACCGGGTATGCGGCGGAGCGCATCGGCTCGATCTTCAGGGTGTCACCATCGCTGAACTGGTGCAGACGCTGCTGACAGGTCGGGGTGTTCTGGCCCGGGCCGTGCGGACGACCGTTGACGTTCAGACCACAGGTACCACAGATACCCTCACGGCAGTCAGATGCGAACGCGAACGGCTCCTTGCCGGACTCGACGTACTTGGAGTTGACGTGGTCAAGCAGCTCCAGGATCGACATCTCTGCGACGGCGTCGTCAACGTCAACGGATTCAAAGTGTCCCTCGACGTTCGGACCTGCTTGGCGCCAGATTTCAAGGTGCAGTTTCATTACTTGTAGTTCCTTGTCATGAGCGGGACGGCTTCGAAGGTGAGCGGCTCGGCGTGGCGAATGAATTCGTGACCGGACAGATCCCATGCAGGACCATTGTTGCCTCGCTCCCATGCGGAAACGAAGCACCAGTTAGCGTCATCGCGCTCTGCCTCGCCATCTTCGGAGATGTGGTCATCGCGGTAGTGAGCACCGCAGGACTCATCGCGGTCGAGGGCGTCGACACACATGAGCTCACCGAGGTCGATGTAGTCAGCAACACGGTTAGCGTACTCGAGCTGCTGGTTCATCTCATTCGGCTCACCCGGGATAAACAGGTCAGACCAGAATGCCTTACGCAGTTCGCGGATCTCCTCGATACCGCGAGCCAGGTCTTCCTTGTTACGGGCCACACCACAGTCGCGGTAGAGAATCTCACCGAGCTGGCGGTGGAAGTACTCAGCACCGTGCTTACCCTGGATGCTCATCAGCTTGTCCAGGCGAGCCTGAGCGCGGTCCAGTGCTTCCTTGGCCTCCGGGGCATCCTCAGCCAGGCGGTCGGTACCGAGCAGCGGGCCAAGGTAGTTCGGAATGGTGAACGGCAGGGTGAACCAACCGTCGACCGAACCGGACAGCAGGGAGTTTGCACCCAGGCGGTTTGCACCGTGGTAGGTCCAGGATGCCTCGCCACCGGTGAACAGACCCGGGATGGAGGTCATCTGGTTGAAGTCAGACCACAGACCACCCATGGTGAAGTGGCAGGTCGGAGCAATGCGCATCGGAACCTTGTACGGGTCCTCACCGATTGCCTCTTCGTACATCTGAATCAGGTTCGAGTAGCGTTCCTTGATGACCGGCTGGCCCAGGCGCTCAATTGCGTCACGCAGATCCAGGTAGACGGAGTTCTTCAGCGGACCAACACCGTAGCCGGCGTTAATCTGCTGAGAGTTGGCACGGGAAGCGACGTCACGCGGGACGAGGTTACCGAATGCCGGGTAGCGACGCTCCAGGAAGTAGTCGCGCTCGTCCTCCGGGATGTCGTTGGCCGGGCGCTCGTCGCCCTTCTTCTTCGGGGTCCAAATACGTGCGTCGTTACGCAGCGACTCGGACATCAGAATGGTCTTCGACTGCCAGTGCGCGTTGACCGGAAGACCGGTCGGGTGGAACTGGATGAAGGACGGGGATGCGAAGTAAGCACCCTGGTCGTATGCACGCATGATGGCCGAAGCGTTGGAGTTCTTGGCCAGCGTGGACATGTGGTAGACGTTGCCGTAACCGCCGGTAGCCAGAATAACTGCGTGAGCAGTGTGAACGGTCAGCTCACCATTGATGAGGTTACGCATGATGGCACCCTGGCAACGGCCGTCGGCGACGATGATGTCAACCAGCTCGTTGTGGGTGAAGATCTCGACGTTGCCGAGACCAATCTGGCGCTGCAGAGCCGAGGTAGTCGACAGCTGCAGCTGCTGACCCGTCTGACCACGGGTGTAGTACGTACGGGAGACCTGCACACCACCGAAGGAACGGGTTGCCAGGGTACCGCCGTACTCGCGAGCGAACGGAGCACCAATTGCATTCAGGTGGTCGATGACGCGGACGGACTCTACAGCCAGACGCCAGCAGTCGTTCTCGCGGCAGCGGTAGTCGCCGCCCTTAACGGTGTCCTTGACGTGGCGGTAAGCGCCGTCGTTGTCGACCTTCTTACCGCGAGCGGAGTTGACACCACCCTGTGCAGCAATGGAGTGCGCACGGCGCGGAGCGTCGTGGTAGGTGAAAACCTGCACGTCGTAACCGAGCTCGCCGAGGGCAGCAGCGGCAGCGCCACCAGCCAGGCCGGTACCGACGACCATGACGCGGAACTTACGACGGTTCAGCGGCGAAACCAGGTTGGCGTGATCCTTCTGGTACTGCCAGTGGTCCTTCATGGAGACCTTGTCACCCGGGGAGTTATCGGACAGAACCTTGCCGATCTTGACCCCGTCGACAACGCTTTCCGGCGCGCGGAAGTCCGCAGCGGCGGTTGCTTCAGTGTTAGTCATAGTAAATTTCCTCCTCGACCTACGAGACCAGACCGGTCAGGACGGCGACTGGGATGAAGATGTTGCCGACAACAACCAGCAGCGGCAGCAGGCCGGACAGGAACAGCAGAACCTTGCGCCAGCGCTTACCGGTGATACCGAGGTCGGAAGTAGCAGTCCACAGACCGTGGGACAGGTGCAGCAGCAGAGCGAGCTGCGCAATGATGTACCAAACAACAACACCCGGACGCGAGAAGGACGCAACCACGTTCTGGTACGCCTCACCGTGCTCGAAAGAAGACGGAGCAACGCCAGCACCGATGGTCAGGTCCAGCAGGTGGAAGATGATGAAAGCCAGCAGTACGATGCCGGTGATCACCATCGAACGTGCAGTAAAGGTGTTCCAGCTGGACACCATGCCCTGACGGCGGAACTTGCCGCGGGACTGCTTAGCACGTGCAGCCAGGGTGAGGCCACCGAAAATGTGCAGGACAATAGCTACCAGCAGGACAATGCGGAAAACCCACAAAATGCCCTCGTTCGGAACTGCCGGAGCACCGACAGTGCGCAGGAAGGTCGCGTATGCGTTGAAGTCTTCCGCGCCAGCGAAAATTTTCAGGTTACCCAGCATGTGGACAATAACGAAGAGGCCAAACAGCACGCCAGTGACGGCCATGGTCAGCTTCAGAGCCCATGAGGGGTATTTAGGCTGCTCGCGCAGCGGTTCTACATTAATTTTGCCGTGCGCGATTGCGTCACGGTTTGAACTTTTAACAGTCATGGCACCTCCAGTGTCATATTCACTCTAAAGTCACACAGCGCCTGGTAAACATTTTTCCCCCTTTTGGGTGGGGATTTTCACAGGTTACCTAGGTCTTTTCTCCGCCTTTTCTCAGGTTATCGCATTTTAGCCACTTCTGATGTCGTCGCTGTATAAATCCTCTTCCCCACCATAAAAACGCCCCTACCCCGACTTTTGCCGATTTTTTACCTGCCCAAACCAGCTAATAACGCAACATAAATAGCACGAAAATAAAAAAACCGCCCACTTTTCTCAGGTGGACGGTTTTAATACTCAATAATTATGTTGCGAAATTCTTTATTTTTACCCCTGCCGAATTCCCCAAAGAACCCAAACAGCCACCCCCAACAGGCAATCCCCCCCCATTGGCACCGTGTACGGCCGAAGCCGTCCGACTAATCCTCGCTCTGATCCGAGTTCGCCATCACCACGGTCAACGGCTCCGGGCCAATGATCACCTCATGGCCTGCGACCATAATCGGCCCAACCTGGTGGTCTCCCTCCTCCAGGACGACTTCCACCGTGCGGCCGCGCACCGTCACTCGGATACGACAACCACGAATAGTGACTCGGTACGTCAGACCACTCCAGTCCTCCGGCAGACGCGGGTCAATACTGTAGCGGCCGTCATGATCGCGGAAACCACCGAAGCCATAGACCAGGGACTGCCACACACCACCGGCAGATGCCACGTGGACACCATCGGCAGCGTTGCCATGCAAGTTCGCCAGGTCCACATAGAGTCCGCGGAGGAAGAAATCCATTGCCTGCTCCTGCAAGCCCAACTCGGCCGCAACAATGGACTGCACAACGGCGGACAGCGAGGAATCACCAGTGGTGAGCGGATCGTAATACATGTAGTCTGCGCGCTTTTGTTCCGTCGTAAAGCGATTGCCCATGAGGAACAGTGCGAGGACGACGTCCGCCTGCTTAATGACCTGGTGACGGTAAATCGTCAGCGGGTGGTAATGCAGCAGCAGCGGGCGCAGCGGGCCAACTTCGGGATCGTCGAGATTCCAGCGCTTACGCAGCAGGAACTGGTCATCCTGAGGGTGAATGCCGAGCTTCTCATCGAACGGGATGTACATCGCCTCAGCGGCCTGCTCCCACTCTTCAACCTCGCGCTCAGTGAGGTCGAAGCGGTTGGTCAGTTCGCGATAGGCAGCAGGGCGATCACGCTTCATCTGCTTGACGACGTCCGCAGCAACCCGCAGGTTATACTGCGCCATCACGTTGGTGTACAGGTTGTTGTTCACCACCGTGTTGTACTCATCTGGACCGGTGACGCTGTGAATTTGGAACTCTCGCTGCTCGGCATCAAAGAATCCCAACGACATCCAAAACCTGGCCGTGCCGAGCAACAGATCCGTGCCCTCCTTGAGCAGGAACTCCTCATCGCCGGAGGCATAGACGTACTTCATCATCGCGTACACGATGTCCGCATCGATGTGGTACTGCGCCGTGCCGGCCTCAAAGTAGGCCGAGGACTCCTGACCATTGATAGTGCGCCACGGGAAGAGGGCACCGTCGTGCGCCAGTTCGTCGGCACGCGCCCACGCGGCTTCGAGCATGTCCCAGCGGAAGCGCATGGCATTGCGCGAAAACTGCGGCGACGTATAGGTAAGGAATGGGGTCACGTAGATTTCCGTGTCCCAGAAGTAGTGGCCACCGTAGCCGGTGCCGGTCATTCCCTTGGCCGGGACACCTTGGAATTCGGCGCGCGCGGCGGCCTGGATAATCTGCCAAATGTTCCAGCGCACTGCCTGCTGAATCTCCGGCTGATTGTAAATGACCACGTCAGAGCGCTCCCAGAAGCGCTCGAGCCACTCTTCCTGGTTCTCCATCAGCCCCAGCATGCCGATGCGACCGACGCGGTTCAGGGTGCGTTCACAGCGGAATGCCAGCTCTTCGGCACGCACCTTGCGGGAGGAGTGGTACGCGACCAGCTTCTCCAGGCGTATGACAGTGCCGACTGGCGCATCCAGGTTGAACAGGGAGCTGGCCACATCCGGCTCGGTCGACTGCGAAATCTCTACGAACGGCTCCGTGCCGTCGGGAGTGCGGACAGTAAAGGTGTGGTCCATGGAGGTAGCCACGGTCATACCGGAGTTCGCGCAGCGGTAGCCCAGCGTCGAGCGCTGCCCGTGCGCCGATTCCGACTGAAATGCCGGAATGAGAACGCGGTCTTCCAGCGCCTCGGCGCGACGGGGATCCAGTTCGGTGCCCTGTGCCTTAGCGGCATCGTGGTATTCGTCCTCGCCGTCCTGGCGGTTGAGGATCTGCGAGTTAATCATCACCGCAGCATCCGCATCCAGCAGCTCGACTTCCAGACTCATCGCGGCGACATGCTTTTCCTGGAAAGACACCATGCGCTCAGAGGTGACGCGAACGCGCTTGCCACCCGGGGTGCGCCAAATGAACCGACGACGCAGCACACCCTCGCGGAAATCCAGGCTACGTTCGTAGTCGCTGACCTCAGCATTGCCGAGACGCAGGGGCTCATCGTCAATGTAGAGACGCATTGCCTTGGCGTCCGGAGCATTGGCAATCGTCTGCCCCTGACGGGCTAGGCCGTAGGCGTCCTCGGCGTGCCTAATCGGCCAGGTCTCATGCAGACCGTTGATATAAGTGCCGTGCTCACTGGAGTCACGGCCCTCCGGCGGGTTGCCACGCATGCCGATGTACCCGTTCGACAGCGCAAACAGCGTCTCGCCCAAACCGAGCGGGAGGCCGTTCGGCTTCGTCTCAATCAGACGCCACTCATCGACCGGAGTGATGTCTCGGTCCATGAGTCCCTCGGCATTTACAAGGTGGTGGTGCTTATCCGCACGATCCGCCGGGAAGTTACGACGCTGCTTACGACGAACTGGGGACACCGTCTCCTCCTGTTTTTCAGCCTCTGCGGTCTCCGCGTCGTGACCCTGCCCCTGCGGAATCACACGCTCGGTCTCGTCGACTGCTGCCGTGGTCGAATCGTTGGCCATGATGCCTTCCGGTTTTGTCTCAGCCATTTGTCACGAGCCAGCCTAGACGAGTGCCGCCAAGTCACTGACCACAACGTCGGCGCCCGCTCGGCGCAGCGCTTCCGCACCAGCACCGCGGTCAACACCAATGACCAGACCAAATGCGCCGGCTGCACCCGCTTGCACACCACTGATGGCATCCTCGACCACCACAGCATCGCGCGGCGCCACCCCCAGATTCTTCGCCGCGTACACGAAAGTATCGGCGGCTGGCTTACCCGGCAGGTTGTTCTCATGCGCCACCACGCCGTCAACAATCTCCACGAACCGCTCACGCAGCCCAGCGGCCGTCAGCACCGGCACCGCGTTCTTCGACGAGCTAACCACCGCCAACTGCGGTTTTTCGCTTGCCGACGAGTCCCCCGCGCCCTGTAACTCGTCGAGCAGCGCAACCGACCCCGGGTAGGCCTCAATTCCCCTCTCGACTCGCGCCAAGAAGTCATCATTTTTGCGCTTCCCGAGTCCGACAATCGTCTCGTCTTTCGCTGTGTCCTCATCGCTACCGTGCGGCAGCGAAATGCCGCGAGATTCCAGGATTGCTGCGATGCCCTCATCGCGGCGGCGGCCATCGAGGTAGGTGAAGTAGTCCTCCTCTGTGTAGGCCGAGACACCCTTGTGCTCGAAGTAGTCACTAAACATGTCCGCCCACGCCTGCTCGTGCACATCGGCGGTAGGGGTAATCACTCCGTCGAGGTCAAAGAGGATTGCGCCCGCGCTATGGAGGAATTCTTTGGCCTTAGCGAGGTTGGTAGCACTGTCGGTCGTGGAATTAGTCATGGGGGGTCGCAGCTCCTTGGACGTTGCAGACTGCATATTCTCAATTAACTTCCCAATCAACGCTAGCAACGTTGCCCCTGCCCCGCTTGCGAACCCGGGTATCTCGAATCTGAGAATCATGGTGCGATTCCAACCCGAGCACCCAATGCGAGTGCTCCCGGCACAAGCTCGCCCTGCACGAAAAACAAAACTGCCGGCGCGCATGCGCGCCGGCAGTTTGGGTATCTATTTTGTTATTTCAGGCTCGGCAGCCGCAGCCCGACCAAGAATTAATCCTGGTCGATGCCCTCGCGCTTCTTGAACTCCAGGCGACGGCGGTGCAGGATCGGCTCGGTGTAACCGGACGGCTGGTTCACACCATCGAGGATGAGCTCCTTGGCAGCCTGGAAACCAATGGACTTGTCGAAGTCCGGAGCCATCGGCAGGTATGCCTCATCGCCCTCGTTCTGGCGGTCAACGACCTCGGCCATGCGCTCCAGCGAATCGATGATCTGCTCCTCGGTGACAACACCGTGCAGCAGCCAGTTAGCCAGAGTCTGGGAGGAAATACGCAGGGTAGCGCGGTCCTCCATCAGGTCAACATCGTTGATGTCCGGCACCTTGGAGCAGCCAACACCCTGCTCAACCCAGCGGATAACGTAGCCCAGGATGGACTGGCAGTTGTTATCCAGCTCGTTGGCCTTGTCCTCATCGGACCAGTCAGCGCCCGGCTCGCCAGCCTTAGCTGCCGCTACCGGGATGGTGAGCAGATCACCGAAGGTGTCGCGGCGACCGTCGGTAAGCAGCTTGTCCTGAACGCCGAAGACGTCAACCTCGTGGTAGTGGGTAGCGTGCAGGACACCACCGGTCGGGGACGGAACCCACGCGGTGGAAGCACCCTGCTTCGGCTGACCGATCTTCTGCTCCAGCAGCTCGGCCATCTGCTCGGTCATGGCCCACATGCCCTTACCAATCTGAGCCTTGCCCTGCAGGCCGTGTGCCAGACCGGAGTCGACGTTGTTGTCCTCGTAAGCCAGCATCCATGGAGCGGTCTTCTGGACAGCCTTGCGGAACATCGGACCAGCCTGGATGGAGGTGTGGATCTCATCACCAGTGCGGTCCATGAAGCCGGTGTTAATGAAGACGACACGCTCGGAAACAGCCTTGATGGCGGCGTCCAGGTTGACGGAGGTACGACGCTCCTCGTCCATCAGGCCGACCTTCAGGGTGTTGTGCGGAAGACCCAGCAGCTTCTCAACGTCTGCGAACAGCTCGTTGGTGAATGCAGCCTCATCCGGGCCGTGCTGCTTCGGCTTCACGATGTAGATCGAACCGGTACGGGAGTTCTTACGTGCGTTGTCCTGGTCCAGGCCCGGGATTGCACACACAGCGGTGACGACGGCATCCATGATGCCCTCGAAAATCTCCTCGCCGTCGCGGTCGAGGATGGCCGGGTTCTGCATCAGGTGGCCGACGTTACGGACCAGGTTCAGGGAACGACCGTGCAGGGTGACCTCGGAACCGTCAAGAGCGGTGTAGGTGCGGTCGTCGTTGATGGTACGGGACAGCTTCTTGCCGCCACGGGTGAACTCGACTGCGAGGTCACCGACGTTCAGGCCCAGCCAGTTGGTGTAACCCAGGGTCTTGTCTGCAGCGTCAACTGCGGCGACAGAGTCCTCGAGGTCCATGATGTTGGTGACAGCGGCTTCCAGGATGATGTCCTTGACGCCAGCCTTGTCGGTCTTGCCAACCGGGGACTCCGGGTCAATCAGCAGCTGGATGTGCAGACCGTTGTGCTTGAAGTAAATGGACTCCGGCGCGTCCTTATCACCGGTGTAGCCGACCAGGGTCTCCGGCTCGCGCAGACCGGAGGTAGCGCCACCTTCCAGGGTTGCCTGCAGGTGACCGTCGACGATGTCGTAAGAGGTGACGTCCGCGTGGGAACCGTCAACCAGCGGCAGAGCCTTGTCCAGGAAGTTACGACCCCATGCGATAACGCGGTCACCGCGGACCTTGTTGTAGCCCGGGGTGTCCTTCTCCGCACCGCCATCTTCAGGAATAGCGTTGGTGCCGTACAGCGCGTCGTAAAGCGAGCCCCAGCGTGCGTTCGCAGCGTTGATGGCGAAACGGGCGTTGAGAACCGGCACAACCAGCTGCGGGCCAGCGGTGGAAGTGATCTCGGTGTCGACGTTAGCGGTAGTGACCTGGAAGTCACCCGGGTTGTCAACGAGGTAGCCAATTTCCTTCAGGAATGCGACGTACTCATCCTGATTCTGCTCGCCCGGGTGTTCCTTGTACCAAGCGTCGAGCTTTTCCTGCAGCTCATCGCGCTTGGCCAGCAGCTCGCGGTTGCGCGGAGTGTACTTAGCGACAATGTCACCGAAGCCGTTCCAGAACGCGTCCTTGTCCTCAATGCCGGCGGCGGGGAGTGCGGTGTCATTAACGAAGTCGTAAAGAACCTTCGCGACCTGCATTCCACCTGCCGAAATACGCTGTGCCATTGCTCTCCTCAAAACTATTGATTGCAATTTGCCCATCCAGCCATGGCCACGTCAACGGCTCACACTGGATGCGTTGTTCCCCTACTGTATGTGATTCGGCGCACTTATGAACCGTCTTTTTCCATAACCGCCAACCGCCAGCCCGGTATAGCGCCGCTCACATTTGCCATTTCATTCGCTTTACGACGAGCACCCTGCGAACAGACCCCACCCCTCCCCAATGACCATTCGGGCATTCAATCCTGACGCCACAACCAGTCCTCCCCCACCCGCATTGACTGCAGCATCCCCGGCACTCTTTCCTCCAGCCACAGAACACCACACACAATGGGAAAGTGTCGCGCCTCACAGACATTTACTATTGCGACCTGCGTATCAACGGCCAGCGACCAATCACGTCGCTACAGCCTCCGCCTTCAAACCAGACCATAAAAGCGAGATGACAACCGAGACCCTGGCCACTACCCAGGGATGCTCCGGCGGGGTACTGACGGTGTAACGGCAGTGTATTTAGAAGCCCGTTTCCACCTTTACGGCCGTAATTTCGGGGGTAGCGAAACACCCCCTAAACTCCAAACACTGTTAACGGCCAGCTTTGATAAATACCAAAATATAAATCACCCCAAAGCGGGGGGAACATTATTCGCGAGCCCGCCATAGGGAAATAACAGTACAAATGTACCGGCCGGTCACAGGCGAAAATTGTTAAAGCCAAGCTACACATCACAATGTTTGCAATCTTCACAAGTGTTATCCGTATTACATACTTGAATTCACATCGGAAGCTGCTTGACGAACGTAGCGCTATGCCCCAAAATGTGAGACATGGCACGCGGAAGCGGACATTGTTTTTGTTCGCGTGTTTGCGTGCAGGGGTACAGCACTTTGCTAGCGCCCCCTGCATTCACGTGACACCGCGGTCACTATCGGGTCAGCCTGTAGATCGGTTCTGTCGGAATTGTTCTTAAGTCAGCACCCGGAGTTCAAAAAGCAAGCAAAAGGAAGTGACTCCGTTTATGTCTAACGTTGGTAAGGCACGTACCGCCGCCGAAATCCAGAAGGATTGGGACGAGAACCCGCGCTGGGAAGGTATCACCCGCGACTACACCGCTGAGCAGGTTGCTGAGCTCCAGGGCTCCGTCGTCGAGGAGAACACCCTCGCTCGCCGCGGCGCTGAGATCCTGTGGGAAGGCGTCAACGTTAAGGACGACTCCTACATCAACGCTCTGGGCGCACTGACCGGTAACATGGCCGTTCAGCAGGCTCGCGCTGGCCTGAAGGCTGTCTACCTCTCCGGTTGGCAGGTTGCTGGTGACGCTAACCTCTCCGGCCACACCTACCCGGACCAGTCCCTGTACCCGGCCAACTCCGTGCCGAACGTCGTTCGCCGCATCAACAACGCTCTGCTCCGCGCAGACGAGATCGCTCGTATCGAGGGCGACGACTCCGTCGACAACTGGCTGCTGCCGATCGTCGCTGACGGTGAGGCTGGCTTCGGTGGCGCTCTGAACGTCTACGAGCTGCAGAAGGCTATGATCAACGCTGGTGCCGCTGGTACCCACTGGGAGGACCAGCTCGCTTCTGAGAAGAAGTGTGGTCACCTGGGCGGCAAGGTCCTGATCCCGACCCAGCAGCACATCCGCACCCTGACCTCTGCTCGCCTGGCTGCTGACGTCTCCAACACCCCGACCGTCATCATCGCCCGCACCGACGCTGAGGCCGCTACCCTCATCACCTCCGATGTTGATGAGCGCGACCAGAAGTTCATCACCGGTGACCGCACCTCCGAGGGCTTCTACCACGTCCAGAACGGCCTGGAGCCGTGCATCGAGCGTGCAAAGTCCTACGCTCCGTACGCTGACATGATCTGGATGGAGACCGGTACTCCGGACCTCGAGCTGGCTAAGAAGTTCGCTGAGGGCGTCAAGGCTGAGTACCCGGACCAGCTCCTGGCTTACAACTGCTCCCCGTCCTTCAACTGGTCCGCTCACCTCGAGAAGGACGAGATCGCCAAGTTCCAGAACGAGCTGGGCAAGATGGGCTTCAAGTTCCAGTTCATCACCCTGGCTGGCTTCCACGCCCTGAACTACGGCATGTTCGACCTGGCTTACGGCTACGCTCGCGAGCAGATGTCCGCATTCGTCGACCTGCAGAACCGCGAGTTCGAGGCTGCCGAGAAGCGCGGCTTCACCGCTGTCAAGCACCAGCGCGAGGTTGGCGCTGGCTACTTCGACCGCATCGCCACCACCGTCGACCCGAACTCCTCCACCACCGCCCTGAAGGGCTCCACCGAGGAGGGTCAGTTCTAAGTCACTCGGCTTAGGGCTTAGGTCAAGGGCCTAACTTCAACACCCAGCGAGGGTTGCACTTGCAGCCCTCGCTGGGTGTTTTTGTGTGTTCATCGACATGTCGACTCCGGGCCGTCGTGAAGCGTGCCTGAGAACCTCAGCACCTACACACGCAAGCAAAGGTTGCAACGGTTTTCTACACAAGTTCAGCAAAGCCCGCGATATGCTGGGCAGTATGTCGAAAACCTATGTCGGATCCCGCCTCCGCCAGCTACGCCGCGAGCGCGACCTCAGCCAGGCTGCGCTCGCGCAGGCGTTGGGCCTCTCGGCTAGTTACGTCAACCAGATTGAGCACGACGTCCGCCCGCTGACTGTGCCCGTGCTGCTCCGTATCACGGACACATTCGGCGTTGACGCGACTTTCTTCTCCCGCGATGACGACTCCCGTCTCCTCGCTGAGGTTCAGGACGTGGTGATGGACAAGGAGATCGCTAAGTCCCCCATGGATCTGCAGGAGATCTCGGAAATGGTTCGCGACCACCCTGATATCGCCCGCATCATGGTGGACATCCACCGCCGCTACCGCAACGTCACCGACAAGCTCTCCCTGGCCACCGAGGAGCGCAACTTCGGCAACAGCACCGACACCGCCTCCGGCTCACAGGCGCTGACCATGCCACATGAGGAGGTCCGCGACTACTTCTACGCCCGCCAGAACTACATCGCTTCGGTCGACACCGCCGCTGAGGAGCTGGCCCGCGAGCTGCGCATCACCGACGAGACCACCGATGTGGTCTCTGTGCTGGCCGACAAGCTGTCCAACGACCATGGGATTCGGATTGCGCTGGAATCGTCGTTAGGCGATGTGCAGCACAGCCTTGATCGGCGGACGAAGACGCTCTACCTCGCGCGGCACCTCTCGCCGGGACAGCGGGCCTTCCGCATGGCCACGGAGCTGGGGTTTTTGGAGCAGGGCGAGACCATTTCCGAAGCCGTCGCGTCCGGGCATTTCATGTCGGAAGAGTCGCGGAAGCTGGCGCAGCGCGGAGTCGCGACGTACTACGCGGCGGCGCTGATTCTGCCGTATGAGTCGTTCCATGCGATGGCTGAGTCGAAGCGCTACGACATCGAGCTGTTGTCGCGCACTTACGGCGTCGGCTACGAGACCATCTGCCACCGATTGTCCACGATGCAACGCCCCAGCTTGCGCGGCATCCCGTGGACATTCGTGCGCGTCGACCGCGCGGGCAACATGTCCAAACGTCAATCCGCCACGGGCTTCCACTTCACGCATTCGGGCGGTACCTGCCCGTTGTGGAACGTCTACGAGACCTTCTCCTACCCCGGCAAGGTCATGCGGCAGGTCGCGCTCATGCCGGATGGTCGGCCGTACATGTGGATCTCGCGGACCGTGGAGCATCACGCGGCACGTTTCGGCAAGCCAGGTAAGGTTTTTGCCATCGGTTTGGGCTGCGAGGCCCGTCACGCTGAGCGCACCGTGTACGCCGATGGTCTCGATCTCGCGGACCTCGACGCCGCCACTCCAATCGGTGCCGGCTGCAGGGTCTGCTCCCGCGAGGCCTGTCCGCAGCGCGCGTTCCCGCCGATCCATCGCGATATCGACATCAACATGCACCGCTCCACCGTCTCGCCGTACTAGTTCGCTTTACGACGGGCGCAGGGCCGGCCTGTTTGCGGGGGCTTGGTTCGCGCAGGATGCCCCCCCCCCCCAAAAAAAAGGAAGACCCCAAAAAGAAAGTGCTTAAGTTTATGACACTTTCGCACCGATTTTCACGGTCAAACTGACATAAACTTAAGCACTAACTCGTATTTGCCTGAACCGGGACCAGCCCGGTGAGAGCCAGGACCAGCGAAAACTGGCCCCGGGGCAGAGCCACAACCTCTTACAGGTTGATCATCTTGCCCATAACGCCCTCAGCTGCTTCCTTCATGGCCTCGGACATGGTCGGGTGAATGTGGACAGCACGGCCGATTTCCTCAGTGGTCAGCTCGTACTTCTCGGCCAGAACCAGCTGCGGCATGAGCTCGGAAACGTTGGCGCCCACCATGTGACCACCCAGCAGCTCGCCGTATTCGGCATCTGCAATGAGCTTCACGAAACCAGCCGGCTCCGCCAGCCCCTGGGCCTTACCGTTTGCAGAGAACGGGAAGGTGGAGACCTTAATCTCGCGACCGTTCTCCTCTGCCCACTTCTTGGCCTGCGCCTCGGTCTTACCGAAGGAACCAACCTGCGGGTTACAGAAGGTTGCGCGCGGCATCATGTTGTAGTCCGGGATGGTCTCGGTCTCGTGTCCCGCCATGTGCTCAGCTGCGATAACGCCCTGTGCCTCAGCGACGTGTGCCAGCTGCAGCTTCATGGTGACGTCGCCGATGGCGTAGATGTTGTCGACGTTGGTGCGCATGTACTCGTCGATGACAATCTCGCCGCGCTCGCCCAGCTCAACACCGGCCTTGTCCAGGCCGATGCCCTCGGTGCGCGGTGCGAAGCCGATGGAGACCATAACGCGGTCGACGGTCAGAGTCTGCTCGTCGCCGCCATCCTTGGCCTCGACCTTGACCTCAACCGAGTCACCATTGTCCACGATGGAGGTGGTCTTGTGCCCGGTCATGAGCTTGACGCCCAGCTTCTTGTATTCCTTGGCAATAACCTTGGAGACGTCTGCGTCCTCGTTCGGCAGAACGTTGTCCATGAACTCGACGATGGTGACGTCCACGCCGTAGTTAGCCAAGACGTATGCGAACTCCATACCGATGGCGCCAGCGCCGACGATAACCATGGAGTCCGGCAGCTCGTCGGAGAGAATCTGCTCTTCGTAGGAAACGATGTTGCCGCCGACCTCAACGCCCGGCAGGGAACGGACGACAGAGCCGGTTGCAATAATCGCCTTGTCGAAGGTAATTTCCTTGCCCTTGTCATCGCCATCAGTGATGGCCATGGAGGTCGGGCCAGTGAATTCACCGAAACCGTTGATTTCGGTGATCTTGTTCTTCTTCATCAGGAAATGAACACCCTTGACGATGCCCGCGGACACCTTGCGCGAACGCGCGTGTGCGGCACCGAAGTCAAAGGAGACATCGCCGGAGATACCGAAGGTCTTAGCCTCATGGTTGAAAATGTGCGCCACCTCGGCGTTCTTCAACAGAGACTTGGATGGAATACAGCCAACGTTGAGGCAGACACCGCCCCAGTATTGCTTCTCCACCACAGCAGTCTTCAGCCCCAGCTGGGATGCACGGATTGCTGCGACGTATCCGCCAGGACCGCCGCCGAGTACTACAAGATCAAAATGTTCAGCCACGTGCACAAGTCTACGCACGACTTGTCTTTACTTCACGCGCGAGTCCCGGTTTTACCTACTGCGGTCGGCTACGGTGGTGGGCATGGGCACCGACACGGACACCGACTTGGGCAACAATCCCTCCTTCCTCTCCACTGATCTTGTCCCCGATTGGCTGGACGATATCGACGGCTCCCAGGCGCTGGCGTGGGCCCGCGCGCAGTCGAAGGCCACCGTCGCAGGTGTCGATTCGCTTGCCGACGACACCAGCGACCGCACCAACCTGGAACAACGCATCCTGGCTGCGCTCAACACCGATGCCCGGATCGCATACCCGGTGCGGCGCGGCGAGTACCTCTATAACTTCTGGCGGGATGCCGAGCATCCTCGGGGCCTGTGGCGGCGCACCTCGTTGCAGAGCTATCTGGCTGGCCAGGAGGATCCGCAGGCGACCGAGTGGGAAAATCTCATCGACCTCGATGCGCTGGCGAAAGCCGAGGGAGAAAACTGGGTCTGGAAGGGCACGGTGTGCCGTTATCCGGAGTATGACCGCGCGTTGATTCTGCTCTCTCGCGGCGGCGCCGATGCCACTGTGGTGCGGGAGTTTGACCTCGTCAACTGCACTTTTGTGGAGGATGAGCCGTTCTACCTCCCGGAGGCGAAGTCCGATGTCTGTTGGTTGGGCCGTGACGAGATTCTCGTTGGCAGTGACTTTGGTCCGGGGTCACTGACGGATTCGGGCTACCCGCGGCAGGTGCGGAGGTGGCGGCGCGGCACGCCGTCGTCAAGCGCGGACGTGATTTTCTCGGGCCACAGTGATGATGTGGCCGTGGGCGGCTGGTTCGATGCGACGGAGGGTTTCGAGCGGCTGTTTGTCGAGCGTGCGCATGATTTTTATAATTCGCAGCGGTTCGTGGCAGCGGAGCGTCCGGGCAAGTTGGCGGCGCAGCAGAATGGGGACTTTTCCCTGCAGATCCTGGAGGTACCGCAGGACTGCCGGACGAGTGTCCATAGGCAGTGGTTGGTGCTGATGCCGCGCACGGAGTTCAATGGCATTCCGGCTGGTGGCGTGGCCGTTGTGGAGCTCGAAAAGTGGCTGGCGGGCTCGCGTGAGGTGGAGGTGATTTTCACCCCTGATCCGCACACCTCGTTCCAGCAGCTGGCGTGGACGAAGAACTTCCTGGTGTTGACGCTGTTGGAGGATGTCGCGACGAAGTTGGTCGTGTTGCGGGAGGGCTCGTGGGAGCCGGTGGAGGCTTTCGGCGAGTTACCGGCACAGGCCACTGTGAGCGTGATTGATACGGCCTCTGAACGCGACGATGAAATCTGGTTGGTGTCGACCTCGGCAACGCAGCCGGCAACTCTCTGGTACGGGCAAGTCGGCAGCCCGCTCACGGAAGTGCGGCGCGCTCCGGCGCTCTTCGACAGTGAGGGGATGGAGACGCGGCAGCACTGGGCGACCTCGGCCGATGGCACGCGGATTCCGTATCGCATCACCGGCCGCTTCGACGCAGGCGCTAGTGCAGAGACAACCACAGCCACACCCACTCCGAACCCAGCCCCTACCCTCGTGCACGCCTACGGCGGTTTCGAGGTCTCACTGGTCCCGCAGTACTCGGCGATCCGTGGCCTGACCTGGCTCGAGCGGGGCGGATACTTCGTGGAGGCCAACCTGCGTGGCGGTGGCGAATTCGGCCCGACCTGGCACTCCTCGGTGGTCAAGACTGAGCGGATGAGGGTCTATGAGGATCATCAGGCCGTGCTGCGCGACCTGGTTGAACGTGGCTACTGCACGCGCGAGCAGCTGGGCGTGCGCGGTGGTTCCAACGGCGGGCTGCTGACCGCTGTCTGCCTCACCTCCTACCCGGAGTTAGTGGGAGCGGTGGTGTCCCAGGTGCCGCTGGCGGACATGATGCGCTATCACAAGCTGTCCGCGGGAGCCTCCTGGATGGCCGAGTATGGAAACCCGGACGACCCCACCGAGCGGTCTGCGATTGCGCAGTATTCTCCGGTACAGCGCGTCGTCAAGCGAGAGCAGCGCGCCTACCCGCCAGCGTTGATTACGACGTCTACCAGGGACGACCGCGTCCACCCGGCACATGCGAGGAGCCTGGCGTGGCTGCTGGAGGAAGCGGGACAGCCGGTGGATTATCACGAAAATACCGAAGGAGGCCACGCCGGTGCGGCGGATAATTCGCAGGTCGCGTTCGTCGAGGCACTCATATCTACGTGGCTGTGGAACAAGCTCAAGTAAGGTAACAGCCGTGAGTAGCGCTGATTTCACTAATCCTTATACCGGTATTGCGTTCAACCTGGGTTTCCGGGTGAACAAATACGAGCTGGACCTCGATTATCGGGTCGGGCCGAATCGTCTGAAGGCGACGGCGACTCTGCATATCGAAATCAATGCTTGGACCTCACACATCACGCTCGACTTTGCGGATGCGCTGGGGGCCGATTCGGTGGATGCGATTTCCGATTCGCAGGCACACTCAATCGATGTAAAGCGCTGGCGCCATTCGGGACGCAAGCTGCGCGTCACCTTTGACCGCGAGTTGGCTCCCGACGAGACGCTGCGGCTGATTGTCACTTACTCGGGCACGCCACGTCCGGTGCGCTCGAAGTGGGGCGAAATTGGCTGGGAGGAACTCGAAAACGGCGCGCTCGTGGCATCGCAGCCGGTGGGCGCGGCGTCGTGGTACCCCTGCGATGACGATCCCGAGGTCAAGGCGTTCTACGAGTTCACAATGGTCACCGACGCTCCCTACGAGGTCGTCGCACCAGGGCTTGCCGACGCTCCGGTGAACGTGGGCGGATCGCGCCGCCGCTGGCGGTTTATCACCGAGGAGCCCATGGCCTCCTACCTGGCCACCATCAATGTCGGCCAGTTTAAGAAGGTCGAGCTGCCGTGCCAGACCTCGACCGTAGTGGCCTGGGTGCCCTCTGAGTTGGTGGCCAATGCCCGCCATGACTTCCGAGATCAGGGCCGCATGCTCGATGAATTCGCCAAGCTCTTTGGCCCTTACCCCTTCCGCGCCTACCAGGTGGTCATTTGTGAAGACGACCTGGAGATCCCCATCGAGGCACAGGGTCTGTCCATCTTCGGAGCCAACCACGCCGACGGCAAGGACACATGGAATCGACTGATTGCCCACGAGTTGTCGCACCAGTGGTTCGGCAACAGTGTCGGCATTTCGCAGTGGCGCGATATCTGGCTCAACGAGGGTTTTGCCTGCTATTCCGAGTGGGTGTGGTCCGAGGTCAGCGGCGGTGCCAGCGCGGATGTGCACGCCCGCAAGCACTACCTGGACCTGCTTGAAGATGATCAGGACATCGTCATCGCCAACCCAGGGCCCAAGCTGATGTTCGACGACCGTCTGTACAAGCGCGGCGCGCTGACTGTGCACGCTCTGCGTCTGCTGCTGGGCGACGAGGTGTTCTTCGACCTGGTGCGCAAGTGGACCACCACCAACCGCCACAGTGTGGTCGATGCAGTGGACTTCCGCGCACTGGCCAACCGCGTATGCCGTGAGCGTGGCATCACCACCTCGCACCTGGATGTCATCTTTGACTCCTGGCTGTCACGCAGCTCCTTGCCGGACTTCCCCACTGATCCGACGCGCTCCCCTGCTGACCAGGGCATCGGCGATAATGGTGCTCCAATCGTGGATGAGGAACTGACCGCTCAGTTTGAAAAGCTCGGCTACTCCAAGGCCAAGGACTAGAGAGCTAAAGGCACGTCAATGTCCGGTTTCAAATGGTTGTCGCTGGCCACGATTGTCGCGGCGATAGGCAGCTTCGCGGTGCTGATTATCTCGGCCCGCGCACTTCCGAATACTGTAAACCTGCAGTTCGTGGCGTTCTGGGGGCTTTTCTTCGCGCTCACGGGTGTCCTCGGCGGGCTGATGCAGGAGACCACGCGCGCAATCGGTGCTGCGGAATCGCGGAATCGAGAGCAGAATCGGGAGCAGGGGCAGAGCCAGGAGCAGGAAGCCTCGGAAGCGGGTCAAACTCTCGGTGCTCGTCCCATCACAGTGTCCCTGGGCGTCGCCGCACTTACTTTCGTCACCATGGCAGTGACGGGTCCGCTGTGGGCCCCACTGGTCGTGCAGGATGACGCCGGCACTGCAATTCTGCTCATGGCTTTTGGTCTGGCGCTGTACTCTATGCAGGCCACCACCTCGGGTCTGCTCAGCGGCCGCCAACTGTGGGGCCCCTACGCCGCGCTAATCATGATTGACATTCTCGTGCGCGTGGCTCTGGCACTCATCGCCTGGTACTTCGGCTGGGGCCTGCTGGCCTGGCTGATTATCACGGTATTCGGCACTGTCAGTTGGCTTATTCTCGCGCTGTTTTCCCCGGCAACCCGCTCGGTCATGTTCGCGCGTGCCGACGTCCCGGTGCGCCGCTTCGTCGCGCTTATGGTCACGGCCATGGGCGCATCCGGTGCATCTGCTGTGCTGGTCACAGGTTTTCCGACAATCGTCAAGATTGCCGGCGAAGCGGTCACCACTGGCGCCGGGATAGCCGAGTCGCTGACCCCGCCGCATGCCAACAACTTCACCGCAGCGGTGACCATTGCGGGTATCGCCTACGCCGTAACGCTGACCCGCGCTCCGCTGCTCATGCCCTTAGAGAAGTTCCAAAACGCCATCATTGTGAGCTTTGTCCGGCATCGCTCCGAAGGCGTGCTGGCAGCGCTGGCCAAGCCGTTGGGGGCGCTGGCTGCTTTCGGCACCTTCGGGGCGGGCCTGGCATGGCTCATCGGCCCGTGGATTATGACTCTCATCCTGGACGATAGCTATCACGTGTCCGGGCCGGTGCTCGCAGCGCTGACGCTCGGTGCGACGTTGACCGCCATGTTGATGATTACCGGCTCGGTCACCTTGGCAGTGGAAAAGCACCATATGTATCTGATCGGTTGGTTGGTTGCGACCACGATCGCCGTTGCCATTCTTTTCCTTCCTGGGCACCTGTCGGTACGCACGGTCGCGGCTATCGCCGTAGGCTCAGCAGTAGGTGTTGTCATTCACCTGCTTGCGCTGCGCAAACTTTCCCCACGTGCTGCCAGGTCAGCCGTATCGGAGGCTTTTGCGGTGGAATAACACCACCCGCATCCAATGCGGTCCCCCCCCCCCCAAAAAAAAACTGTCCACATCCCCCTGCAACTCCCAAGGTTCGAGACTCACATGTCCACCATCACTAACCTCACGGTTCTCATGACCGTCTACCACCGCGTCGTCCCCGACCAGCTCGATGCTGCGCTGCAGTCGCTGTGGAACCAGACGCGTCCGGCCGCGCACGTCATTGTGGTCATCGATGGCCCGATCGGGCAGGAACTCGACCGGGTCGTCGTCAAGCATGAGCAGGCGCATTCGGAGATGACCGTGCTGCGTTGTGCGGAAAATGGCGGCTCGGGAGTGGCTTCGCAGGTGGGTCTTCAGTTGGTGGAAACGCCATGGGTGGCGCGGCTGGATGCGGACGATATTGCGCGTGCGGACCGCTTTGAAAAGCAGTGGGATGCGCTGGCTGCCGATTCGGAGTTGGATGTGTTGGGCAGTGCAATGGCGGAGTTCGAGGGCACGCCGGACAATGTGGTGCGCGTGCGGACTCTGCCGCAGACGCACGCCGAGATTGCGCGTTATATCAAGATTAATTCACCCGTGAATAACCCCTCCTCGATGCTGCGAACGGCGAAGGTGCGTGAGGTCGGTGGGTATCGTGACATCCGTCTGATGGAGGACTACGACCTCTGGGTGCGCCTCATGGCCGCCGGCGCGAAGTTTGAGAATCTGCCCGAGCCGCTGGTGTACTTCCGTGCCGACGGCATGTTCGAGCGGCGAACCTCGCGCGGCATCATCCGCGGTGAACGTCAGCTCCAGCGCACGCTGGTAGCTGAGGGGCTGATTTCCAGGCCGCGGGCGGTGTTTAACTTGGCGGTGCGGACACTTTTCCGACTTTTGCCAACTCAGCTCATGTCACGCGCATATCGACGATTGTTTGTGCGGTAGGCTTCGGAACGATGACTGACAACATGGATTTCTCGGACACCTGGCTGATTGTGCCGTGCTACAACGAGGGCCAGGTTATTCGTGAGGTTCTCGAGCACGCTCGCGAGACCTTCCCCAACATTGTCGCGGTCAACGACGGCTCTTCGGATAACTCCAGCCTGGAGATCCACAGGGCTGGCGCTCACCTGGTCAACCATCCTGTCAATTTGGGTCAAGGTGCGGCTATCCAGACCGGCGTGGAATACGCTCGCGCGCAGGCTGGCTCGAAGTACTTTGTCACCTTCGACGCCGATGGCCAGCACCAGGTCAAGGATGTCGTCGCCATGGTGCAGCGACTGCGCACCGAACCAATCGACATCATTGTGGGGACCCGTTTCGGCCGCCCTCGCGCCGAGGATGACCAGGTGCCGCTGATTAAGCGAATTGTCCTCAAGACGGTGGTCATGTTGTCACCACCCACGCGCCGGCTCGGTCTTACCGACGCCCACAACGGTCTGCGCGCTTTCAACCGCACGGTGGCAGAGCAACTGAACCTGCGCATGAACGGCATGAGCCATGCCTCCGAATTTGTCGAGGTCATGGACAACAGAGGCTGGCGTACCGCTGAGCAGCCGGTGGATATCCTCTACACGGAATACTCCATGTCCAAAGGGCAATCCTTGTTCAACGGTGTCAATATCCTTGCCGACTCCCTGATTTCGAAGAGGCTGCCATGACCGCATCCATCGTTCAAATTATTTTGCTGCTGGCGATGGTGGGCCTGGTGGCTTACTTCGTCGCTAACCGTCGTAAAGCACGCGCCAAGGCGGGCGTGAAGCTGGGATTCGTCCTTTTCGTCGTCGCGTGCCTGTGGGCAATCGTGCGTCCCGACGATCTGACCGTGGTAGCCAACTGGATCGGTGTGACCCGGGGCACCGATTTGCTGCTCTACGTACTGGTATTGGCGTTTGTGTTTACCACGGTGTCGTCCTACATCCGCTTCCGCGAACAGGAGCTACGCTACGCGCGACTGGCTCGTGCAGTGGCTTTGAAGACCGCTGTGCGTCCGGAAGAAGAAATTGTGATTTCGGGCAGCCAGAACAGCAGCCAAAAGGACAGCGCGACGAAGGTCGAGAACAACGCTCCGTCCGACTAATCGGCACGCTAAGCGCATGTGAATCTGAGGCTGTGGTTCCATAGAAGCCATGAGCGAAGAAAATAAGGACAACGCCGCCGCTGACAACAGCAGCGATTCGCAGCAGCCCTCGGCAGACGCAGCGTGGCAGGAGACACCGCAGGAACCCCAGCAGGATTCTCAGCCGGTACCCACTGAGCAGGACTTGGAGTCCTGGTCTGCCGACAGCGGTGGGAAAACTAAGTCGTGGTACTCGATTCCGAACGCCGCGTGGGCGCTAGCTGTCGTCGCATTGATTGTTGTCGGTGCAGCGGGCTTCTTCGCTGGTTCGCGTTCGGCTAGCTTCAACGGCGTGAGCACCGTCAACATGGCGGGTGTTGCACCAGGCAGGGGCGAGATTGCGCCTGTGCCTGGTCCGAATGGCTCTTTCGACGCCAGCATCTACGGACCAAAGGCGGGAGCACAGTTGAAGTCCCCGGAGGATATGGACAATGTCCACCGCCGCAATGAAAATGATCCTTTTGCTCTCGGTGCAGTGGATGCGCCGGTCGTAATCTCGATCTACTCGGACTTCGAGTGCCCGTTCTGCGCGAAGTTCGCAAACGAAACCGAGCCTGACCTCGTGGAAAAGTACGTCAACGAGGGACTGGTCCGCCTGGAGTGGAACGACATGGCCATCAATGGCGAGAAGGCCATCAAGGATGCTGAGGCCGGCCGTGCCGCGGCAGCTCAGGGCAAGTTCTGGGAATTCTCCCGTGCGCTGTTTAAGAAGGCCGGGGAAAAGGGCCAGGGCCACCCGGAGTTCACTGAGAAAGACCTGATTGCCGTCGCTCGCGAGGCCGGTGTGCCGGACATGAAGCGCTTTGAAAAGGAGCTTAAGGACGGCAAGTGGACCGAGGCGGTCAAGAATGCCACCCAGTTCGGCTCCATGCTGGGCATTTCCGGTACTCCGGGCTTCCTCGTTGGTACGCAGTTCGTCTCGGGCGCACAGCCTCTTGACGTGTTCGAGGACAATATCGAGCTGGCTCTCATCCACGCTAAGCGCATGGAAGAAGCTGGCAAGTAAGTTGCGCTGACTTGCTGCTAACTTATGCGGGCGAGTGCATGAAGCCGCCCGCGTAAGTTGTGCTAGCCCTGATTCCGGAAGTACTCCACAGTACGGGCAACGCCCTCCTGAATACTCATAGCCGGCTCCCAGCCGAGTACCTCACGCGCCCGCGTGGGATCCAACGCCGACCGCGCCACATCACCAGTGCGCGGCGGTGCAAACTCCGGGTTATCCTCGGCATCCGCAGCCTGCGCCACCAACGAGTGCAGCTGCCGATCCGAGGTTTCTACACCGGTGCCAATATTAAAGCGCATTCCGCCACCGACCTCGCCGGATGCGCGGTAGAAAGCATCCACCACATCGTCGACATACACATAGTCGCGGGTATTTCCGCCGTCACCGAACACCTTGGTCGGCTCTCCCGCCAGCAGACGCTGGGCGAAAATAGCCACCACACCAGCCTCGCCGTGCGGATCCTGCCGCGGGCCGTACACATTCGCCGGCGCGATGTGCGAGCATTCGAGCCCGTAAAGGTTGCGGAACATATTCAAGTACAGTTCGCCCGTCGCCTTTGAAGCGGCATAGGGGCTCATCGGATTAACCGGCACGCTTTCCGACACCGGAAGCTCCTCCGGCGTGCCGTAGATGGAACCGCCCGAAGATGTAAACACAACCTTGCGGACACCGTGCTTTCGGGCCGCATCGGCAAGTTTGATTGTGCCAATGATGTTCAGCGTCGCATCTCGCACCGGGTCGGCTACGGAAATCCGCACATCAATCTGCGCTGCGAGGTGGAAAATAACCTCCGGGCGGTTTTGCCCGAGCAGCTCGTCCCAGTCCACCTCCAGCACATCGGCGGTTATGAACTCAAAGTCGTCGTTAAGCGATGCCTGCTGGAGATTGTCCAGCTTTCCGTGGGAGAGATCGTCCAACGCCGTGACCGCGTACCCTTCAGCCAGCAGCCGGTCAACTAGCGTCGAACCGATAAATCCGGCACCGCCCGTCACCAGCGCGCGAGGTTTCGCGCTTGCCGACGATTCTGTCATCGCGGTGGCCGGTGATTCGTTCTTGTGCTTCTCCATAGGAAGAACTATAGGCGCTTAGTAAGGAAAGCCGCTTATACGTGTGCCAACCTCACATTGACGGGGTTGATTAGTCTTCCAGGGAATGCGAGATTACTCAGCGCGCTGTGGCAGGTTGACGGTGGAATTGAAGTAAATAACCAAGCCCATCAGGATGGCGATGACCATACCGCCACCGAGCATGACCGGGTAGGTCATCCAGGAGATGGACTGGGAGAGCTTGGTCAGAATTGCCGGGAATGCGAAGCCTATGTAAGTCAGGCAGTAGAAGATACCGGTCAGCCCAGCCATATCGCGCGGACCGGCGATGCGCTGTACCTCGTTAAGACCGGTAAACATGGCCAGGCCGTAGCCCGTGCCCAGCACCAGCGCTGCAATAAACGCCGTCACTGCGGTGGGGTTGGTGGACATCCATGCGGCCATTCCCATGCCGATAACCACAATGCCCATTGCGATCAGCGAACCGCGGGCGTTGTGTTCGGTCACAAAGCGTGGACCAATCTGCTGAATACCAAAACCACAGAGCAGCGCAAACAGTGTGACCATCGCGGAGTAGAACACCGGCTGTGAGACGTGGTCCTGAAGCAACGACGGAATGATTGCGTAGGCAACACCGGCTGCACCGAAGACCCACGGCGCTCCCATCGCGGCGACGAGCAGGAAGCGACGGTTAGTTACCGAAGGGGTGTGTAGAGACTCCCAGACGCTTTCGTGCGGAGCGTTGCTGCCGCCCAGGTGCGGCGACTGGCGGGTCTCCGGCACAGCCACAAGACCGAAGATCGTTGGGATGGAAATCAGGATGTGGATGATATAAGCCAACTGCCCCGGCAGCGGTGCGAACTGCGCCAACGTGCCGGCAATACCCGCACCCAGGCCAAAGCCCAAGGTCAACGCCATGGACTGACGCTTCGCGCCCGAGGTGGAAGTGGCCTTGGGGTCAAAGCGTGGATCGGAAAGCTCCTTTACCCACGAGCCGCCCACGGCCATGACAATGCCGACTGCCAAGCCCGAGATAAAACGACCAGTGAGGATGAGCGGGGCGATGGTCTCGCCCAGCGCGATGAGAGTCGAGCCCAGAATCGAGAGCACCGGCGCGGCGAGCATCACCGGCTTACGGCCGATACGGTCCGAGATTGGGCCAGAAATCAGCAGCGCCGGCGCGATGCCGAGAGCGTAGACCAGCAATAGAAGGTCAATGAACACCGGCGCCAGGTCAGCGTTTTCGCGGTACATCACCATCAGCGGTGTGAATTCATTGCCACCCCACGCGACGGCGAAAACTGCAATTGCGGCGAGCAGCCACAACGGCGTGCCTTTATTGGATTTGGCCCTGCCGTGAGGTACCTCATTTTCATTGCCGTTAGTTCCTGCGTGAGAAGACATGTCGTTTACTTTACGACGGTCCCCAGCGCCTTACGCACAATGGTGCAGATTTAAGCCACCGGAGCTAACCACAAGAGGTGTGCCGAGATAGTTGAGCAGGCGGGGCGGGGCAACTGAGTCGGTTAGTGGAGTGGCGGCTAATCCGGTGGCGTGCCCAGTTTGGGCACCTCGGGTTGGTTTCGGCATATATGCCCCTGAAACCTGGGGCTCACACCCCCGTCTCGGGGTGGCGTATTGCCGACCTTGCGCCCCTGCCCCATCCGGGGGCAATGACCTATTCGACACTACATCGTTATCATTCCGTTACTTCCTTCATGTCTTGCGTCACTTTTGCCACATCATTCACACAATTTCTGATTATATAATTACAAATTAGTTCAATGTGGGGGTAGCCGAACAGTCATAAAACGCAGATTTCCCCTATTTAAGACAACTTCGCGCATGGACGGACATCAGGTCGCGCACATTAGGCCGGAAACGGACCGTCGTTAAGCAGCGCCCTTTCCGCACCCTTCGCACACCCCCGATTCCACCCTTCCTAGACATTCAGGAAATGAATCCGGTCACAAACAAAGGAATTCTACCGCCATTCACCACCCCCTATTACCCCCGTTGTTCACTTTTTGTCATCGCTCGCTGAAGTTCAAACGCTGGTCGCTACAGGCCTGGCTGTGTAAGAATTCGACACCGTCAAACAATCTGTCCATTCCCCAAACGCTGGCTGAGAAAAACCTGGGGCGATTTCTGCACGACCGCTGAGATCGCCAAGGTCCTCGATGGCCGTGCGGACGGGTATGTAAAGAAAGTCTTGTTATTTATGACTACTTCGATCATCGCGAATGATCCCAAGCAGCGCCGCAAGGTGCTCACGGGAACTCTCGTGGGTACGACCATCGAGTTTTATGACTTCCTGATTTACGCTCAGGCCGCAGCTATCGTGCTCGCTCCGCACTTCATCGAGCCGGCTGCGAAGTCGAACCCACAGGTCGCTCAGGTGCTCGCCTGGGCAACCCTGGGTATTTCCTTCCTCTTCCGCCCGCTTGGCGCTATCGTCGCCGGCCATATCGGTGACCGCTACGGCCGCAAGATGATTCTGGTCTTCACCCTCATCGGCATGGGTGCAGCTACTTTCTGTATCGGTCTGCTGCCGACTTATGAGTCAATCGGCATCGCTGCACCTATCCTGCTGGTTCTGCTCCGTATCTTCCAGGGCCTTTCCGCGGGTGGCGAATGGGGCGGTGCAGCCCTGATGTCCGTGGAGTACGCACCGAAGGAAAAGCGCGGTATCTACGGCGCATTCCCGCAGGCCGGTGTTCCGCTGGGTCTGACCCTGGCTACCGGAACCATGCTGATTGTTATGGCTATCATCGGCGAGGAAGCCTACATGGACTGGGGTTGGCGTGTGCCATTCTTGCTGTCCTTCATCCTGGTTCTGATTGGTTACATGATTCGTCGCACCGTCGATGAGTCCCCGGTCTTCCAGGCTATGCAGGCTGAGTCTGCTGAGCGCTCCGCTCCGCTGCCGGAGCTCTTCCGCAACCACTGGGGCAAGGTCATCCAGGGCGCCCTGATCTTCGCTGCTCAGCAGGCTACCGGTTACCTCGTGATCGCATTCTTCGGCGCTTACGCACAGAAGACACTGGGCTACCCCGCAACCGTCGCTTGGACAGGCACTCTCGTCGCCGGTATCTGCTGGACCATCTTCATGTTCATGGCCGGCGCTTGGTCCGACCGTATCGGCCGCGCAAAGACCTTCATCATCGGCTACGTCCTGATTATGATTTGGGAAGCCGTCATGTGGAGCCTCCTGGATAAGGGCCCGTTCCTCTACGTCATGACCGTCGCAGTCCTCACTCTGCCGCTGGCACTGACCTTCGGCCCGCAGCCGGCCATGTACTCCGAGATGTTCCCGGCTGAGGTTCGCTACTCCGGCGCTTCCATCGCTTACGCCATCGGCGCTGTCCTGGGTGGTGCATTCGCACCGATGATTGCCCAGATGATCATGGACGCCACCGGTAACCCGTTCTACATCTCCATCTACCTGATGGCCATGGCTATCCCGGCACTGATTGCCCTGTTCCTGCTGCCGAAGGGTCTTGAAGACCGAGACCTCATCGAGCACCCGGAAACTAACCTCGACGAAGTTAAGTCGCGCGTCTAGTTCCCACAGCTAGGGGGTCTGACCCACCGAGGGTCTGATTACGCGAGCCGTCGTCAAGCACTGCACAACGCAGTATTTGCTTGACGACGGCTTTTGCGTTTCCGCCTTCGTTCTATCCCGGTAGCTTGTTTCCGACCCGTGGCCCCGATTTCCTCATGAGTTTCTCAGTCGAAAGCGGCTGACAAGCCCCAGATATCCCATTAACGTTGGGTTATGGCACAGACTTCTTCCAGCTCCACGCGAATCCCCCGCCGTCGCTCGACCGACGGTCCGAAGACGCTCCCCTCCCGTCCTGAACCGGAAGTGGCAGGTGCACTGCAAAAGGCCCTGGACGGCTATTTCCCCGAGGCGCGCGCTGATGTCCGCGTCCTTCTAGAAGACCCCTCCCTGCGGCCCACCTCTGGGCTGACCGTGGAGGAGGCCAGGCAGCACACCACCGAGTCACTGTCCAAGGTGCTTAAGACCGGCATGCCCTATGGGGCTTTCCGCACTGACCAGGGCGGCACAGGAGATACCGGTGGCACTCTCACCGGGATTGAAATGCTTGGCCACACCGACTTGTCGTTGATGGTGAAGTCCGGAGTGCAGTGGGGCCTTTTCGGCGGCGCTGTCAGCAACCTGGGAACAGAGCGTCACGGCGAGTTGGTGCGTGACCTCATTGAGCTGCGGGCTCTCGGCTGCTTTGCGATGACCGAGCGCGGCCACGGCTCGGACGTGCAATCACTCGAGACCACGGCGCACTACGTCCCCGAGACGGAAGAATTCATCCTCAATTCCCCTACGGCTTCCTCTGAGAAGTGGTTTTTGGGCAATGCCGCGCGCGATGGGCGCTGGGCTGCGGTCTTTTGCCAGCTCTACACACCAGGGCAGGAAGAATCCCATGGTGTGCACTGCATTGTCGCTCGAATCCGCAATGATGATGGTTCGCCTGTCGACGGAGTTGCTATCGGCGACCACGGCACCAAGGGCGGCCTCTTGGGCGTGGACAACGGCACTCTCATGTTCGATCATTACCGCGTGCCGCGGGAGAACCTGCTTAACCGTTTTGCAGATGTCTCGGCCACTGGCGAGTACAGCAGCGATATTGACAGCCCCAATGCACGGTTTTTCACGATGCTCGGTGCCCTCGTGCGCGGCCGCGTGACAGTCGGTGCGGCCGCTGGTGCGGCAACCCGCACCGCATTGACCATCGGCACCAAGTACGCACACTTGCGGCGCCAATTTGCTCCCGACGATTCGCTGCCGGAAAAGAAGCTCATTGAGCACCGCCAACACCGAATCCGACTACTCCCCCGCATTGCGCGTTCGTACGGTCTGCAATTTGCCACCAACCTGCTAATCAAGCGGATTCACGACCTCGAAGCGGAGGGGCTAGACCGTGCGAATCTAACCCCGGAGCAGGCTCGCGATTTGCGTGAAGTGGAGGCGCATGCCGCCGCATTGAAGGTCGCCAACACCGCACATGCCACCGACGCCATCCAGGAGATGCGTGAGGCCACCGGTGGAGCCGGTTACATGGCAGAGAACCTGTTGACCATTCTCAAAGAAGACTCTGACGTATTCACCACTTTTGAGGGCGACAACGTGGTGATGTTGCAGCTGGTCACCAAGGAACTCTTGGGCGGTTTTGCCCGGGAGGTGCAGAGTTTTTCCAACCTGGAGATGGTGCGCTTCGGCCTCGACAATTTCAGTGGCATATTGCGCCGTCGCACCGGTGCAGATGCCGTCGTCCAGAACCTCTTGGATGCGCTGACTGACGCTGATGAGTCCTCGCTCTTTGACCCCGCCAGCCAGATGCAGCTACTTATCGAGCGCGAGAACCGACTTCTCAAGTCCCTTGCTCGCAGGCTGCGCCCGGCGCGGAAACTGCCTGTTGAAAAGGCCGCGAAGCTGGTGGACAAGGTCCAGGACCACATGATTTCCTGCGCGTGGGCGCATATCGATCGCATGATCCTGGAAGCGTTCTTCGAAGCCGAATCCACGATCACAGACGAGCGCTCTCAAGAAGTGCTCGAGCAGGTTCGTGATGTGTTCTTCCTGTCGGTTGTCTGCGATAACGCCGGCTGGTTCTTGGAGCAGTCACTGCTCACCGGTACTCGCACCAAGGGCGCGCGAGCGGGCTTGGCCGATCTGGTTGATTCCCTTGGCCCCTGGTCTGAGGTACTTGTCGATGCCTTTGGTGTCCCCAGCACCATGCTGGATATCCCCATAATGGAGCCTTACGACGCGATGACGCCGAAGGCTAAGGCCAACCCGGCTAGTTAGCAGGTTGGCCGGTTGGCTACTGGGCCAAGAACCCTTCCAACCCAGCCACAGTGGCCTCTGCCAAGCGCTGACGGCCTTCGCTGGAAGTCAAGAGGGCAATGTCGCTGCTATCGCGCATGTTGCCGTATTCGACCAGTGCCTTTGGCTTCGTCGATAGGTTGAGTCCAGTGAGGTCTGCGCGTGGATTCAGCCCCTCGCTGCCGAGATAGTTGGATGGAGCAAAACCGGCTGACACGAAAGCATCGCGCAGGGCGGTTGCCAGCGCGGTAGATCCCTGCTCGTCATTATTAGCGAGCGGCTGAGAAATCGCCGACACATGGAATCCGCGGTTGCCCTCTCCAGCGCCGTCAGCGTGGAGGCTCACCACGGCATCGGCGTTGGAAGCATTTTCCTTCTCTGCGCGAGCATCGATGCAATCTGCACGACCTGCGTCATCCTCGCGGCTGAGTAGCACCTGAGCACCGCGCTGTTCGAGCAGCTGCTTGATTTCCTGCGCCATCAGCCAATTGAACTCGTGCTCCGGGAAGCCGTCGTTGGAAGCGGTGCCGGAGGTATTACACGGCTTTTGGCCACCACGACCGTCAGTGACCATCAGGTCAGCAGGTGGTGGGGTGCCGGCGTGCCCCGGGTCGAGGTAGATGACCTTACCGGCTACAGCGCTGGAGCCGTCGGCACGCGAAGTAGCGCGATTAGCTTGCTGTTGTGGCGCGTCGCCCGGAGCGACTGCGTCGGGGTTAGCAGAATCAGGCATTGCAAACTCCTCATTCGGCGGAGTGGGGTTCGGCATCTGCATGGCCTCTTCTTCAGCTGCCAAGGACGTTTGAGTTTCCGCCGAGGCAGCTTGCTGAGCGCTTCCTGCTCTGGAAGCCTCCGTGTCGATGGTGCAGGCCACAAGACCGGCAGGCATGATTGCCGCGGCCGCCAAAACCACAGCTAGTCGTCCCGCTGATGGTCGCACTACTAATCGCTGGTGTCCGGGCTGTCGCATCGTGCGTTCTCCTAGTATCCGCGTACCTGCCATGTGCTGAGTAACAGTAGCAAACACTCGATTGAGAGTCCCCGGCTCCGAGATTTCCGCCCCCATTCGTTTCGGGGAATCACCGCACGTCGGCTTGCCGTCGGATTCGCTCTCCTCATGTTTGACCGATCCAAAAAATAGAAAACGGGACCCTTTTCCAAGGATCCCGTTTCAAACCGAGCCGCCTGCGAGAATCGAACTCGCGACCTTCTCATTACGAGTGAGACGCTCTACCGACTGAGCTAAGGCGGCACGCACATTGCGCCGAGCTTTCAAGCAAGCAGAAATAACCCTGCACAAAATGTACAAGCGGTAATACTACTGCACTGCACCCATCGCTACCAAAATGGGGCCTGCAGTCCGCTAAATTAGGCGCTTCTGCCGGCTTACCTGCGACCAACCTGCCCTGCGATCTGCAATTTAGCCATTAATTCATCCATCAAGACCGTCAACTTCACTGCAGTCACGAGCATGCCGCGCACCTCGGTTACGGCATCGATGGAGGCCAATATCGCCTCCGGCGGAAGACGTCGGGCTAGCTCTGCGGCTGTCCGACGACGGTCTGGATTTATGAGGTAGACGGAGCCATCCCCAAACTCGGAATCAGCACCGGAATCTGAAACAGAAGCGTCAAAAGCAGACCCAGCACGTTCCGCCCCAAACGCCAGCACCAGGGCGTCACGGTAAAGCCCCATAATGTCGGTCAACGACAGGTCAATCAGATCTGACTCCGCGCGCCTGCGCCGCCGCTTCTGATTATCCTCCAGCTCCTTGATCACGCCCTTAGAGCCGCGCAGCGCCGCCTGCGCCCCCTTGCCAGACGCACCTACACCCAACGAGCGCTCGAGATTCTCCAGCTCCTCAGCCTCTAGTGGCTCCATCCGCCGCTTCACCTCGCCAGCCACTTCGTTGGCTAACTCTCGCGCCACCAAATACGACTTCGCCGGGTCGAACACGGCCTCCACGAAATCCAGGGCCTTACCCCGCCAGGCACGCGAGCCCTCATCGGAGACAAAGCCACGCGCACGCCCGATGTGACCATTGGATACCGTCGCGGCCCAGACCGCTTGCTCGTCGGTAAGCTCTGGCCGCTCTGCGCGCAGGAGGTTTGTAACGTCGTCGATATGCGGCGTCGGCACATAGACGTGGCGGCAGCGCGAACGGAGCGTAACGGAGAAATCCTCCGCGTTCGTCGTAGGTGCGCACATGATAATGACCGTGCGCAGCGGCGGCTCTTCCACCACCTTGAGCAGCGCATTTGAGGCGGATTCGTTGAGGCGGTCGGCGTCTTCGATGATTAGTACGCGGCAATCCGCCGTCGTGGGCATCTTGTAGGCCCAGGGCCGCAGCTCATCCCTCACCGTCGCCACCGAAATGATGGTGCCCTCCGGGCGCACAATCTTGATATCTCCATGTGTTCCCGCCAGCGCCGTCCGGCAGCCCTCGCACTCGCCACATCCGGGGTTGTCATGTCGCGTGCACAGCAGCGCCGCCGCAAACGCCGTCGCCGTCACCGACCGCCCCGACCCCGCAGGTCCCGTGAACAGCCAGGCGTGCGTCATGTCCGAGTCGCGTGGCACATCGCTTAACGACGACCCCGCGTCCCCACCTTCCGGCGAAACCTCCACCCCATCGCCTGCCAGCGGTTGACCATTGGCAAAGCGATAATGCGCAGCGCGCACAGCAGCCTGCAGCCGCTGGCGAACCCCACCGGTTTCGGGCATACGAGAAAACACGCTGCGCTCTGTCATCGGCTCTGTCATGGCCACAACTCTAGCGCGCCCCACGAGACTCTTGTGAGGTAACTACTCCCTGCAATCCGGGGTTGCCACTAAGGTAGTAATCATGCAACGGCTCTGGCGAAATCTGAAATGGCTAAGCGGGACAATGTGGCCTGCTTATGCCTCATTTATCTTCGTCTGCAACCTTGTCGGAGCCATGATTGTCGGCTTGTTCCTCGGCATGCTGTTGCCACTGAACCAAGAAACTCACCTGCCGCGGTTGGCCAATGGGGTCATCTATGCCCTGGCTGGTTACCTGGTTCTGGCAATTATTGCGGGAATCGGCACTACTTGGATCCTGTTCAAGCCGCTGTTGAAATGGCAGCGTCATCCAGAGCTGCACGATCCGCGGCGGGTGCGCTATCTGGTCATGCGCGTGCCTGTCTATCAGGCACTCTTGGGTACCGTCATCTGGTCTCTGGGCGTGATTGTCTTCAGTGGAGTCGCGTTCGCCTATGACAGCAAGATTGGCCTGATGGTGCTGCTCACCTCGGTGCTCGGTGGCGCCATGGTGGCACTGTTGACCTATCTAATCGCGGAGCGCATGGTGCGTCCGGTTGCTGTGGAGGCGCTGGCGCGTAGGGCCCCGGATTCCTCGCTGGAGCCACCGATTGGCCACCGCCTGCGCCAGACGTGGGTGTTGACCAGCGGTGTTCCAGTGGTAGCAATCCTGCTTGTGCTGATAGGTCAGCGCCGTGGTCTATTCACAGATGACGCGGCAGATTTGCTGCCCACCATCACCGCGCTGGCAATTCTGGCTCTGATTACCGGCTATTTCGGCACGATGTTGGCCACTATGTCCATCGTCGACCCGATTCGTGATCTCACGGGCGCGATTAACAAGGTCCGCCAGGGCCAGGTGGATACGCGCGTGCCTATTTACGACGGCTCCGAGATGGGCGTCCTCCAGGCGGGTTTCAATGAAATGATGCGTGGCCTGCAGGAGCGTCAGCGGGTCCGTGACCTCTTCGGCCGCTATGTCGGGTCTGAGGTCGCCCGTAAGGCTCTGGAAGAAAAGCCGACTTTGGGCGGCGAGAATCGCCTAGTCGCGGTGCTGTTTGTGGACGTGATTGGTTCGACCAACTTCGCGGAGAAGAACTCACCAGAAGTCGTTGTCCGTGAGCTCAATGCCTTCTTCGACCACGTTGTTGACTGTGTGCACCGCAATAAGGGCATTATCAACAAGTTCCAGGGTGACGCGGCTCTGGCTGTCTTCGGCGCTCCCCTGCCCCTCGATGACACTGCTGGGCACGCCCTCACAGCCGCCCGTGAACTGCGCGAGGAACTGCTCGACCTCCAGCTCACCGCGGGTATTGGCGTCTCCGCCGGGCACGTTGTCGCCGGCCACATCGGTGCCCGCGACCGCTTTGAGTACACGGTCATTGGTGACGCGGTTAACCAGGCTGCCCGTCTGACCGAGCTGGCCAAGGACACCCCGGGCCGCGTGCTCGCCACGGCTTCTACTATTCGCCTGGCTAACGAGGACGAGCAGGCTCGCTGGACCACCCTGAAGTCTGTGGAGCTGCGTGGCCGTACGCACATGACGCAGCTTGCACGCCCGGTGCGCCCGACGCTTGCCGACGAAGCCTAGTGCTCGTTGGGCGCCCAGTACCCCTAGACTCCTCAGACGGCGAGCACACTTACTCCACCGAGAATAAATCTCCTGGCTGGCAGTCCAAAGCTTCGCACAACATACTGAGCGTCGTGAATCGCACGGCCTTCGCCCTGTTGTTTTTCAGCACTGAGAGGTTGACCGGAGTGACCCCGACCTGTTCGGAAAGGGCTGCCAACGTCATTCCGCGGCTTTCAAGCAGCTCATCTAAGTGGCACACAACCTTCGCCATTTAAATGAGTCCTTCCTGGTCTTCCTGCATTCGCGCAGCTCGGAACAACATAACTCCGAGAGTGGAGATGACTATCATAAGGACAAACCATATTCCCAGGTGCTCATTGAAATCGGCATGATCACGCTGGTACCACGTGCTCAGATTCAGGCTACTTGCGACCCAGTTTTCGCCCATATGCTGCAGGAAACTACTTGCCGGATACATCGCTACCAGCCAGGAGATAGCCATAACTCGTCGCGCAGTCTTAACTGTAAAAAACTCGCCTTTCAGGTACGAGAGTGAGAACAACACGCAGAGCACGGCAATCGCGGCGACGATAGCGCATCGAACAACAGTCGCAGCAATAAACAAGGAGAGGACTCCACCACTCATAACCTCGATAGGAACCCCTTTGTCACTTCCCAGCACTTCGGGCAAAAGCAGGGTCAGATCACTGGGGAACTGCTGATGAAGAACCGGATGGCGGAGCTGGAGCAAAATGTAAGCCAGTGCAAACACTCCGGCAAAAAGGCTCACGATTACATCCCGGCGCTCCTTAGTTTGATTGACATACGGGTCATTTGGCTTCTTGGTCTGTGGAGATACCATAGCTAACTTCCTTACTGCACCGTAATTGGCGCGGTTAGTGAGATTATTCTGTGGGCAGACTGGGTCCGCCACCCAACACCAACACATCGTTATTCGATGTATCGATTTTCGATACTATATCGTTTTTCGATATACCGCAAGACCCCTGCAACAATCGCTGTCCACCGCGAACCTGCGCACCCTCCCGCCAATCCTTTACGTTGGAGGAATGACTGACAACCGACCCAGTTCTAACACCGACCCCAGACCCCGCATGCTCGTCCCCGATGCTGCGCGCGGATTCGCCCTCCTTGGCATCGCGATCGCGAACATTGCCACTGCCTGGTTGGTTGCAGATCCAGAACTGCCCGCAGCATTCTTCGGCGGCGTCATAAACGACAGCATCGCCGACAAGGCCACCGTGCTGTTTACCGCCGTGACCGCACACAATCGCGGGTTGCCGATGTTCGCAACGCTGCTCGGCTTCGGTGTGGGACTCATCGTCCGCAGTTTGGCCAGGAGGAACTTTCCACGGTCGCGGGCGCGGGTGGTCGTCGTAAAGCGTTATGCGTTCCTGGGGCTGTTCGGCGTTGCGCACATGCTGTTTCTGTTCTTTGGCGACATCATATTTCTCTATGGCATCTGCGGCATCATCCTCGGGCTACTTATGGGCCTCAGCAACAAGGTGCTGACGATTCTCGCGTGGATTGCGCTGACGATCAACGCTGCACTGAGCCTGCTGTTTTTGGGATTCGTAATTGCGATGCCCGACGCCGAGTTCGTCGGCTCCGACATGAGCCAGTTCGTCAACGGCGGTGCGATTGAAACAAGTTACCTGGATATGCTCGCCGCGAATCTGCAGGTCCTGACAATGAGCATCACTACCCTGCCGCTGCAGCTGTTCCTCTACCTGCCGGTGATGATGATTGGCTTCGTGTGGGCTCGCAAGGGCGTGCTTGACGACGTTGACGCGCACCGCCCCCTGCTTATTCGGTGGCTCGTGGTGGCTGTGGTCGTGGCTTTCGGTATCGGCATCCCTATGGGGTTGGCAGCGATTGGTGTTCTTCCAGCCGGACAGCACATGGCCTTCTTGGCCATCAATAGCTTTGCTGGAGTCTTCACCGGCCCGGGAATTCTGGCCGGTTTGGCGCTGGCGCTGCAGCCGCTCCAGCGACGTCTGAACGCGGGCGCGGCTGTGCCTGGCTGGTTGGTGCCGATTGTGGCGCTCGGCAAGCGTTCGATGACGGGCTACCTGATGCAGTCGGTGATCTTCTTTGCGCTGGTGTACCCGTTTACTCTGAACATCCCGCGCGATATGGGTGCATTTGTGCAAACACTCATCGCTGTTGGTGTCTGGCTGGTGACGTTGTTGGCCGCGTGGGCGATGGAGCGTCGCGGCATGCAGGGGCCGTTCGAGAAAGTGCATCGCCGGCTGTCGTACGGGCCGACGATGCGAGCGGAGTTGGCCGGGGTCGGTGGCCCCAAGCCGGCTCCGCAGGGTGCGCCGGGTGCGGCGGGTGCGGCGGGCACGCCAGGTGTGGCGGACGCGGCGGGCGCTTAAGACCTACTTGCCCTACTTGCCCCGGCGGGTCGCCTTCACCACTCGCTTGGTGGTGCGCTTGACCGCCTTCCTGGTGGTCTTCTTCGCAGCCTTCTTCGTGGTCTTGCGAGTCGACTTCTTCGCCGCCTTCTTTGTGCCACCATCGGCGGCTTCCTTCGCACGACGCTCAGACAGCAGTTCGCAGGCGCGGGCATCGGTCAGTGTCTCAGGTGTATCACCCTTGCGCAGCGAGGCATTGGTAACGCCATCGGTGACGTAGGGCCCAAAGCGGCCATCCTTCACCGACATCGGGCGACCGGAGACATCGTTGTCACCCAACTGCTTCAGCGGTGGCTTCGCAGCAGCGCGACCGCGTCGCTTCGGCTCAGCGTAGATACGACGCGCCTCGTCCAAAGCCACGGTGAAGATCTGCTCTTCGTTGGCCAGTGAACGCGAGTCCGTGCCCTTCTTCAGGTACGGACCGTAACGGCCATTCTGAGCAGTAATAACCTCGTTATCGACCGGATCGACACCGACCTCGCGCGGCAGGCTCATCAGCTTCAGAGCCTCTTCCAGCGTCACGGTCGACGGTTCCATGGAGGAAAACAGCGAGGCCGTCTTCGGCTTCAGAGTTTCCTCGATGATTTCCGCGGTGCGCTTTTCCTTCTGCTTGGCGGCGGTCTTGGTTTCCCAGTTCTTCTTCCGCTTGCCCTCGGCAGCGCGCTGAGCGTCCTCTTCGGCGCGCTCAGCTGCGATGATCTCCTCAGCCTTGGCTACGACACTCTCGCGTTCTTCATCGGTGACCAGCTCGGTGACGTAGGGACCGTAGCGGCCATCGCGAGCAACAATCATGCGACCATTAGCCGGGTTAATGCCCAGTTCACGACCGCCCTGCGGCATGGCCAGCAGCTTCTCAGCGGCAGCCAGATCCAGCTCGTCCGGAGTCATGGCCTCCGGGATGTTGGCACGCTGCACCTCGTCGGCACCGTTTTCACCGGCACCCGGGCGCGTACGCTCCAGGTACGGCCCATAGCGGCCAACGCGAACGATGATCGGGTTGCCCTCGGCATCGTCGAAAAGGTGGAGCGAATTGACCTTCCGAGCATCAATCGATTCCAAGTTCACATCGATGATGTTCTTCAGACCACCGTGGGTCGCAATAGCGTCGGCTCCCTTGTGGCGGTGATCCTTGTCATCGCCGAAGTAGAAACCGGTCAGCCAGGTCGTGCGATCCTTATTGCCCGCAGCAATGCCGTCGAGCTCATCCTCCAGCTCGGAGGTGAAGTCGTAGTTGACCAAATCGGAGAACGCTTCCTCCATCAGCCCCACCACGGCAAAGGCCACCCACGAGGGCACCAGAGCGTTACCGCGGGAGTAGACGTAGCCGCGATCCTGAATGGTCTTGATAATCGACGCGTAGGTCGACGGACGACCAATTCCCAGATCCTCCATCTTCTTCACCAAGCTGGCCTCGGTGAAGCGCGCAGGCGGGTTGGTGGAGTGGCTGTCGGCACTGAAGTCCGTGGCCGTCAGGCCCTGGCCTTCCGTCAACTGTGGCAGACGCTTCTCGGCGTTGTCGGCGACCTTGCGGCCGTCGGAAAGCGCGGAGACCTCGACGTATGCCTTGAGGAAGCCCGGGAAGCGAATCGTGCGTCCGGTGGAGGCGAACTCGACGGCGTGTGTGTCGGTAGCACCGGCGATGGTGACCTTCATGGACGTGCCGCGTGCGTCGGCCATCTGCGAGGCGACGGTGCGCTGCCAGATTAGTTCGTAGAGTTTGAATTCCTCGGCATCCAGCGATCCCGCCAGCTGCCCCGGCGTTGCGAATGTCTCGCCAGCCGGACGAATTGCCTCGTGCGCTTCCTGCGAGTTCTTCACCTTGCGCGAGTACTGGCGCGGCGCATCGGCGACGTACTCCGAGCCGTAGAGCTCCAGCGCCTGCTTACGCGCGGCGTCGATACCGGCCTTGGACAGCGTCGTAGAGTCGGTACGCATGTAGGTAATGTGACCGTTTTCGTACAGGCGCTGCGCCACACGCATCGTGCGCTCAGAGGTGTAATGCAGCTTGCGGCCCGCCTCCTGCTGCAGCGTAGAAGTCATGAACGGCGGGTACGGGCGGCGCGTGTACGGCTTCTCCTCCACCGACGCGACCTTGAGCTCAGAGCCCACGAGGTCCGCCGCCAGGGTTTCGGCGAGCTGCTTATCGACGACCCGGATGCCATCGGACTTCTTCAGCTGGCCACGGTCATCGAAGTCTCGGCCCTGCGCTACGCGCTGACCATCAACGCTGGTCAGGGTTGCGACGAACTCCTTCGGCTGGTTGGCGTCAGCAGAAGCTGAGCCGGTGTCCAAAGTTGCGGCGACATCCCAGTACTCGGCGGAGATAAACGCCATGCGTTCTCGCTCACGCTCGACGATGACGCGCGTTGCCACCGACTGCACACGGCCTGCCGACAGGCGCGGCATGACCTTCTTCCACAGCACCGGGGAGACCTCGTAGCCGTAGAGACGGTCGAGGATACGGCGACCCTCTTGGGCGTCGACCAGGTTCTGGTCCAGCTCACGGGTGTTGGCGGCGGCCTCTAAGATGGCCTGCTTGGTGATCTCATGGAACACCATGCGACGCACCGGCACCTTGGGCTTCAGAACCTCCAGCAAGTGCCAGGCAATGGCCTCGCCCTCACGGTCGGGGTCAGTTGCGAGATAGAGCTCGTCGACTTCCTTGAGCTTGGCCTTCAGGTCGGCGACTTTCTTCTTCTTATCAGCGCTGACGACATACAACGGAGCGAATCCGTTGTCGACATTCACGCCCAGACGAGCCCAGGGCTCCTTCTTGTAACGAGCCGGAACGTCGGCTGCGCCACGGGGCAAGTCGCGAATGTGGCCCACCGACGCCTCCACGATGTAATCATCGCCGAGATACGGCTGAATCTTGCGAGCTTTCGTCGCCGACTCGACAATTACAAGGCGCTTGAGGCCGTCTGAATTCGCCATAGAAGTTTTTCTATCCTGCAACGTTGAATGTTTTTGACTGTTTAGGTTCTGGTTTTCGTTTAAATCTTGGGGTTCTTGGCCGGACTCTGGCTGGGCTTCAGCTGTGAGAAGCCCGCAATCGGTTCCACCGGTTCCGATCAGTGCAAATCAGTTCCCGGCCGCGTTCTCCCCGGAAGATTATCTGGAAAGAATATGAAGAATATAAGGAATACCGTACACACAATCTAGTTTGTCGCGTGGATTCCTCAAGTATCGGGCGGATTTTGGGTGTGACTGAAGGGGCTGCTGTGGGGGATCCCCGGTGGCCGGCAGTTGCAGACCCGACGGCTGCTGTGCGGCTGGCCATGATCATCCCCGTGGCTGTCAGTGGCTGGCCACGACAGGCCGCAGCGGGCGCAGCCGCCGCAGCGGCCGCGTGATCGCGGGCTGCAAATGTGAAACTGTATGAGTTTATGACACTTTCAAGCCATTTTTCGGGCCATTTTTGTCATAAACGCAGTCAGTAACTCGGATTGACCCGCTGCCACCAGAAATACAAAAATCCCACGCAGAAATCACTTTCCACGTGGGAGAATCAAGGCTCACCCCATGAACACAACATGGACCTTGAAAAGCCAAAAATTCCGCGCGCCAAACCAGACAATAACCCAGTTCAACCCGGAAACGGTTGACTTACAGAGGCTTCACGTCCAGAGCCTGCGGACCCTTCTGGCCCTCACCAATCTCAAACTCGACTGCCTGGTTCTCTTCCAGCGTCTTGAAACCAGTGCCCTGGATCTCGGAGTAGTGAACGAACACGTCGTTGCCACCGTCAGCTGGGGCGATAAACCCGAAGCCCTTCTCCGAGTTGAACCACTTCACAGTACCCTGTGCCATTACAAAACTTCCCAACTTCAGGATTCGATAAAACAAGTATTCGCCACGCACATCCGGCCACACACGATGGGGTAAACACGGCCAGAACACCCTTTCGCCTCGTGCGGGTTTTTCAGGGTGCCCTTTGGCGGGCGATACACTCAAAAAGTCTGCCACGTTTGGGGCGCGAGCGCCGATTAGGAACAGCTTCTTGCCACCCCCGTAAACCCGTGTTTGGAGTCCGGAGAAACTGGGGTGTCGAATAGCGAGAATGTGGCTGATAGGAAGCGTCGTCAAGCATATGAAGTGCGCGTTTACAGGAAAGGGTGGTGTCGGTGGAATCGTTTGGGCGGGAGCTGCTGGGGCCGGTTATTCGTGCGCATCCGCGGGCGACGGTGACGCACATTGCGGATCTTCCTGCACGCGCTGGCGTGACTGCGCCTTGGCCTGAGTGGGTGCCAAGTTGGCTAAGAGAAGTGCTGGTAGATCGCGGAATTGAGAACCTGTGGACTCATCAGGCGACAACCGCGAACCTCGCCCGCGAGGGCGTGCACTGCGTCGTCGCGACGGGCACGGCGTCGGGTAAATCGCTCGGCTACCTGCTGCCCGTGCTCACAGAACTGTCCGCCACCCCCGCGGCCACCGCGCTGTACCTCTCTCCGACCAAGGCGCTGGGCGCCGATCAGCTGGACACTGCACGCGCGATGGCGCCGGTGTCGCTGAGCTCGCTGATTTCGCTTTACGACGGCGACACCCCACAAGACGCCCGGCGCGCCATCCGCGACCATGCCCGCTGGGTGTTTACCAACCCCGATATGCTGCATGTTTCGGTGCTCGGCAACCATGTTCGGTGGGCGCGGATGCTGCGCAACCTGCGCTATATCGTCGTCGACGAATGCCATGCCTATCGAGGCGTGTTCGGCGCCAACGTCTCTCAGATTTTGCGTCGCCTCCTGCGGCTATCCCGCGAGTACGGTGCCTCGCCGACCGTGATTTTTGCCTCTGCGACGACCAACGACCCCGCTGACCAGGCTCGTCGCCTCATCGGCGAGCCTGTCGAGGCCATCACCGAAGACGGCGCCCCGGTCGGCGAGCGAACGATCGCCCTGTGGGAACCCGGCCTGCTCCCCGACCTCCAAGGCGAGAACGGCGCACCCGTGCGCCGCCCCGCCCCGACCGAGGCCGCGGATATCATGGCCGACCTGCTTGTCGAGGGCGCCCGCACCCTGACCTTCACCCGTTCGCGGAGCAGTGCCGAGAAGGTAGCGCTCGGCGTGCGCGAGCGCCTGGAGAAGCGCCACCGCAGCGATATCGCCGAGCGCATCGAGTCTTACCGCGCCGGCTACCTGGCCGAAGAACGCCGCGACATCGAGCGCATGCTCGATGACGGCACTCTGCTAGGTGTGGCCACCACCAATGCACTGGAGCTGGGCATTGACGTCGGTGGCCTCGACGCGGTGGTGCAGGCCGGTTTCCCGGGCACGGTCGCTTCTTTCTGGCAGCAGGCCGGCCGCGCGGGCCGTCGTGGCCAGGGAGCGCTGGTGGTGTTGGTGGCTCGTGATGACCCCATGGACACGTACTTGGTCCACAACCCGTCCGCACTGCTGGGCAGGCCGGTGGAGAAGACCGTCTTCGATCCCCGCAACCCACATGTGGTGTGGTCACACCTCTACTGCGCGGCTGTGGAGAAACCCGTAACCACCAGTCAGCTTCAAGCGTGGGGAACCCTACCCGTAGCCGAAGACATGGTGGCCGCGGGATGGTTGCGCAAGCGCACCTGGGAAGGACAAGAACCCGTCTACTACCCAACCGACCGCGATGAAGGGCCGCGTATCGCCACTGCTCACGATGCCGTGAACGTCCGTGGCGGCGATGGCCAGGAAGTAGCTATCGTCGACCAGACCGATGGTCGACTGCTTGGCACCATCGATCTTGGCCGTGCGATGCAGCAGGTCCACGACGGTGCCGTCTACTTGCACCGCGGTGAGTCCTACCTTGTCGACCAGCTGGACTTCGACAGCCTCGTCGCCCTGGTCCACCCCGAGCAGCCGCGCTATTCCACCAGCTCGCGCATGGACACCACCATCCGCATTCTGGACGTTGACGATATGTGCCACTACCAGGGCCTACAGGTCGCCTCCTGCCAGGTCGAGGTCTTTCACCAGGTCACCTCCTATCTTCGTCGCCTGGATACCGGCGAGATTCTCGACAGTGTTGAACTTGACTACCCTCCGCAACGTTTGGTCACGCGCGCCGTGGCCTACACAATGCCCGAGTCCACCCTGCGCTCCTGGGGCGTGGGCTCCGACATCGCGCCGGGGGCTCTTCACGCAGCCGAGCACGCGGCTATCGGCATGCTGCCACTGATTGCCACCTGCGACCGCTGGGACATCGGCGGTGTTTCCACGGTCATGCACGCCGATACCCAGCAGCCCACCGTTTTTGTGTACGACGGGCACCCTGGTGGTGCGGGGTTTGCCGACCGTGGCTACGAGGCCTTCGCTCAGTGGATTCGCGCAACCCGCGATGCCGTCGCCGCCTGCGAGTGCGAATCCGGCTGCCCATCGTGCATCCAGTCGCCCAAGTGCGGCAATGGCAACGATCCGCTGGACAAGGCCGGCGCAATCAAGGTGCTCAGTGGGGTGTCGCGCGCGCTTAACGACGGCCAGTAGCAGCATCCTCCACCGCTACCGGCCCTGCTCTGGACGTGGCTTTTCTCTCCTTTCGTTGGACGCTGACCTGCACGTCCTCCCCATCAATCTCGCAGGCCACAAGGCGTGCGTGGTTAGCTTTTGCGATTGACCCCGCAGCTTTGCAGGCGTCGTCGCTCTCTTGCGCAGCCACGGCGCCGGCCACCGCGGCCAGATCCGCTGCTACCGCTGCCTGCCGCGCCTGCACCACCCTCACCCCGGCCGTAACTCCGACCAAAGTCAGAACGACGAAAGCGGCGATGAACAGTGCGGCTGCGACCGTGGTGGAACCTTCTTCTTCGCGGAGAAGGCGGGCTGTCACGTTTCTCATGACGATGCCGCTCTTTCCCGCAGTGCGACCGCGCGTGCTTCCAGCGAAAATGGCCCCGCTGAGCGCCGAATGGTCACGCGCACGGTACCGGAGGTTTCCGATATCGCGACCTGCCCATCCGCGTCTGCGCGAAGCTCGGCTACTGTCTCCGCATCGCCCCGCGCCTCAGCCCGTGCGATGGCTCCGGCTGCGTCGGTAAGCCCTAGGTACATTGCGATGGTGACCAGCCCGGACAGAGCTGTGACCATGACCGTGACCAGTGCCGCGAGACCGAAAGCGGTTTCTACCGTGGTTTGGCCTTCGTCGCCGACGCACAGGCGATGAAGCGTAGAGCGGATGCGGCTAGACATCGGTGTTGAGCGCCCTTTCGATGATGTCGGTGAGCGCCTGGGTGATATCGCCGCCGGTCACGACGGTGTAGAGCAGGGCTCCGAAAGCGGCGGCCGCAATAGTTCCGAGAGCATATTCCACGGTTGACATGCCGTTTTCCTCAGTTGCCAGAGCGTGCAGACGCTTGTGCAAATACGAGCGCAGCTGGGACTGCGCAGCGGTCAGCGGATCGGTTGAAGAGTTGGTTGGAAGGTTGGTCGGATGGTTGGAGTTTTGAGTGGTCATGAGTGTCTCCCCCTGTGTGGATGTCGAGTGACAGGTCAGTTGTGAGGTGCGATGTGCATTGACGCGCGTTGATGCGGGTTGATGCGGGTTGGATTGCGGCGCGGCAGGCGGACCACGCGCACAACCGAAGTCACAGCTGAGAGCGCAACCAGCACTGCATCCGGCGCGTGCCAGCGCGCGGGGCTTGGCGCAGAAGTGTCCACGCTTCATGACGGCATCAGTCCTGCAAACATTTCGTCGGCAAGCCCAGCGATGGTGGGCACCAAACCCAGCACCACAAACGCGGGTAGAAAGCACAACGCCAGCGGCCCGGCAATGAGGACACCAGCCTTTTCGGCGACGGCTTGCGCCGCATCGTGCGCTTGACTGCGGTACATGGCAGCGGTGTCCTCCAACGCCTGCGCCAGAACGGTGCCGGATTCGCTTGCGCGGCGCCCAGCCGTCGCCAGAGGCACGAGCGCGGGTGTGGCAGCAAGGCTGTCCCAAGCTGAGTGCGCGCCCACGGACAACCTGGCGGAGCACTGTCGAAGTGGCTCGGCCAGCTCAGGGTTTGCACCATCGGCAGCTGCTGCCATGGCCTGCGACAACGGCATACCGGAGCTCAAACAAGCGCCAATGATGTCCAGGGCCGCTGCGGCATCGAGCAGCACAGCCGAGCTGATGCGCTCACCGCCAATGACAGTTCGCACACGTTCCCGCACCTGTGCGACAATCTGCGCCACCCGATTGGTCACCTGTCGGCGTACGCCTCCTCGCACACGAGCATCCGACTCGGCTACCAATTCGGGCAGTCGGCTGCGGACGGGATTGAACGTCGGCAAGCAGAGGTAGACGGCGATGAGAAGTGCGGCGGCGATCACTGTCCGGCCTCCGCGCGATCGATGATGGCAACCGCCCATTCGATGCCCGCGCACACCAGCCCGACACCGATGACCAGCACAATTCCTCCGATGCCGCGACTGAGGAACTCGAATGGGGAAGCCCCGAACGCTTGCCCCATGACCAAACCGAACACCGGCAGTGAAGCCAAGATGGCGATCGTCATGCGCGGTCCCGCCAGCGCAGCAGACGTCTGTGAGCGATGCGCCTGACGAGCCTGCAAATCACCCCGCGCGCAGTCCAGCAACCCAGCCAAACTCAGACCGTGCTGCTGCGCCACCGTCCACATACGCCCAATCCGGCGCAGTTGCTCCGAAGACTCTTCGCTCTCCCACGGGTCGGCGAAGTTCGCGCGATGCGCCGCGTGCGCGAGATGGTCAGCCAACACAGTCTCATCCCCTGACCTGCGCAATTCCGCCGCTGCCGCGTTGAGTGCTCTTGATGCCGCCGCTCCTGCGCGCAGCCGCGCGGTCAAAGTTTCCAGCGCTACCGCAGCGCTGTCCGCTTCCCGACGTCCACAGCGCCTCTCCCTCACAGCGCGCACTACTGCCCCTGCGGTACGGCCCAGCAACAGCCCGGCTACAACGCCTGGAATCCCGGCGAGCCACAGCAACACGAGCGCCGGGCCTGCAGCGATGAGGATTGATAGCCCTGCAGTTCGATTCGCACTGCCAGTGCTTGCTGCACGCGACCCCGTGGAACCAGCACCAAGTCCAACCATGCGCTGCAACCACTTCAGCCCGCCGGACACCTCGCGGGCACGGCCTGCCAGTGCTCGCGAGCGCACCGCCGCCGAGCTGTCCGGCCAGATAGCGACTGCTGCAGCCGCTCCCCCAATGAGCATCGCCACGCTAAACCCTTCCCCCATAGCTGTTAATCTCCCCGTCTAATCCCCTGACTTTTCCTCTAGTCATTCCATCGGGTATTCCACCGGTTATTCCCCGCCGACCAGCAACTTCTGCAACGCTTCCCACCCCGGCCCAGGCCCATCCCGAGCAGTCCAGACCTCCACCACCTCCGGTGGGTTACCGCGTAGCAGCCCGATCTGTGCCAGCCTGCGAACATCAGCGCGTTCGACCACCAACACCACCTGCACCGCCGAGACCAACTGCGCATGCAGCCCGGCGCGACCAAGGCCACCGATCAGCCCCAGGGCCTCAAAGCGCGCGACGACATCCCCGATGCGGTTGGCGTGAATTGTCCCCGCCCCACCGCGATGCCCCGTATTCAACGCTGCCAGCAGATCCACCACTTCGGCGCCGCGAATCTCACCGACGACAATGCGATCGGGACGCATGCGCAACGCCTGCTTCAGCAACTCCTGCTGTCCAATCGCACCGGCGCCCTCCAGGTTGGCGGCCCTGGTCACCAGCTTCACCACATGCGGATGCTGAGGCTGCAGCTCCGGAGTGTCCTCGATACACACAATGCGCTGGTCAGGATTAACTTCTGAGAGCATCGCCGCCAATAGCGTGGTCTTTCCCGCACCCGTGCCTCCGGCAACAATAAATGACAGCTGTCCCGCCACAATTCCCCGGAGCACCGGCAGAATCTCCGGCGGAAATAGCCCGACATCGCATAGCTCCGCAAGTCCGCGACGAGCCGGACGCAACACCCGCAGGCTAATCTGAGTGCCGGTCGCCGACGGTGGTGAAAGCACCGCATGAACTCGCACACCACAGCCGCCGACACCACCAGGAATATGGCCGTCGGCCCAGGGTTGCGCGTCGTCAAGCCTTCGTCCACACCGCGACGCGAGCCGCACCGCATACGCGCGCACCTCACCCTCGTCCGCGAAGGAAATCTCGGCGCGCTCCAGTCCGTTGCCGGCGTCGACCCAGACCTCGCCCGGCGCGGTGACCAGCACATCGCTGACACCCGGGCGTCGCAACAGCGCATCGAGCACACCCGCGCCCACCGTTTCCTCGCGAATCGTGCGCAGAATCTCCAGCACCTTCACATCGGAGACAACCCCCGAGGTCTCTGCGCGAATTATGTCGGCGACCTCGCTATGCGATGCCACCCCAGGCCGCTCCGCAAGCGCCGTCCGCACCGCCGCCAACAGCCTGACGTCATCCATCGCCACCACCGCCGACAAGGGCAAACATCGCTTCCAATCCCCGCGTCAGCTTGCCGACGGTTCCAGCGAGCCCGCCCACATCTATCTCGTGAGCTACCTTCTTGCAGTACTCAATCTCACCAACAATGGGCAGGTCGAGAGCGTATTCCACCTCTTCGACACTGATATCGCGGTGCTGCTGGTACCTCACTGCAAGATTTGGGGTGAACCCCGCCTGTGCACAGATGCTCGCCAAGGGGCCAGCGGCTGCGATAGCTCGAACGGAGGTGGGCAGGACTATGACGGTGTCATCGGCAAGTGCGCCGAGAGTGGTGACGTACTCCACCTGCTTCGGGCAGTCCACGATGACCGTAATTCCGGCATGAATAAGGCAACTAATGGTGCTGGCAATGTGCCGGACATCGTCGGGCCTGTCGGTTCTGTCGGCGCTGTCGAATTTGTTGTTCGCAGAGGCGTGGTTGTAAGTCGTCTCGGGCGTGCGACTGCGAGTCCACGTCAACACTTTCAGAGCGGGTGATCGCGGGCAGGATGGCAGTGCTTCGTAGAGTGCCGCCCCGTCGAGACGACCATCAGCAGCCGAGAAGTCCTGCCACCTCAGTCCCGGTTCCGTTTCCATCCCGAGCACCAGATCAATGCCTCCTGCCAGTGCGTCCGAGTCCACCAAACAGATGGGCCTTTCACGGGAAAGAACCAATGCACTTGCTGCCGCCGCGATGGAAGCACCGGCACCGCCGACCGCAGGAACCAACATCAGGCACGTTGCCGTGGCATCGGTTGTAGTTGCCGGCACGTTCGGTACGGGTTCTGTACCTGGCGCTGTAATCACGTCGGTGCTTGCAGGTAACGCTGGGTTCTGATGGTGGTTCAGGAGGCTCGAGCTGTTTTGGTGATCGGTGGGATTCGGAGCATCCGGGCGTACGTCGCCACGGCCGAGCAGCTCGACAATATCGACGTTATCCGCGGGCAAACTAGCACTGTAAACAGGAGCTAAAACCTTCGCTACCTGCGCATCTTCCTCCTCAGTATCACTGCGGACCAGGAAGATTGCTCCCTCACTATGAGGCCGTCCGGCTAATCTTCGGGCTGCCGGTGCATCGACGAACACCGCTGGTGCCCGACGCCACAGGGCCGATGAAACTCCCGCTCCTGTCGATACTGACGATGGGGCTAACGCTGTGGCTGATGCTGGCGGCGAAGCAAATGTTTGTGCGGCCACTGGCGCTGCAGCCACAGGTGGCACGGTCTCCTGCACACAGTCACGACCGGTAGCAGCGACTATGAGCGCAACCTCTTCACGCAGCGCCTCATCATCGACGGCGTTGACTACTGGATTTGTTGGAGCCTCAGTTCGATGAGCCATGGACAGTTTCTTGATTGCCATGGCCATAGCGTGCACTACAGGGCGGATTCAATGATGCCCACAAGGGGCCAAAACCTCGCTGTCTGTGGATAATTTTCAGACTGTGGATAACTGCAGAATGCCACGTCGCCTTTGCCTTATGGCTACTGCGCGACCTGGCTACTGCGCGGCCTGACCAATGCAAGTTAGTGACTACGTTTATGTCAGGTGGCGTTGGGTCGATGCGAGTTAGTGACTGTGTTTATGACAAAAATGGCACGAAAAATGACTTGAAAGTGTCATAAACTCATACAGTTTCACATTTGCAGCCCGCAATTTTTACTACGTACCCCTCAACATTGGGCCAAAAAGGGGCGACGCCCCGCGCCGGGGGGGGATTGGCGCGAGGCGTCTTTAACCGGCTCGGGGGGGGGATTGAGCCGGGGCGGCCTCGCAGTCTGTTTCTAAAAAGAACAAGAAGGGGCCAGCCACGTCCAAGTATTACATATCCCGAGGAATCTGCAAATACCTTACAAAGGATTTAATGCCCAATATGTTCGATGTCACGTTTCCTCGATTAATCGCGCCCAGGAAATGCCGCGCCCCAATCGCCGCCAAGCCCCCACGACCGCCACCGCCCCAATCGCCCCAGTCCCCCACCCAGCAGTTAAACACTCATAATGCTCTCCCCGAGCCCGACATCCATGGGTAAGCTCGGAGTCTATGAACACCGGCGAGAACAAGGCTTCAACAACGCCGCAGCCGCGCGCTTCTACGGACACGAGCAGCTCTAAAGATGCCCAAATCGCTGCAGGCCTCCACGCCACCGCTGACTCTCGCGTCGCTGCGTTCTTTGACCTGGATAAAACCATTATTGCCAAGAGCTCGGCATATGCGTTCAACAAGCAATTCCTCGAGCGCGGCATCATTTCGCCGACGGACATGCTGCAAATGGCGCTCAGCCATGCCCTGTACATGTCGCAGGGGCACGATGAGGCGCAAATGGAGGCCACCCGCGAGCAGTTTTCCGCCCTTATCGCTGGTCACAGCGCCAGGGAGCTGCGCCAGGTCGCCATCGAAACCCTAGAGCAGAACATCACGCCGTACATCTACGCCGAGGCATTGGAGCTCATTCGTGAACACCGCGCACAGGGGCATCAGGTGTTCATTATCTCGGCATCGGCTCGGCAGATTGTTGAGCCCATTGCGCAGGCGCTCGGTGTCTACAACGTGGTGGCCACCGAGCTGGAGGTCCGCGATGGGCTCTTCACGGGTGAAACGGAGTTCTTCTGCCGAGGCGAAAACAAGGCCGTGCAGATGCGTCGGATAGCGGAAAAGCGCCAGTTCGACCTGGCCGAATGCTTTGCGTACTCGGATTCCATCACTGATGAGCCCATGCTGTCTGCAGTCGGCCATCCCGTTGTGGTCAATCCCGATCGCGCTCTGCGCAAGATTGCGACGGAACGTGAGTGGCCTGTGCGCCAATTTCGGAATCCCGTCCCGCTGTTTCGCGCGCCGTCGAAACGCAATGCTGCAATTCTTGCCGGCGTCACACTGGCGCTTGGCGCGGGTGCGACGCTATTGGCACTGCGCAAAAACGACGACGAGCCAAAGGCCGACTAACCCATCATCCGGCAGCCGGCCCGCCTACACCGCTTCGGCGATACCGCGCGCTTCCACGGCACCGGCCTTCAGCCCCTCCAGGTGCAGGAGAATCCACGCACGCAGGCCATCGGCGCTTCCCGACGCGAACCCCTCTGCGGCCTCGACATACTCCTGGCGGTGGCGAGTCCAGTAGACCTCAGGCACGGCCAAGCCACGCGGATCCAGGCCGGTTGCGACAGTCGTCAGTCGCGAGGCGGCGCGGGCGATGATGCCGTTGTGGTACTCGAAGGGGCGCAGGGTCAGCAGCTCACCGTGCACAATCGCCGAGAGCACGCCAGCATGGATCTGGCTGCGGCCAGTGATGAAGTCACCGAGCACGTGCAGACGCTGCTCCTTCATCGCGGATGAGAGCTTGTCGTCACCGACCGGACGGCCGGCCTTCATCCGCGCTTCGGAACCGTCTTCAGTTTCACCTGCGGGCGATGCGTTCAACGCAAACTTGGCCAGCACTTGCTGCGGAGCGCGCTGCCACACGCGAGTGGTCTCGCCAATTGACTCCGGGGAAATGGTGTCGGCAACCCGCAGGGCTGCTGCGAGCACGGGGTCGGTGATGTTGCCGTCGTCGGGAAGCGATGGCTCGCCGCCTTCTAGCCACGCCGATGCCCGCGCGCCACGCAGGACCGACTCGGAGCCGGTGACGTTGTGCTTGCGCAGGTTGGCCTTGTGCCTGTGGACGGCCTGGATAGCCTTGGCCGCGACATCAGCCGCGTGCGCAACGCCGTCGAGCTGCCACAGGGGCGCGAGGGGGTCCTTGGGGTCAAGCTGCGGAATAGCAGCGGCGGGAGCACTGTCAGCGCCACCGGCACCCGATTCAGATGCCTTCGCCTGCGCTGCCTCACGCTCTGCGCGCTTCTTCGCCGACACGGAGGACACACCCAGGCTCATGCCAGCTAGGCCACCCTTTCCGACACCGGCGCCATTGCCGACACCATTGCCAGCACCGGCACCAACTCCATCGGCTCCACGCACGTTCTCAGGCTGATTGTTCATATCCCACACCCTAATTCTTCACCGCTAAGTAAGTGACAAACTTATATAGAAATGGTCAAAGATGAGAAAAACTTCAACGAGTTCTTGGCTTTTTCGCCCTTATGGCGCGCTCTACCCACAATCAGAGGTAGTATGGCAGTTTGTAACTGCAGTTTTAAAGTTTCAAACCATCTTTTCCAACCATCTGCGTAGGAGGAAGTACACGTGAGCAACGACGATACGAAGGGTCTCTTTACCGACGGCACCGAACCGCGTGTTACCGCTATCCCGCTGAGTGATGTGGATAGCAACGCTTCGGGTGATGCTAGCGTCGGCCAGCTCGTGTCTAATGCTTCTTCGCAGATTTCCGCTCTGGTTCGCTCTGAGATTGAGCTGGCCAAGGCTGAAATTGCTGGCGAGGCTAAGAAGGGCGCAGTTGGCGGTGGCTTCTTCGCGGTTGCCGGCGTCGTCGCGCTGTACTCCTCGTTCTTCTTTTTCTTCTTCCTCGGCTGGCTGCTGGATGTTTGGCTGCCAACCTGGGCTGCGTTCCTCATCGTTTTCGTTCTGATGCTGGTCATCGCCGGTGTGGCAGCACTGCTGGGTCTGAAGAAGGTCAAGTCGATCCGCAAGCCGGAGAAGACCATCGAGTCGATGCAGGAGCTGAAGGGGGTCGTGCCGTCGGGGTCGGCGAAGAAGTCTTCGCAGTCGAACGGTATGTACACCTAAAGGCTTGAAAGAAATTGGGCGGGACTTGTTGGTCTCGCCCTTTTGTCTTATTCAGTCCCGGTTTAAGCCCTTCGGATAAGGTATTTTCGCCTCATGACCTCCCTCAGCGATTCTCTCACTGGCCCCTGGCGTCATCGTCTCATTCACGTCCGCGGCCAGCGCCTACACATCGCCGAGTGCGGCCGCCCCTCCGATCCGCTCGTGTTGTTTATTCACGGCTCGACTGGCGGTTGGTTTGAATGGCGCGAGGTTTTGCCACTGCTTAACGACGACTCGGGAGGCCCCCTCCCCGTGCACGCTGTGGCTATCTCTATGCGTGGCTACGGTCAGTCCGACCGAACACCGCAAGGCTACGATCCGTTTGAGGCGGCCCAGGACATCGCCTCATCGATTCGCTCGTTGGGGCATTCGACCGCGCTGCTGGTCTGTCAGGGGTTCGGCACCTGGGTGGCGTGGACGTTGGCTTCGCGGCAGCCGAACCTTGTTGCCGGAATTATTGGTTGTGGTGCTGCGCATCCAAAGGTCTGGCTCAACCAGTTGAAGAGCCCGTGGTCGGAGGACTTCCGCAGTAGCCTGGCCCCGCTGCTGCGCCGTTCGTGGTGGGACTCGCGGCCACGGGTACCGCAGTTGCGTCGCAATAAGTTCAGCACGCAGGCGGCTGAGGCTCGCCAGCAGCGGCTCATTGACCGCATCGTGCGCGAGTCCATGTCCACCACCGGGGAGGGGTTCGCCGAGACCTCCGAGGGAAAACAGACCGCGGAACTCATGGCTGACAGTCTGGCCAGTGGTGCACTCCGCCCTGCACTGGCTCACATGAATTGGTGGACGCGGCCGGCTCCGGCCGCTTTCCGCAAGTGGTTGAGTGCGATGGAGGGCCCGTCGAAAAACGATGAGCACACGGTGCTGCTCGTCGGCGAGCAGGACACTCGTACCCCACGTGCGCTAGTGGAGCTCAGCTCCACCCACGTGCGCGTTGTGCCGGATTGTGGGCACTTCCTGCCGGCAGAGAAACCTCAGGCTGTGGTGCAGGCAATCAGGGATCACCTGCACTGGTTGCCGGAGGGGTCTTAGACTCAGGCTCGGCTGGGGTTAGCCGGAACTCTCCTGCGGTTGCGGCTGGGGCTGACCTGCCCATAGACACACAACTTTCCGCTTACCCTGCCACGCACTGCTGCGTGCCGATCGCCCCGTAGTTATCCATCGCCTCATCAATGTGTGGCTGGACCTCGGCGTGCGTCAGCGCGTAACCAGTCTGGTCATTATTCACACCGGCACCGAAGACCAAGCCCAGAATCTGACCCTGCGGCGTAATCAATGGGCCGCCCGAGTTGCCGTGGCGCACATCTGCCTTCAGAACATAGGACTGACGCTCGTGCCGAGTCGACGAATAAATATCCGGGCCTCGAATAATGATGTTCTCCGTCACGCGCGCAGGTGTGGCCTTAAAGGGCCCGGACTCGGGAAAGCCCAGCACTACCGCGTCATCGCCCGGACGAGCTTCCTGATCCGCCCACTGCATGGGCTCCAGGGGTAGGTCGGTGGTTCGGAGCAGGGCGACGTCGTCAAGCGGATCGTAGTGCACGACGTTCGCGTCAGCCATGCCGACCACGGTTTCCAGTCGAACAGTGGTGGCACCGGCGACCACGTGCGCGTTTGTCAGAATCAGATCCGGCGCGATGACAAAGCCAGTACCCTGCAGCAAGCGTTCACACTGCGGGGCTTCGCCCAAGACGCGGACGATGGACGGTCGAATACTGTCGACGACACCCTGTGAAATCACGTTGGGGTCGGCGGGTTCATCGGGGACGTTCTGCTTGTAGCCGAATGGCGGAGCGATGGCGGGCATTCCATCATCGCGAAGCTGACGGAGGATGCCACTGAAGCCGTCGCTCCATTCGTCGGGCGCGACCTGGTCAATGAGGTTCATGCCCTTGGACTCACGCACCCAGTCGGCGAACTGCCCGGGCACGGCGGTGGCCAGCGGCACGGCAATCATCCATGTCACTACCAGCGCAGTCACGGACTGCACGATGGCACCGAGGCTAGAATCCAGGCCGACTGCCAGCGGCGAGCGAATGGTATTCCGCAGCGACTGCCCTGCCACTGTTCCCACCGCATGACCAATCAACGCCAACAGAATCACCGTGCCGAGGCCCAGAAGAACCTTTCCCGACTGGTTCTCGACCTGCGCCATAGCTAGCGGCGCCAAGGGCACACCAATGACCAAGCCCAGGACAACGCCCAAAATGGCCATAATCGACGAGACGGCGCCCTGCTGCCAGCCGACGATAAGCGCGAAAATGAAGACCGCCAGCAGCGCAACGTCAAACACAGCGATTGCAGGCATCATCGTCGGCCTCCCTTCAGTACGGACAGTTTTTCACCATTAGCGGAACGCGCGAGCACCGGCAAAAGTTTCTGCACGTTGGTGTCGTCCCACGGTTCCGACCAGCCGGCCACGTCTAGCAAGTAGGACAGCACGCCGCCGGTAAAGCCCCAAACGACGAAGTCACCAACCTTAAATGCCGGTCCTGTCCAGCCGTGATAGCCCAGCATCATGCGGTTGTCCGGATTCGTCAGGTGGCTAATTGGCACATTGAGCACCGATTCCGTCTCTGCAGGGTCGACCACACGCAGCGGATGCGGTGCATGCCAATACGCCAACACCGGATTCACCGCGAAGCCAGTCCGCGAAATGTCAATCGAGTCCAGCACCCGCACCGGTGTCACCGTCTCTCGGTTCAGGCCGGTTTCTTCCTCGGCTTCACGCAGCGCGGTATCGATTTCATCCACGTCCTCGGGATCGACACGACCGCCCGGAAAAGCCATCTGGCCTGCATGCTTACGCAGGGTTGTCGCCCTGTGTGTAAGCACCACGCTGGCATCCTCCGGCCGTTGGTGCGCCTCCGCATCACCGCTGATCAGCACCAACACCGCCGACCGCGCCGGATTCCGCAACGGTTTCTCCTGCGTCGAGGAGTCTCGCCGCAACTTCGCAAACGCACGCTTCACGCTTGACGACGAAGCGGAGCGACCGGCCACCTGCTGCTCCGAGTGGCCTGTTGTGGCGTGGCTGGCGCTGCTGGCGTGGCTGGCGCTGCTGGCGTGACCTGCCGCGTCGTGATCAGCGCTGACCAGGTGCGGCGGCAAACTATTGGTCAACCATTTCGGCAGATACAGCCCCGAGCTTGCGTCACGATTCCACGACTGTCCCTGAGTCACTTCAATGCACCTCGCACGAGATCAGTAATCTGCTGCGCATCGGTGAATTCACCAGGATGAATGGCCGCCACCGTGCCATCTGCCTTAAACACCACGGTGATGGGCACAACTCGCGGTAGATTCAACGCTGGTCCGACCACGTCGACCGTGTCCGAGTAGGTCGGTAGCTTCACTCCGATTTCCTGCAGGAAGGCTTGGCCACGCCCCGCCTCGCGAGCCGCATTCACCGTCGCCACCTGCACATCTGGGTTGTCCTTGGCCCATTGCTCGATAAGCGGTAGCTCTTGGCGACACGGCGCACAGTTCCACGCCCAGACATTAAGCACCGTCGGCTTGCCCGCGACGACCTGCCCCATGTCCACCAGTTCCACTTGCCCAGCCTCGTTGTCCTGGCCTGCTGAGTCTCCCGACTCCGCCAACAGCGGCAAGCGCACACCGGTCAGTGAGCCACTACCCGCTACCGCCGCGATCTCATCCTTTGACATCGCTGGCGCTGCCGGTGCACCATCCACTTCACCATCACTGCCAGCGCCATCACCATTGCCAGCGCCATCCGCACCGACACTCACACCAGATCCGGTCCCACCACCGTCGGCCTCGTCATTGCCACCAGTGGTATTCACAATCGCGAAAATCACCAGACCCACAATGCTAATTCCCGCGATGAGCAGCGTAATCAGCGATGCCGAACGGTTAACGTCCGCCTGCCGATCCTCATAGTGGCCACCATTGTGACTATGACCGCCCTGCTCATTCACGAAAAGTGCTCCTCGACTAGTCCTGTGTCGCTGTGGTGATGCGCGCGCTATCCCCGTCGTCAAGCGCGGAAAGTTCCTCCCCACTGTAGCCGTCATTAAGACCGGCCAGGTAGAGAAGCCATTCCCTGTCGTCTGACTTAATCAACTTCTCCGCAGTCTCCGGCTCCGCCGGCCCCGCGACGCCATACGACGGGCAATCTGCCGCCAAGAAGCACGCCCCGCACGCCGCCCGACGCGAATGACACACCCGGCGACCGTGGAAAATCAGCCGGTGCGAAAACCACGTCCACTCCGCGCGCGGTAGCACCTCCATCATCTCGTGCTCCACGCGCACCGGATCTTCCTGCTCTGTGAGACCCATGCGCCGCACCAGACGCCCAAAATGCGTATCGACCGTCAAACCCGGCACCCCAAAAGCATTCCCCAGCACCACATTTGCCGTCTTTCGCCCCACGCCCGGCAGCTTCACCAGCTCCTCCAACGTGCCCGGCACCTCGCCGCCGTGCTGCTCCATCACCCCCTGCGCAAAACCGATGATGTTCGCAGCCTTATTCCTGTAGAAACCCGTCGGCCGAACGAGCTCCTCGACCTCCTCCTGATTCGCAACCGCCAAATCGGCAGGGCTGGGGTACCTAGCGAACAGCGCCGGCGTGGTCATATTCACCCGCACGTCCGTACACTGCGCCGACAGAATCGTCGCCACCGCGAGCTCATACGGATTACGAAAGTCCAGCTCACAGTGCGCATTCGGGTACGCCACCGCCAGCGTGCGGTTAATCCGCCGCGCGCGCCGCACCATACCCAGGCGCGTCTCCTTCCCTCGCGCCGCCGGATGCGCCCCCACCGCCCGACGCTTCTTCGACGTCAGGGATCCCTGCGGGTGCGTGGGCTGGGGTTTGTTTATCTGGTGCGTGCTTAACGACGATGCCTTGCCGGTCGTATCCATGGTCGTAGTGTATCGGCTACCCCGGATTGCAATTCGCGTGCGCACCTTTCGCGAGCTGAATCTTTAGATTCGTCCGGGATGCGGATGGAACCGGTAGCAGCTCGGGCATATTCGGTCAAAAACCAAAGAAGTCATGCCCCACCACATCTTGGAACACCGTTAGCGAATTGTTAGTTATAAATACACAGTTCAGCGGCTTTTCACCAGAATTCCCCACAGGCGCAGTGGCTCTTTTGCTACAGTGGTGCTTATCACATCTTGGTGACGGCGTAGTTTTGGGATGCATCTGTAGAGGCGATTTGTCGTGAAATTCGCCCAGGGATGAACCTGCCTTGAAGGCTGGCAGCGGCGTTACCGGGAAAGACCGAAAGTAGTGGGACTAGTGGGACGGGGTAGTTTCTCTTCCTGTTTGGCCACTGCAATCTGTAGTCGAGTGCTAATTTGGCGGCTGCTGGCCTGTATTTACGGTGGTTAGTGGCCCAAGACAGGAGAATTTTACCGTGGATGACGTCAAGGAGATTCTCTCCCGGGCCGGTGTATTTCAGGGAGTCGACCAGGAGGCTGTGCAGGCCTTGCTCGGCGAGCTCGAGACGGTTCGCTTCCCGCGTGGAACCACCATCTTCAATGAGGGTGAGCCGGGCGATCGGCTCTACATCATTATTGATGGCAAGGTGAAGCTGGCTCGTCGCTCAGCCGACGGTCGTGAAAACCTGTTGACCATCATGGGCCCGTCCGACATGTTCGGCGAGCTCTCCATCTTCGACCCGGGCCCGCGCACCTCTTCGGCGGTCTGCGTCACCGAAGTTTCCGCCGCGTCCATGAGTGCCGATCAGCTGCAGGAATGGGTTGGTTCGCACCCTGATGTTCCAGCTCAGCTGCTGCGCATGCTGGCCCGCCGTCTGCGCCGCACCAACAATTCACTGGCTGACCTCATTTTCACCGACGTCCCTGGTCGCGTTGCTAAGTCCCTGCTTCAGCTGGCCAATCGCTTCGGTGTTCAGGAAGGTTCTGCTCTCCGCGTGAACCACGACCTGACTCAGGAGGAAATCGCACAGCTCGTCGGCGCCTCCCGAGAGACCGTTAACAAGGCTCTGGCAGAGTTCGCCCACCGCGGCTGGATTCGCCTTGAGGGCAAGTCCGTGCTCATCTCCGATACGGAGCGTTTGGCCCGCCGCGCACGTTAGCTTGTTGCGCACGTTAGCTTGTGGCGCACGTTAGCTTGTGGCGCTTGCGGCGCTGCCCAAACGACTCACATCCCGCAGCCTCTGCTTTTGGATCCTCGGTTCCCGTAGGAGCACATGAAACGCATGAGGCTCGCGGGATTTTTGTTGTCTTCCCCCGCTGGCCTGGCATGCTGACCTGGTATGCCGGCCTGCCATGCTGACCTGGCATGCCGGCCAAGTTTGGCGCACTTATCGACGCTTTTCTGCCACTTATCGATGCTTTCCCGGCACCTATCGATGCACCATTCACCGATTTCTCCTTGCATCAATCACTTATCGATGCGCTGTTCACTTGTGCGCGCGCTATAGCTCATCGACAAGTGGATACCTCATCGATAAGTGATTGAGCTGCCCCCCGACGAGGCCAACCCACCCAACCGGCACTAGCCCACCCCAACCAGCACTACCCCAAACAAAAAGCGCGCAACCCGCAAAACTGCAGGTCACACGCTCTTTTCATGCGGCAAGTCAAGCTCAGCTTCACTCAAGCTCGGCTTCAGCCAAGCCTCAATTAAGCCCAGCCCAGACCAGCCCAGCAACTGGCCAAAGCCCAAGCCGAAGCCAAAACCCAAGCCGAAGCCGAAGCCCAGCAACTACTCCCCGTGATCGCGCAGGTAGCGCAGGGTCACACGCGTCGACTGCTCAGCAGCATGACGCAGCACCGGATCGACATCGGTGTAAATCTCATCCACAATCTGGTCGACCGTAGCTTCGTCGCCCAGCTTGGCAACGGCATCCTTCACCTGCTGAAGGCGCAGCTTACGACGCTCAATGTACTTCTGCGTCATTACAGTGATGTCCGGCAGGTCAGCGCCATGACCAGGCAGCAGACGAACACCCTTGCCGCGCGAATCCAGCATTTTCAGGGTTTCCATGTACTTACCCAGGTCGCCGTCGGTCTCCGAAATCATAGTGGTGTGGCGGCCAGCGATCGTGTCACCGGTAACGATGCCTTCAACATCGTCCTCGCCATCACCAGTGTGGATGAAGAAGCAGACGGAATCAGCGGTATGACCAGGGGTTGCCACGACCTCAATCTGCGGAGTCACTCCGTCGAGGACGATACGTTCGCCGTCGACAAGCGGATCCTGACCTCCCGCGCAGTACTGAGACTCCAGCTCACGAATCGGCGCGCCGGTGAGCTGGCGGAAACGTGCGGCGCCATCAGCATGGTCGCCATGACGGTGCGTCAGCAGAATCAACGCAACGTCGCCGGCATAACGCTGCAGGACGTTCAGGTGTCCCTCGTCCTCCGGACCCGGATCGATGACAATGCTGCGGCTATCCCCCTCAGCCTTAATAACGTAGGAGTTCGTACCCTCCAGCGAAGAGTAGCTGGGGTTCGGGCACAGAACGACGCCCACAGACTGAGAAATCTGACGCAGTTGGCTATACGCAGGATGCTCCATGTCCTCTATCCTACGTGGTTGCGCAATCCGGGGAGCGCGCTACGCCCTCCAATTCGGCTCATTTGGGTGTAAGCACGCTTTACGACGACCCGGAGAACGCAACATCCCCACTGGTCACGACAGCAAATACAGCATCTACTGGGTTACTTCAACGATGATTTCAACTTCCACGGGTGCGTCCAGCGGAAGCTGATTCACACCCACTGCCGAGCGAGCGTGCTGGCCGCGTTCGCCGAAGACGTCGCCGAAGAGTTCCGAGGCTCCATTGATAACGCCTGGCTGACCGGTAAACTCAGCGGCGGAGTTGACGAAGCCGACGACCTTCACGATGCGGGTGACATTGTCGAGACCGACCTCGGCATCGACTGCGGCCAAAGCGTTGAGAGCGCAGGTGCGGGCGGCCTCCTTGGCCTCCTCAGCAGTGACCTCTGCGCCGACGTGGCCGACGTGGGTGAGCTCGCCGTTAACGAATGGGAGCTGACCGGAAGTGAAAACAAGGTTGCCCGTGCGCGTTGCGGGTACGTAGGCCGCAACTGGCGCGGCAACGGCAGGCAAGGTAAGCCCCAGGTCCTCGAGGGCCTGGGAAGGAGTGCGAGATTCAGAGTTGCTCATTTAAGTTAAGCCTTTCCACGGCGGCTAGGGGTCCGGCGAATAAAGCCGGCCAAAGAAAGATGGCAGCCAACCGTGAGTCAGCTGCCAATCGAAAGCACAACCGCCGTTGTTAGTTAGGTACTAGACACCGAGGTAATTAGTCAGTCTTCGGGCGCTTGAAGTAACCAACGTGGTTTTCGCCGGTCGGGCCCGGGAGAACGGTGACGAGTTCCCAGCCGTCCTCACCAAAGTTGTCCAGGATGGCCTTGGTGTTGTGAATGAGCAGCGGTGCGGTGAAGTATTCCCATTTAGTAGTCATGGAAGCTACTTTATCTGTCCCCCAGCCTCGCGCGCTGGGGGTTCAGTTTTACTTCGGTCTAAGTTCGGTTTTTACTTAGCCAGCTTTGCCTTGCGCTGAGCTGCGTACTGCTCAGCGTAGAAGTCGGCCCACGAAGTAATTTCCGGGTGCTCGCGCAGCATTGCGCGGCGCTGACGCTCGGTCAGGCCACCCCAGACGCCGAACTCGACGCGGTTATCCAGAGCGTCGGCACGGCACTGCAGAACCACTGGGCAGTGGCGGCAGATAACTGCGGCTTCGCGCTGTGCGGCGCCGCGAACGAACAACTTATCCGGGTCAATATCGCGGCACTTAGCGCGCGGGACCCACTCCTGACGATCGCGGAAGCTCTCTACACCGAGCTCGTAGTCTGGCGTAGTAGCAGTGCGGTTGCGATCGGGAATCGTGGCGGTCATTGTAGCCTCCTCGTGCCTGCGATTTTCGTTATTTCGAAATAGTTTCAACTAAATAGTGCTGAAATTTTGTTGTAAGTCTATTCACACCACCCAAATAATGTCGATTGGGTCACACTGGGAGGGTGGACGTGGCGCAGCTCTAAATACAACAATGCAGGTGGGGCAACTTTTTCCAACAAAAGCACGGGGGTGATTTGCGTCACTATGAAAATCTTTTTCCGGAAACCACCACACGACGAGTTGCCCGGTATTGTAAGGGCGCTCGTAGCACTCCGCCCCCGCTCGCCAGGCGTTTTTCTGGGCTCGCCGGGCATGCCTCTAGGCGGATTTTCGAAAACTCACTTCGGCTCAATCCGCCCTACCTTGTAGTGTGATTGCTGTGAATAAAGGTTCGACGCTGTTCAAGCTCTCCGTTGCCACTGTGTTGGCTGCGTTGATTGTGGCCAGCGCCCTCTTTCCTCTTGTGGGCGGCTCGGCCTACCTCGTCGCGCGCACGGCTGATGAATTCGCGTCGGCGTCGCGGTCGGTGATTTCTAAGGACGCACCAGGGGTCACCACTATTACGGATCGGAATGATCAGCCAATTGCGTGGCTCTATGATCAGCGGCGGTTTAGTGTGCCGTCGGAACGCATCTCGCCCGCTATGAAGGACGCGCTGGTCAGCGTGGAGGATAGGCGCTTTTATGAGCACTCTGGTGTGGACTGGAAGGGCACTGCTCGTGCGGCGGTAAAGAACTTCATGTCCCAGTCGGTGCAGGAAGGCGCCTCCACAATTGAGCAGCAGTTGATTAAGAACCACACGCTGCTGGTGGACGCAGAGTCGGAGTCGGAGCGCCGCGCTGCTACTGCCACGGATTATGGTCGCAAGATCCGCGAGATTCGCATCGCGTTGGACCTGGAAGATGAGCTGACGAAAGACGAGATTCTGACTAAGTACCTGAACTTGGTCCCCTTCGGCAACGGCGCGTTCGGCGTGGAAGCTGCAGCTCAGACATACTTCGGCATTCCCGCGTCCGATCTGAATGTCCCGCAGGCCGCTCTGCTCGCGGGCATGGTTCAGCAGTCCTCCGGGCTCGATCCGTATACAAATCCGGAAGGTGCGCATGCACGGCGTAACGACGTGCTTGCGGCCATGGAATCCACGGGAGCAATTGGCCCGCAGGAGGCTCAGGACGCCAAGGCAGCTGATCTCGGTATTCTTCCGGAGCCTCAGCGCCTGCCGCAGGGCTGTATCGCGGCGGGCGATCGGGGTTTCTTCTGTGATTATGTGGTCTCCTACTTAGAGAACCACGGTATTGAGACCGAGAAGCTCAAGCGCGGTGGCTTCCATGTGAAGACCACACTGGACCCGCGTGTGCAGGACAGCGTGCAGGAGTCTCTGCGTCAGCAGGCGTCACCGACTGCGGATGGCGCAGCCGAGGTTATGAGTTTGCTTGAGCCTGGGGATGACTCCAGGAAGTTGCTCGCGATGGCGTCGTCACGCGTATACGGCCTCGATGCGGAGCAAATGCAGACCGTGCAACCACAGCCATTTACGCCGGTAGGCAATGGCGCGGGCTCGATTTTTAAGATTTTCGCGGCGACATCGGCGGTGGAAAAGGGGCTTGGTATTGACACCAACTTCCCGGTGCCGCGTCGTTATGAGGCCTCCGGGCTGGGCACCGGTGGCGCGGAGGGCTGCCCGCCGGGCCTGTACTGCGTGGAGAACGTGGGCAGTTTCCCGCCGTCGATGTCGCTGCGTGAGACGCTCGCACGGTCGCCGAATACGCCTTTTATTCAGATTTCGGAGCTGGTCGGCGTTGATGGCGTGATGGACATGGCGGTACGCCTGGGCATGCGCTCATACACGGAGCCGGGCAGTTTTGATGGTGAGTCCTCGGTGGCGGACTATGTCTCGGAGCATAAGCTCGGCTCATTCGTGCTGGGTCCGACGGCGGTGAATAACCTTGAGCTGTCCAATGTCGCTGCCACCCTGGCCAGCAATGGCCGCTGGTGCGAACCCTCTCCAATTGAGTCGATCACGGACTCCAAGGGCAATGCGGTCAAGCTGAATGTGCCACCGTGCGAGCAGGCAGTGGAGCCGGGTGTCGCGCACGCGATTGCTAATGCGCTCAGCAATGACGCCACCGATGGCACCGCGAAGGATGCCGCGAAAGAGCTGAATTGGGAAGGCCCAGTCGCGGCTAAGACCGGTACCACCGAGTCGAACCAGTCCGCGGCATTCCTGGGCTTCACCGGCGGCCTGGCCGGATCGGTGTACGCCTACAACGACACCCCGACTGTCACGGAGCTGTGCACGTCGCCGCTGCGCCAGTGCCCGAACGGCAACCTCTTTGGTGGTCGCGAGCCCGCGCGGACATGGTTCGGCGCAGTCGGCCCGGTTATCGAGGACTATGGCGGAAAGAACCTCCCACCACTGGATTCGGACTACGGACTGGGTACCTCTATCACCCAAATGCCGAATGTGGTGGGCATGCAGAAGGCCGAGGCTCGAGAGACCCTTAAGAAGGCCGGCTACAAGGTAGAGGAACGCACAGTCTCCCTCACAGGCGAGTCGCGAGGAATCGTGGTCGGGCTGGATCAGCCGCCGCTGCTTCTCAAGGGCGGCACCGTCACGATTCGCGTGGCCGATGGCACGCGCCGTCCGACCCCGCCACCGGCGCCGTCGCCGCGACCGGACTCGACGACGACCCGGCCGGATCCACTACCGCAGTTCCCTCGTCCCAACACTCCGCCAGCGCCGAGCTTGCGGGATCTGATTCCGCTGCTGCCGTTCTAGTTCACCCTAGAAGGCAGCTCCAACGCTTATCGCCGAAAAGGGAAAACGGCGAAAGGTCGCGCTAGCCCTGCAGGGCAGCCTTAACGGCCTCGGAAAGCCGCTTGCCATCGACCTGGCCAGCGGCCTTTTCCTTAGCCACCTTCATAACCTGGCCCATGATCTTCATGCTCGGCGCGTCATCGCCAGCAACCTCGGCCACGGATTCCGCAACGAGGTTCTTCACGGCGTCGTCGTCAAGCTGTTCCGGCTGGTAGCGGGCGAAAACCTCTGCTTCGGCGAGCTCGGCGTCGGCAAGTTCCTGGCGGCCGTTCTCGGCGTACATCTCAGCGGACTCGCGACGCTTCTTGACCTCCCGCTCGATCACACGCAGCACCTCGTCATCGGTGAGCTCACGCTTGGAGCCGGAAACCTCCTCAGTCTGGATAGCGGCCTTCAGCATGCGCAGCGCCGCAACGGTTTCCTTGTCGCGGGCCTTCATTGCGGCGGTCATATCGGAGACAATTGTGTTCTTCAGTTCACTCATATGCCCTAGACTACCGCTGTAGTTGATAGTGTCTCTGTCATGACATCGCGCGCTTTTCCCAACCGAATTCTGCGGTCTGCCGCAGCTCTCGCCACGCTTGGCTTGACGACGTTCCTCTACGCGAACCAAATCGAATTGCGCGCATTTAAACTCCACCGTGTGCAAGTTCCCGTGCTGGCACCCGGCACGCTCGCCCGGGCGGGAAAGCGCGAGGGTGAGCCTTTCCGGATTCTGCATGTCTCCGACTTCCACATGCTCCCCGACCAGAAGCTGAAGCAGAAGTGGGTTGCCAGCCTCGATGCTCTGAACCCTGACCTGGTGATTAATACCGGCGACAACCTGGGCAGCGACAAGGCCGTTCCCAGTGTCCTCGCAGCGCTCGGCCCCCTACTGAACCGTCCGGGCGCCTTCGTGTTCGGTACGAATGACTACTTCGCGCCACGGCCTGTCAATCCGCTGAAGTACCTGACAGGCAAGAAGCGCAAGCCCTCACGCGTCGAACTGCCGTGGCGCGGCATGCGCGCTGCGTTTATCGAGCACCGCTGGCAGGATGCCACCCATGCCCGGCTGGAGTTTGTGGCGGGTGGCGTGAAGGTGGCGCTGTCCGGTGTAGATGACCCTCATCACGAGTTGGAGGATTATTCGCAGATCGCCGGTGCTCCGAATGCGGATGCCGACATCGCTATCGGCCTGTCGCACTCGCCAGAGCCCCACGTGTTGGATGCTTTTGCGGAAGACGGCTACGACCTGGTGCTTTCTGGTCACACACACGGTGGCCAGGTGTGCCTGCCCGGCGGGAAGGCCATTGTGACCAACTGCGGTATCGACCGCTCGCGGGCCTCGGGGTTGTCGCGCTGGACCGAGAAGACATGGCTGCATGTCTCCAATGGCCTTGGCACTTCCCCTTACGCTCCGGTGCGCTTGTTCTGCCGCCCATCCGCGACCTTGATTGAGGTTGTGGAGCGGGATTCGTAGTTCGTAGTCCGTCGGGGTGCAGTTCGTAGTTTGTAAGGGCGCGGCGGAGACCGCGGCTTGTTCCCACAGCCCGTTAAGCAGGCGTTTTGCATTCTGACTCAGCGTCGGGCTAAAGTAAGTCCTCGCAAGCACAGCACTGAGACGTATGTTCCCAGTTCGTGTCTGCGGCCTCGGGGTATGGCGCAGCTTGGTAGCGCGCTTCGTTCGGGACGAAGAGGCCGTGGGTTCAAATCCCGCTACCCCGACCAAGTAGAAACCCTCTCTCACCTGGAGTTATCCGGGCGAGGGAGGGTTTTGTCATTGGCTTCTGGGCCTACTTTTCGCCGCCGTTCAGGGTTGATAGCCAAAGAGCGTGTCTGACTCTCAAGATAGCGACTAGTCAGACCCCAACCGCGGCAGCACCACAGCCCGGGGTTACGGGGTTACGTGGCAAAACTGTCAACCCGAAAACTCAGGGGCTGCAAATGTGAAACTGTCTGAGTTTATGACACTTTCAAGCCATTTTTCGGGCGGTAGGTTCAGGCGGTGAATGCATCACCACTTTCGACCAGGAGAAGTAGTGAAGCAAACCCGCCGAACGAAATACAGTGCCATCAAACCCATTGCGCTTCAACACATTGCCAACGGGGCATCAGCAAGCACAGTTGGGCGCGATTTAGCGATTCCCTCACCAACAGTCAGGCGGTGGGCGCGACAAGCCGGAATTGAGATCCAGCACCAATCGCACTACCCGAAGTTATCGATGATGGATAAGCATCGCGTGATCTACGAGATGCTTATGGCCGGCTCATATAGTGTTGCCGAGATTGCCGCGCAGGCTGGGGTGTGCACAACCACGGTGTATAACCGGCGGGCTAGTTTAACCACTATGAATACCCGCAGCCGGATAACACCTGGTGATGTATCTCGTGTTGGTACTGGTCGGCGGCTAGGGCTGGCCGAACGCTTAATTATTGCCGATTGCCTGCGGGCAGGTCATTCGCACCGGCGTATCGCCCAGATAGTCTGTCGTAGTCAATCCACTATCAGTCGTGAAATCGCACGCAACAGCGTCGATGGTATCTACGATGCCTATCACGCTGATCAGGCCAGCCGCGGGCGTATTGCTCGTCCAAAGCCGCGCAAACTCGATGACAATCGATTCTTACGCGCCCAGGTTGTCAATCTGCTCAACCGTGGCGCCTCGCCGCGTCAGGCCAGTGACAGGTTGGCTGCACTGTGGGGTGATAATACGTCCATGACTATTAGCCACGAGTCGATTTACCAGGCCCTTTACGTACAAGGGGCAGGCAGCTTGC
>NZ_JBFLKW010000006.1:0-125057 GCF_040743205.1 Corynebacterium sp. 045007
GACACCAGCTACCAACACAACCTCGGCATCCAAAAAGGCTGGATCAAATAACCGCAACACGCCCGGAAAAGACACACTTTTCTTTACTTAACCCAAAAAGGCCCACCCCGGCGACGCGCCGGGCGGAAACACAAAAACCCTCGGCCCGGAAAAACCTGGCCGAGGGTTCTACTTGGGGTGACTGACGGGACTCGAACCCGCGACACCCAGGATCACAACCTGGTGCTCTACCAACTGAACTACAGTCACCATTACCGCATTAAAGGAGCTGTATTCTCAGCTCATCTCTGCAGCGAACTATATGGTAGCCCACAGTGGGCTGGAAACAAAAACAGCAGGTCAACCCGGATAAATTTGGGAAAGGGTGGGGTTTGGGTCGTCGTAAAGCGAGCTAGCCGCGAATCTCACCGTACTTTTCCGTCGATTCCTTGCTTGCGGCAGAAATAGCGTCGCCTTCGGGGCCGGGGTGGGGCAGAAGCATGGCGCGGCGGTAGTAGTCCAGCTCGCGGATCGACTCCTTGATATCTGCAAGAGCTCGGTGAGCGAGACCCTTTTCTGGAGCGCCCTTGAGGACCTGGGGGTACCAGCGGCGGGCAAGTTCCTTGAAGGAAGAGACATCAATCATGCGGTAGTGCAGGTGCTGGTCGAGCTCTGGCATGTAGCGGTGGATGAACTTGCGGTCGGAGGCAATCGAGTTGCCTGCCAGTGGGGCGGTGCGCGGCTCGGGAACCCACTGACGGATGTAGTCCAAAACAGCCTGTTCGGCGTCGGCGACATTAGTCTTGCTGTCGCGAATTTCCTGATCCAGGCCGGACTTCGCATGCATCTTGGTGACGAAATCATCCATCTGCGCCAATTCGGTCTCGGACGCGTGCACGACGATGTCCACGCCTTCCCCGAGGACGTTGAGGTTGGCATCGGTGACGAGAGCCGCGATTTCGACAATGACGTGGCGCTCGGGTTCGAGGCCCGTCATCTCACAGTCAATCCACACGATGCGGTCGAGCTCAGGGGAGAGCTGGAGGTCGGGATCGGGCTGAGCCATGATTTCACCTTTCGCTGAGATTCGGCATGATTCTGCAGTGCGCCTTATTTTGTGCCCGGACTGGGCTGTGGGGCACACGCTGACTACGCCCAGCTTAGCGATGTGGATTGTGCTGTGGTCGGGCGTGTGGATTGCCGTGTGGTTTGTGGAGCGAATTGTGGGGGAAACGAAATTAACTGGAAAGTAAGATCTTAGAATTGGACAACGGGGCATGAACTAAATCGACCTATTTGCCTGATAAAATTACTTCTGAGTTCGGATTCCAACGGGAGAAATAGTTACATGGATGAGACGAGGCGTGTTGGCGACGCTGCTCAAAGCACCACCGCGGCACAGAAACCATCCGTCGATGATGTCATCATTGCCGCTGCGCGCGAAAGCGTAATGACTGTGGGCTTGCGTAGGACTTCGATTGCAGAAATTGCTCGCAAGGCAGGAGTTTCGCGTCCGACCGTATATCGTCGATACGCTGACATTGGTGAGCTTCTGGGGGAAGTGACCAACCGCGAAATCCTGCACATGCTTGAGGGGCTCCGCTATGTCCCTGGCGATTCGCGCGCTCGCATGTTGCTGCGTATTCGAATCGTCGTTCAACGCATCATCGAAAGTGACTTTTTCCCTGGCCTGGTCAAGACAGATCCCGACCGTGTCTTAGAAGCGCTCACTGGAGAGATGAGCGATACACAGCTGGAAATTGTGGAGAAATTCATTCTCCCCGGTGTCCGTCACGGGCAGGAAGACGGCACTATTCGCGAGCACGATCCATATCTGCTGGCGCGCAACATTTACCGTCTGATTCAGACGATGGTGCTGGTGTGGCGCCCGGATGGCAAGGATGCGACGCTAGACAAGGAATCTGTCGAAGAGGTCGTCGACATGGTTGACCGCTACTTGCGCCCGGATCCTGCGGATAACAAGAAGAACTAAGAAGTAAAAACCCGCCTGACACTGGTATAGAACCAGGCCAGGCGGGTTAATTTTGCGCCCCCAGAAGGATTCGAACCCTCGACCAATCGGGTAGAAGCCGACTGCTCTGTCCACTGAGCTATGGAGGCTAGCTAAGAAAAGCATTGTAGCGTCTCTAATGTAGCCAATCACAACCGGTTCTGTTCTAGGGACTTTGGTCGCTAAGCTTAGGGCTATGACTGCCACGACCAAGGCCGAGACCTCTCCGCCTGTTAGCAAGGATAAGAAAGTCCGTAAATCTGCTAGTTGGTACGTTGTTTTTGTGCTTATCGGCGGCGTTCTAGCTGGTTTGCTCTCGATGGCGTTCAACATGGATTCGCGCGCCACGTTGGGTATTCCCGATCCCGGCACAATTACCACCTTCGGGTTCCCGTTCGCGAAGGCGGCCGGTGAGCTGCTCGCTTGCCTCGGTGTCGGTTCGTTTATGCTCGCCGCTTTCGGTACGAAGCAGCGTGCCGACGGCACTTTGGGCCTCGACGGCTACACGGCATCCCGCACGGGTATGTGGGCCATGCTCGGCTGGGGCCTCATGGCGCTGATGGAGATTCCGCTGGTGCTCTCCGATGTGTCGGGCCAGCCGCTGTCGACGACGATTCAGCTGAGCAACTGGGCTGTGTCCTTGGAGCAGACCAAGGAGGGCTTGGCGTGGCTGTGGGTAGCTATTTTTGCGGGCATTGTGGCGCTTGGTTCATCACTGACTCGTAAGTGGATTTGGCAGCCGGTGTTCTTCGCCATCAGCTTGGTGTCGATGATGCCGCTGGCTGTTGTAAGCCACAACGCCTCCGGTGGTGCCCATGACTACGGCACTAACTCCTACATCTGGCACTTGACCTTCACTGTGTTTTGGGTCGGCGGTTTGATGGCGCTGGTTGGCCACGCGCGTCGTCGTGGTGAATGGATGCCAGAAGTAGTGAAGCGCTATTCTTTCGTGGCGTTGGTGGCTTTCATCGCCATGTCTGCCTCCGGCTTCATTAACGCAGCCATCAACATTGACTGGTCTGACCTGGTCAGCAACAACTACGGCATCATGGTGCTGGTCAAGGCTGTGCTTACCATCTTCCTGGGGCTATGTGGCTATGTGCACCGCAAGATCACCATTCCGGAGATTGAGCGCGCTCAGTCGAATCGTCCATTCTGGCGTCTGGCCATTGTCGAGGTCATCATCATGGCGCTGACGATCGGCGTTGCCGTGGCTCTGGGCCGTACTCCGCCGCCACCGAATTTCTCTGAGCAGGCCGGTGGTGAGGGTCTGCCGTCGATTACGCAGATGCAGGTCAAGCTCGGTTACAACCTGGAAATCCCATTCGGTTGGGAGGCCATGTTCACGCAGTGGCGCTTTGACATCTTCTTCGGCTCTGCCGCCATCATTGCCGCGTGGATTTACCTGTACTGGCTCTACCTGCTGAAGAAGCGCGGCGGTACCTGGCCACTGTCCAACACCCTGTGGTGGCTCGCCGGCTGTGCCACGTTGCTGTTTACTTCGTGCAGCGCGCTGGGCGTGTACATGCCGGCTCTGTTCTCGGTTCACATGATCGCCCACATGCTTTACTCCATGGGCATTCCGGTCATGCTGGTGCTGGGTGGTCCGGTCACGCTTGCGTTGCGTGCGCTGAAGCCGGCCGGCCGCGATGGTCTGCCTGGTATTCGTGAGTGGCTGGTGGTCTTCATCAATAACCCGGTGTCGCGTTTCCTCACGCACCCGGTTGTGGCAACGGTGCAGTTCGTCGCAGGTTTCTACCTGCTCTACATGACACCGATTTACGACTTCCTGGCTGATGAGCACGCGGGCCACGTGTTCATGAACATCCACTTCTTGATTTCCGGTTACATCTTCTACTGGGTCATTATCGGTGTCGATGCTGCACCACAGCAGATTGAGCCGTCGGTCAAGCTGGTCACGCTGATGGGTTCGTTGCCGTTCCACGCTTGGTTCGGTATTTCGCTGATGCAGTCGCAGCAGGTGCTTGCCGAGGCCTATTACGCCAGCCTGGATCTCCCTTGGGCAGTGAATCTCCTGGAAGATCAGAACGTTGGTGGTGCCGTCGCGTGGGCTGCCGGTGAGGTTCCGCTCTACATCGTCACCGTTGCGCTGTTTGTACAGTGGCGGCGTTCCGATGAAAAGGATGCAGCCCGCTACGACCGCGTCGCAGACCGCAACAATGATGAGGAGTTGGCCGCTTACAACGAAATGCTCGCTCGCATGAGCCAGCAGGTCGGTGTTGGTGGCGAGGATGAGCGCGATTACTACACCTCGGAGGTTGACGCGCAGCATCCGGTGCACATGGATAATCCGATCGATGCCTCGAAGAGGCGCGGAAGGTAGCGTCGTTAAGCTGATTTTGCATGCTTGACGACGAGGATTGCCGCGACTTCGCCCCTCAACTTCATACGTAGCCTGTGGATAGTTGTCTTTTCGACAAACTTATCCACAGGCTTTTTATGTACCTCTTTCATTTGTTTCTCGAAGCCGGAAAAGTAAATGGCACGGCACGAATGAGACACCTTCGAATTATTCGGCCGCAGTAGGTAAACGCTTTCTTTGGGGGAGGAGCCCGATGTCTGAGGCAGTTATTACCGTGGTGGGCAATGTGGTCCATCATGTGGAAAATCGAAATACCAATTCTGGGGCAAAGGTCTGCAAGTTTTCTGTGGCATCCAGCAAGTCATGGAAGGGGGAGAATGGTTGGGAGCAGTCGGAGACGTCATATTTTGATGTTGAATGCTGGGGCAAGCTCGCCGAGAACGTGAATAACACGGTGTGGAAGGGCCAAGCCGTCATTGTCCACGGTCACGTCCGCACGGACCGTTGGGAGGGCGATGATGGTACGAAGCATCAGCGCCAGAAGATCATTGCCAAGGCGGTGGGGCCGAATCTGCGCCGTCACCTGGCAACGGTGAAGACTATGACTGAGAAGCCGCATGAGTCGCCGACTGGTCTTGGTGAGGCATCGACTGGGGATTCGGAAGCTTCGGTTACTGAGACAGTTGCGTCTCAGGCCGGGGCCGTGCGCACCTTCGCTGCTGGTGCGGGCGGAGCTGGTGAGGCTGGGGACACCGGTGCAGCCAATTCTGAACAGCAAGAAATGGCTGGTGCAGGAGTCAGCGCGCCGTTCTAACCCAGCAGCCAGTACATCGTTGCAGAGCGGAATGAGGGGGGAGCCGCTGAAAGAGCGGAAAGAGGGGAGGGGTAATTACTGCACGTGAGGTGACGCTGCTGAGAAAGGGGAGGGATCGCATACGATTCGGCAGCGTTATCTCGCAGCTAGTTTTGCTAGCAGCCTGGCAGAGATTTTGGTGGGAAAGGATTGCGGGTACGCCCATGTAGATTGTGCCTTTTGGTTCCTATGCGTAACCTCTACAGGGATTGCTTATTTCCTTTCTACGAGGGGACGAAATTCCACCATGGGTGAGTTCATCTACCAGATGAAAAACGTGCGCAAGGCGCACGGCGATAAGGTTATTCTCGACAACGTCACCATGGCGTTTTACCCGGGCGCAAAGATCGGCGTGGTCGGTCCGAACGGCGCAGGTAAGTCGTCGATTCTGAAGATTATGGCTGGCCTGGATCAGCCGAGTAACGGTGAAGCTTTCCTGGAGCCGGGCGCCACTGTCGGCATCCTCCTGCAGGAGCCTCCGCTGAATGAGGAGAAGACCGTTCGCGGCAACGTCGAGGAGGGCCTTGGCGACATCTTCGAGAAGAAGGCTCGTTTTGAAGCCATCGCCGAGGAGATGGCCACCAATTACACCGACGAGCTCATGGAAGAAATGGGCAAGCTCCAGGAGGAGCTCGATGCCGCTGATGCTTGGGAGCTGGATTCCAAGATTGAGCAGGCAATGGATGCGCTTCGCTGCCCGCCGGCGGACGAGCCGGTGACTCACCTCTCCGGTGGTGAGCGTCGTCGTGTAGCACTGGCGAAGCTGCTGCTCTCCGAGCCGGACCTGCTGCTTCTCGACGAGCCGACTAACCACCTGGACGCCGAGTCCGTGCTGTGGCTCGAGCAGCACCTGGCTAAGTACCCGGGTGCCGTCCTGGCCGTGACCCACGACCGTTACTTCCTGGATCACGTCGCTGGCTGGATCTGTGAGGTCGACCGCGGCAAGCTCTACCCGTACGAGGGCAATTACTCGACTTACCTGGAGAAGAAGGCTGAGCGCCTCGAGGTTGCAGGTAAGAAGGACGCCAAGCTGCAGAAGCGCCTGAAGGACGAGCTGGCGTGGGTCCGCTCGGGTCAGAAGGCTCGCCAGGCCAAGAACAAGGCTCGCCTCGAGCGCTACGAGCAGATGGTGGAAGAAGCCGAGCAGTACAAGAAGCTCGACTTCGAAGAAATCCAGATTCCTACCCCGCCGCGCCTGGGTAACCAGGTTGTCGAGGTCAAGGACCTGGAGAAGGGCTTCGATGGCCGCGTCCTGATTAAGGACCTGTCGTTCACCCTGCCGCGTAACGGCATCGTCGGTGTGATTGGCCCGAACGGTGTGGGTAAGTCCACCCTGTTCAAGACAATCGTGGGTCTGGAGCAGCCGGATTCCGGTGAGGTCAAGGTCGGTCAGACTGTTCAGCTCAGCTACGTTGACCAGGGTCGTGAAAACATCGATCCGGAAAAGACCGTCTGGGAGGTCGTCTCTGATGGTCTCGACTACATCGTGGTCGGCCAGAACGAGATGCCGTCTCGTGCGTACCTGTCTGCATTCGGTTTCAAGGGTGCGGACCAGCAGAAGCCGTCGAAGGTTCTTTCCGGTGGTGAGCGCAACCGTCTGAACCTCGCGCTGACCCTGAAGCAGGGCGGTAACCTGATCCTCCTGGATGAGCCGACTAACGACCTTGACGTCGAAACCCTGTCTTCGCTGGAAAACGCACTGCAGAACTTCCCGGGCTGTGCCGTGGTCATTTCCCACGACCGTTGGTTCCTGGACCGCACCTGTACCCACATCCTCGCATGGGAAGGCAACTTCGAAGAGGGCAAGTGGTTCTGGTTCGAGGGCAACTTCGAGGGCTACGAGAAGAACAAGATTGAGCGTTACGGCGAGGAGGCTGCACGCCCGTCGCGCGTCACTCACCGTCGCCTGACTCGCTAATCTGTTTCTCGCGAATCTGATTTTTGCCAACGGCAAAGTCCGGAACCTTGTGGACTGGCTCGCACCAGTGCACAGGTTCCGGGCTTTCGCGTTTTTCGCAGGATCGTAGCTCCAGAAAACGCCTATAGTTCTGGGTATGACTGAATCAGCACCATTTCGTACCAACGTCGCTATCCGCTGGTCTGATTTCGATCAGTATGGCCACGCCAACAACACCGCTTTCCTGGAATACGCCCAGCAGGCTCGTCTGGACTTTGTGATGCGCGGTCTCGGCGGCGGGGCAGGGATGCCTGCGGCAGTGGTGCGTCGCCTGGAGATTGACTACGTCCGCGCTATTTTGCCGGACACCCAGGAAGTTGTGGTTGAGACCGAGATTATCAACTTCGGTCGCACCTCTTTCACACTTCGCCAGACAATCTCCGACCAGCATGATCACATCGTTGCTGTGCTCGAAACCGTGATGGTGATGTTTGATCTCAAGACTGCGAAGGCAGTCGAGCTCTCCCCGTCTGCCCGCCGTGAACTGGAGCGTTTTGCAGCTCCCGCAATCGAAGACAACAAGGAAGACCAGGACAAGTAATTCGCCGTGACCACTTTTCATCCCGCTGCCGAGCTGACCTTCGGCACTCCCGATGCCCTGAAGAACCTGGGCGTCCTGGCCCATAAGGCCTACGCCCTCGACGAGAGCACGTTGCTACGCATCCGAGCACGTAAGACCGCCGCCGCTGGTATCAGTTCCTCGTCGGCACCTAACGCTGCGCCCGCAATGTCGCAGGTATGGGTGAAGACCCCAATCGGCCCGCTCGCCATGCGCACGATTGCGCTGCACGCGCTTCCCGACGACATCATCGTCACCGCCGCGGAGATTAAAGACATCGCAGTGCGTGCCTTTGCGCAGGCAAAAACTGCTGAGGACGAAGAGGAGAAAGAAGCTTCGCTCACCGCGATGCCATACCGCGTGCATGCGCAGTCGGCGTCCTCCTGGCCGGGATTCCTGCCAGTGCCGGAAGGATGGCAGGTTGTCGACTATGTTCCAGCGACTGCTTTCCGGACTCTCGAGAAGCAGGGGCGCGCGGTCGCCGTCGAATCTTCCGGCCCGATGGGCATGCCACCGTCTCTGCTGGACCAAAAGGTTCTCACTGTCAGCGGCGGTACCGGTGAAGCCACTGTTGATACAGGGGAGGGGCAGTCGCAGGCGACGTCGAAAAGCGTCGTGGACGTGACCATGCGGGACGTGTTTGCGCTGTGCACGATGGGCTTCATCCCCGAGCAACCGGATGAAAAAGAGCCGGTGCGCGTGTCCACAAAGGGACGGTGGCACCGGCTGGATGGGCGGTTTGGCTCGATCTTTACGCTCGAGTCCTTTGGCGTGCTGCCGCTGCTGAACTAGCGGCGCAGGGCCTAATTCCTACTGCGCGTCGAAGCGGTTGATGAGCATGTCAGCAACCTGCACCATGTGGTTCCACATGGCTTCGCGCTGGGGGCGGGGGAGCTCGTCATCGGAAATATCTGCGAGTGAGGCGCTCATGATTTCCAGCCAGCGGTCGCGTTCGGCCTCGCCGATGGAAAACGGCATGTGGCGCATGCGCAGGCGCGGATGACCACGCTGTTCGCTGTAGGTGTGCGGCCCGCCCCAGTACTGGACGAGAAACATACGTAGTCGATCCTCGGCGCCCTCCCAGTCATCGCTGGGGTACATCGGGCCGATGAGGTCATCGGAACGCATGCGCGTGTAAAAACCATGGACGATGCGATTGAAGACATCCTCGCCGCCGACGGAGTCAAAGAGCGTCTGAGAAGTTGTCATGGCACCAAGTCTATCGACTTGATGCCACGAAAACGATAACGGCCAAAGTGCCGGCCGAAATCACTTGTTACTTCGCGTCGAACTCGCGGGCGCGGAGAGCGAGCTTCACCAGGAACTGCTGCTCAGAAATGATGCGCTTGACCGGCGACGCAGTCTCCTCGCTGTCGAGCAGGCGCTGAGCGGCCGCGATTGCCGACTCGCTGATCTCCCAAGTGGGGTAGAAGCCCTCGAGGAGAGTCTGGGCCGTCTCGGAGGAGAACTGCTTCCACCAGCTGTTGGCAACAGCGAAGAAGTGCTCCGACAGCGAGGTTGCCGACTGCACCGCGTTGATGGTGACACGGGAGTCGTCGTCAAGCGCCTGCGCGAGCACCGCACCCGAGCCCGGCGCGTTGAAGCCGGCCAGCAGGTGGCGAATGACAAGGTTCGACGGGGCGTCGTCGCCGGAGACAGTCGCCTCAGCCCAGACGCGGGCCTTGTTGGCGAGCGTCGGCACGGAGGCGCGGCAGGCGATGGCGGCCTGCGCGCCGAGTGCTGAATTGTCGGTCTTTTCAAGCTCTGCGATGGCCTCCTCGCCTTCGAGACCAGCGGAAACCAGAGCCTTCAAGGCGCGCCACTGCATGTCGGTGTCGACAGTGACAGCGGGGAAGCCAGCCTTGTCGGCGTCGCCGGCGTAGATGGCGCGCAGTGCGTCGGCGACGTCGCTATTCGACGAGCCCACGGTAGCCAGAGCGTTAACGAAAACCAGGGCGCGGTCGGCGTCGGTTTCCTTCTTCGCGTAGTCCAACAGACCCTGAGCCAGCAGATCGCGGCCGGTGGACTCGGCCCACTGAGGATCGGCGTAGACGTTGACGGCGCTGACCGCCTGAGCGATGACGCGCTCCAAGACGGAGAGCTTATCCTCGCCCGGGATGCCGCGAAGCACCAGGTTGACGAAGTCGCGAGCGCGCATCTGGCCTGCGCGAACCATCTGCCAGGTGGCGGACCAGCACAGTGTGCGCGCCATCGAATCGGTGAAAGCGCCGATGTTGTCGATGACGGTGGCAAGCGAGCCTTCGTCCAGGCGAATCATGCTGTAGGTGAGGTCGTCGTCGTTAACCAGCACGACGTCGCCAACTGGTGTGTCGACCAGATCTGGGACATCGGTGCGGGCACCGCGGACGTCGATTTCCACGCGCTTGGTGCGCTCAAGTACAGCGTCCGCGCCGGTGCCGCGCAGGTTGTAGATGCCCACTGCGATTCGGTGATCACGGAGTTCACCGGCACCCGGCTCGGCGCCTTCCTGCGTGACTGCGAAGGAGGTGTACTTGCCGTCCTCTTGATGGAACTCTGGCGCCAGGGTGGTGATGCCGGTGGTGGTCAGCCACTGATCGGCCCAGCCAGACAGATCGCGACCGGAGGCCTCGGAGAGCGCCTCCAACAGATCCGCGAAGGTGGCGTTGCCAAAGCGGTGGCGGGAAAAGTGAAGACGAGCACCGGCGAGGAAGGCGTCCTGACCAACGTAGGCGGCCAGCTGCTTGAGGGTGGACGCGCCCTTGGCGTAGGTGATGCCGTCGAAGTTCTGCTCGACGGTGTCAATGTCGCTGGCATCGGCGGCAATCGGGTGCGTCGACGGCAGCTGATCCTGCTTGTAGGCCCAGGCCTTCTCTACGTTGGCGAAGGTGGTCCAGGCGTGGCTGTAATCGGAAACCTCAACCTGTGCGGCGGCAGCCGACCAGGTAGCGAAGGACTCGTTGAGCCAGAGATCATCCCACCACTGCATGGTGACCAAATCGCCGAACCACATGTGAGCCATCTCGTGCAGGATGGTGTCGTTGCGGCGCTCGTAGAGGTAATGGGTGGGCTTGGAACGAAAGACGTACTCGTCGCGGATGGTCACGCAGCCGGCGTTTTCCATCGCACCCATGTTGTATTCCGGGCAGAAGATCTGGTCGTACTTGCCGAACGGGTAGGGCTCGCCGAAGTGCTTGGCGTAGAAGTCGAAGCCTTCCTTGGTCTCCTTGAACAGAGTGTCGGCATCGAGGTACTCGGCGATGGACTGGCGGCAGTAGATTCCTAGCGGAATGGTCAGCTCGCCGTCCGGCTGGTGCTCGGCAGGGGTTTCCGGGTGCGGTGCGACAGTGCCGGTCAACGAGTCAGTGACCTCGTGCCACGGGCCCGCACAGACTGCGACGAGATACGTCGACAGCGGAACATCCACCGAGAAGTCGAAGGTATCGGCCTCATTGCCGTGGACATCGGTGGTGGCGCCGGTCTTGGCCACCGAGTTGGAAACAACCTTCCAACCCTTCGGTGCCACGACGTGGATTGAGTACGTCGCCTTCAAATCCGGCTGGTCAAAGCAGGCGAACACGCGCTTGGCATCGGCAGTTTCAAACTGCGAGTACAGGTATGTTTCGCCGTCGGCAGGATCCTGGAACCGGTGAATGCCCTGGCCGTTGTTGGTGTAACGGCAGTCCGCGTCGATAACGACGGTGTGGTCACCTTCGGTCAGGTCCACGTTAATGCCGGTCTCGCTGGCATAACGAGCGGCCTCCGTGGCATCGACGCCGTCGATGGTCACACTCTTAACAACCGCATCACGCAGGTCAATAAAGGTGGAACCAGCGCGCTTCGCCGTCAGAGAAATTGTGGTCTTGGAAGCGAATGTTGGTGCGCTGTGCGGCCCGCCGACTGGTGCGGTCGTGAGGTCAAGAGAGATGTCGTAGTGGGACACCTTGAGCATGGCCGCACGGTCGGCGGCCTCGGTCCTGGTTAGGTTCGTGGAAGTCATGCGACAAGTGTAACCACGACCCCGGATTGGGAATCGGGCGGTAGCGGGGTGAGCGGGGCGACCTCGGCTTCCTCGCTCATTCCGCGTCGATTGGGGGGCGGTCGCATTGGCGATCGATTGGCGGTCGAAGGGACGAGATTTTGGCTTCTTCGGCATGCGAGCAAAACCGATTGTGAATACACTTCGTTTCATGTACGAACTCAGTGATGATGCAAGCAAGGTTGAACGGGTCAACGCGGCGTGGGATCGCATTGAGGCGAAGCTTGGCGACGATGCCCTGGAGGCTCCGGCGACAGAAGCGGAACTGGATCAGCTTGAGGCTGACCTCGGAGTAAAACTGCCAGACTACGTGCGAGCTTCGTGGCTGCGGCACGCGTCTGTAGACGGTGAGCCGTGGGACGGTGGCTGGATTGCGCCGCCGAAGTCGATTCTGAACGACTACAAGCTGTGGACTCAGCTGCAGGCAGACGGCGACTTTGATGATTTTGAAGCCGAAAGCATGGACAGCGCCGACTCGGATGGCAAGTGGTATCACGAGGCATGGATTCCACTGGTCATGGACTTCGGCGGAAACAACTACTGTCTGGACATGCGCTCGGGGAAGATGGTCTCCATGGACCACGAGGTGGGCTCGGAGTTCCTGGACTACGCCGACTGGCCTGCCTACCTGGAGGCTGCTGCTGATTCCCTGGAGGCTACGGGCTTGCCCTGGAACGGCTAGGTAAGCAATCTGGACGGCGTCCGATGGGGGGGGGGGAGCCAGTTAACGCCGGGGCCGGTAGAACTTCGGACCCATCCGAATTCATGAATGCGAACCGAAAAATTCCGCCCTATAGTCGTTGATAAGTCAATCAATGCTTTAGGAGGACTTTCACATGAGCAATCGAGACAAGGTCACTTTTTACTTCGACGTTTCCTGCCCGTTTTGCTGGGTGACATCCCGCTGGATTAAGGAAGTCGAAAAGGTCCGCGACATCGAGGTCGAGTGGAAGCCGATGAGCCTGTCAGTACTCAATGAAGGCCGCGACGAGCTGCCGGAAGAGTACAAGTTCATGATGCAGTGCAACTGGACCCCGGCACGCCTGTTTAATGCAGTGTTCTCCCAGGATGGTCAGGAGGCCGTCGACAAGCTTTATACCGCGCTGGGCACGAAGATTCACAACGAAAACCGCATCGATCGCCATGCGCATGTCGACGAGCCGGAGCACGCATTCGACGAGCTGATTAAGGAAGCCCTCGCAGAGGTTGGACTGCCGGAAGAGCGCCTGGCACAGGCCCTGACTACCGAGTTCGATGAGCTCATGCGTGAAAACCACGCAGAGGCCATGAAGGAGGTCGGCAACGACGTCGGCACTCCGGTGGTCAAGCTCAACGACGTTGCCTTCTTCGGTCCGGTGCTTACCCGTATCCCACGCGGCGAAGAAGCCGGCAAGATTTTCGACGGCTCGGTTGCCGTCGCCAGCTACCCGTACTTCTTCGAAATTAAGCGCTCCCGGACTGAGGACCCGCGCTTCGACTAAGAAAGCAGTAGCAGCTGGGGCGCGCAGTTAGGAGAGCTGACCCGCTCCGGCTCCAGCATTCTGCCCGGTAGAGGCCTGCCGTTCTTCTTCGCTCATGGCAGCCCACCGTGGCGGGATGTAGATGCAGGTCGGGTCGGATGCGGTGTAATCCCCGGTCAACGCGTACGCTGTCGACCGGGACCCACCGCATACGCTGTGGTATTCACAGACGCTGCACTTTCCATGCCAATTGTCCGGATCGCGAAGGGCCTTGAACGCCGGCGAGTTCGAATAGATTTCCTGGAATGGCGTGGCCTTCACATTTCCGCAGTGAAGCGGCAGGAAGCCATTGGGGTAGACGTCGCCGATGTGGTCAATGAAGGCAAAACCTGACCCGGAATTGACGGCCATGGGGGAGCGCGGGCGACGTGGCTTTTCCGGCACAGCACCGAGCAGCTTTGTCGTTTCCTCGGTCAAGTAACGGTAGAGCTCGCCGCCCTCATAGGGTGGCAGCCCCTTTTCCTTCGCTTCCTCCTGCTGCATGACGACGCGCCGATACTGCGGCGCCTCCGTCGTCTTAATGGCAATTCGGTTGGACACATCAGACAACCAGTGCAGAACATCCTCGCGTTCCTCCGGTGACAATGCGCCCAAATCCGCACCGCGACCAGTGGGAACGAGGAAAAAGACGTACCACATCTTGGCCTGCATCTCCATGACGGTCTTCAGCAGCGCTGGCGCCTCATGAATATTTCCCTTGGTCAGGGTCGAGTTAATCTGCAGCCGGTAACCGGCCTCGTTGATGTGCGGAGCCATTTCGAGCGTCTTTTCAAAAGTGCCCGAAAATCCACGGAACTTGTCATGGGTCTGGGCAGTCGCGCCATCGAGCGACATGGACATCGCCTTGCCACCGGCCTCACGCAGTGACTGAATCCGCTCTGGCGTGAGCCGCGGCGTCACCGATGGAGATAGCGACATATTCAGGCCCTGCTCCGTGCCGAATCGCACCAATTCTTCCAGGTCATCACGCTCAAAAGGATCACCGCCGGTGAGCACTACAAGCGGCTTCGGCTTGCTATACGACGCCAAGGTCTCCAGCAGCATCTTGCCCTCGGTGGTCGAAAGCTGGTGAGGATGCGGCTCGTGCTGCGCATCTGCACGGCAGTGCTTGCAGACTAAGCCACAAGCCCGCGTGACCTCCCAAATGACAATAAATGGTTTCTTGTTGATATCATGCCGAACCGTTCGCACCACCGGTGCGTGATGATTCCCATGGGAGCCATGGGCTTCAGGATCGACTTGGAAGTGAGCTTGCGGCGCAGGAGACACGGTAAAAGCACCCAATTTCCGGTTTCGAAGGCGTGCTGAAACGCAAATACAGTCACTTTTCACCCTATTCGGCTGCGCAGGAGACGTCGTCAAGCAATACCTAAAACGGGTGCAGGCGCCGTGGAATCCGTGGGAACCGCTAAACTTGCTGCCATGCGTATTTACCTTGGTGCAGACCACGCCGGTTTTGAGATGAAGAACCTGATTAAGGCCCACCTGGAGAAGGCTGGCCACGACGTCGTTGATTGCGGCGCTCACACCTACGACCCTGCAGATGATTACCCAGCATTCTGCATTGAGGCGGCTTCCCGTACCGTCGCTGATCCGGGCAGCCTGGGCATCGTGCTCGGCGGTTCCGGCAACGGCGAGCAGATTGCTGCTAACAAGGTCAAGGGCGCTCGTTGTGCGCTGGCTTGGTCGGTGGAGACCGCAAAGCTCGCCCGCGAGCACAACAATGCTCAGCTGATCGGCCTCGGCGGTCGTATGCACTCTGAGGAAGAGGCCCTGGCTATCGTCGATGCTTTCGTCTCCCAGCCGTGGAGCGAGGAGGAGCGTCACCAGCGCCGCATCGACATTCTGGCAGAGTACGAAAAGACTGGCGTTGCCCCGGAGCTGCCAGAAGCTTAAAGGGATTGCTGTTCGCTATCTGTTGATAGGAATAAAAAAGGGGTCTGGTTCCAGAAAACTCTGGGACCAGACCTTTTTTCATGTGTAGACGGAGTAGGAATTGTCGTATGACAAATCAAGAAGCGCATCGCCGAGTAACTGTTGTGCTATTCCCCGGGTTCGAGCTCTTGGACGTATTTGGACCGGTTGGCCTTTTTGGCCATGTCCCAGAGATTGAGGTCGAATATGTCGCCAACATTGCTGGTCCGATAACCAGCGCTCAGGGGGCGCAGGTTATCGCCACACGTTGTGCCACTGACCTCGAAACGGTCGATATTCTTCTAGTTCCTGGTGGAGCCGGGAGTAGAACACTAGTTGACGATGCAGAGTTTTTGGACTGGCTCAACAACCTCGGATCCCGGGCGCGGTTAGTGGCATCGGTTTGCACAGGTTCCGCACTGCTTGCTGCGGCTGGGCTTCTTGAAGGAAAGCGGGCAACTAGTAATAAGTTGGCTTTTGATTGGGCTACCTCGTTCGGAAACGAAGTGACGTGGGTGAAAGCGGCTCGATGGGTTGAAGACGGAGATCGCTGGAGCTCATCAGGAGTCGCAGCAGGTATGGATATGGCTGTTGCTTTAATTAGCAGCATCCTTGGCAAGGAAGCTGGTCGATTCGCCGCCAGAAAAATTGAGTATCGGCCTCAGACAGACGGCACTGTCGATCCTTTTGCGGATTTAGCGAAATAGCGGCGCCGGGCTTTTTCTAAATATCGAAACCGTCGAATCCGCCGTCGAAAAATCCGCCGCCGTCGCCGCCGCCGTCGCCGCCACCGAAGAGGCCGTCGAAGAAGCCTCCGCCGTCGCCTGCGTCACCGGCATCTGCACCGCCGCCACCGAAGTCGCCGCCAAGGTCATCTCCACCGAAATCGTCGCCACCGAAGTCTTCGGCTCCAAAGTCCTCGGTGCCGCCGAAGTCGTCAGCGCCGGTGCCCATGCCGCTGGCGAACTCATCAGCGCCGTAGGCAACACCGGCCATACCGTGGAAGAGGGTAGAGAACAGCAGCATCGAGCCTGCGGTCCAGACACCGGTGCGGAGCGCGGACTTCCACCATGGCTCGGAGTACCAACCGGCCGGAACCGGACGGCCAGCGACACGACCACCGGGGTAGTAGTTCGGAGTTTCCGGGGTGGCGTATGGAGAGGCGGTAACCGAGTGGCCTTCGTGCTCAATGGTGCGAGTTTCGGTCACAGAACCAGCGGCCTTCTGCCCCTCCAGCGGTGGCAGTGTCGGCCCCGCCGGCAGGCCCATAATTTCGCGAGCCGCATTGATGTAGTGCAGGCCCTCCAGCGCCGATTCGCGGGCCATTCGCGCCTGTGCCGGGGTGCGCGCAGTAGAAATCTGCGAGGAAGCGGCATTGTAGCGCTCGGATGCGTCAGCAAGAGCCTGCGTGGAAGCCGAATCGGTGCCAGCCAGGTTCAATACCTGTGAGCCCAGTCGCTCAATCCAGCGGCGGGCGTCTGCGACGGCGTCTTCCAATTGATTGTTCTGGCGAGCATCAAAGGCCCTGTTAGAGCGGTTTTGAGCCATCGACGCGATGATAATTGCGCCGCCGACGGTGATCGCGATCAGGATTAAAGCCCCCATGGGCTAGGCCTCCAAAAAGGAAATTGCGGGTACTGCTTGTAATTACTTGAGATAACGCATGTAGAGCGAAAAAAGTTCCCGAGCTTACATATCTGTCCGACAGATGTAGCTCGGGAACCAGGAAATGATTGGGTATGGGTAGGTATCTATGATTCGGCGGAGTCGGTGCTCTTGGTGCGGCTCTTCCGATTGGCGTGCCATGCGCGAACTTCTTCGGAATCCCACAGGGTCAACCCATGAAGCTTCGCGACGGGTTCAGGAGCCTTCTTGCGGCCAGCGTAGCTGGTGAAAGTGCCACGTGCGGTGTCGGAAAAAGCAGCGCATTCGACCGCGGTCCATAGTTCGTGTCCAGTATCGGCATCGATAATGGTGGGCTTCATGGTGCCCAGAGTACCCGTAGCACTGGATCCTGAACAGAGGTCAGAAGAATTTCTGGTCCCCGGACGTCGGCTCAGAAAGTAAAAACCGGGAGCAATGCGCCCGGTTGCGTGGAGGGGATGACGGGAATCGAACCCGCGTCTTCAGCTTAGAAGGCTGACAAGTGGGGTTCCTAACGTGATTTTTGATTTTTTTTGGGGGGGGGACATCGTCAACAACGGGCCGGGGCTCCGATTCGTTCCAGGGGGAGCGGATTTTTCGCGAACGATCCGGTTGCTCTACTCGGTTGCTTTACGACGACCCCGTCGACGCGCGAAACCCATAACATTTTGTTTGAAAACCAAAAACTAGGCGTGATGTGTGACATAGGATGTCGGCATGTCAACCAATGTGCCTGCCAATGACCGAACTCTCCATCCTCAGCCGCGCACGTCGCCGCTCGCGAAGCCGTTGCATCACGACGTCGATCTGCGGGGTCTGCTGATCGGCACGGCGTCGGCCGCCGGGCAGATCGAGGGCGGTGACGAGAACAACGACTGGTTCGATTGGGCCCGCGAGCCCGGCAACATCGCCGATGGTTCGACCCCGCTGCGCGCCACCGACCACTGGAACCGGTGGCGGGAGGACAACGAGCTCATGGCGTCGCTGGGTCTGCCCATCGCTCGCATCGGCGTGGAGTGGGCGCGTATCGAACCGCGGCCGGGGGAGTTCGACCATGCGGTGCTGGATCGCTACCGTGAGGAGATTGCCGACCTGCGGGACAAGGGGATTCGTCCGCTGGTGACGCTCCATCACTTCGTCAATCCGCTCTGGTTCGCTCGGCGCGGCGGCTTCACCTCCGATGAATCGCCGGCGGCTTTCCTGCGCTATGCGGAGACGACCGTGCGGGCGCTCGACGACCTCGTCGACGAGTGGATCACCGTCAACGAGCCGAACGTGTACGCCACCCAGGCGCACATGTTCCGCTCGGGCCCGCCGGGCAACCGCTCGTGGGGCGACACGATGGCCGTGCTGCGCAACATGGCGGTGTCCCACATCCGCGGTTACGAGGTCATCCACGGCATCCAGGGGGATCGGGCGAAGGTCGGCATCGCCCACCACGCACGGGCGTTCGCGCCGCGCAATCCGCGCAACCCCATCCACCGCGGCCTGGCGCGGATCAATCGGCATCTGTTCCAGGACATCGTCGCCGACGCGCATCTGGCGGGGAAGTTCCATCCGCTGCTGGGCGGGGCGAAGGTCGGCCGCGGGTTGCCGTCGGGCCGCCACCACGACTTCCTGGGCCTGAACTACTACTCGCGCACGGCCGTCGACAAGTTCGACGACGGCACCTTCGTCGGGGCTCCGGTCAACGACCTCGGGTGGGAAATCCACCCCGAGGGCCTGGTCGAATGCGCCCGCGACCTGAACGAGCGTTTCGGCGGACCGGTCTGGATCACCGAAAACGGCACCTGCGATCTCGGCGATCTGGAGCTGTCGGTCGGTGGCGTGGACGCGGGCGTCGAAAAGACGAATCCGGCCGGGGACTACGCCAACCCGGACGCCGGGGCTGCCGACCGCAGGCTGGAGTCGTTCCGGCCGCGGTTCATCCTGGAGCACCTGCGGGCCATCGCCGAGTCGGACGTGCCCATCGAGCGCTGGTACCACTGGTGCTTCGTGGACAACTGGGAATGGGCCGACGGCGAAGAGCCGCGATTCGGTATCGTCCACCTGGACTACGAGACGCAGGAACGGACGATGAAGCCGTCGGGCCGCCTGCTGGCCGAGCTGGCCCGCACCGGGCGGATCACCCCGGAGCTGCACCGGCGCTACACCGCAGGCCGTCGTTACCCCGTCGCGGACGAACACACCGACCCCAACGTGCGGGCGCAGCCGCCGGAGCCGGATGGGGTGCAGGGATGAGCTCCTCCGAACACGCCGGCTCCTCCGAACGCGCCATCTCCGACGTCGGGCGTTTCACCGCCGACCCCGCCCAGCGCACGCCGGTGACCACCGGCTGGATCGTGCGGTACGGCCTGCTGTACCTGGGGCAGAACATCTCGTGGGCAGCGCCGACGCAGCTGTTGTTGGCGCAGCAGATCCTCATCTGGCATCCGGGGGAGAAGGAGGAGAAGTTCGCGCTCCTCATGGCGGTCGGCGGGTTCTTCTCCATCATCGGGCATCCGCTGGCCGGGTGGTTGTCGGACCGCACGGACACGCGCTGGGGCCGCCGCGCCCCGTGGATCCTCTTCGGCGGGCTGGCGGCGGCCGGGTCGCTGGTGTTCCTGGGCGCCGCGCCGGGCTTCATGGCGTTGACCATCGGGTGGGCGGTGTTCCAGCTGGCCATCGCGGCGTCAATCAACGCGGCCCAGGCGGTGGCGCCGGATACGGTGCCGGACAATCAGTACGGCGTGGTCTCGGGTGTGCTGGGGCTGACGTACACCCTCGGCGTGGTGCTGGGCACCGTCGTGGCCACGGTGTTCGACCTGGGGCTGGCGTACATCGTCACCGCGGCGCTGCTGCTGGTGCTCATCGGCCAGTTCCTGCCGGGCTTCCGCGACGTGTCCCGGGTGCGGTCGCAGGCGGCCGCATCTCCGGTGCTTGACGACGCCGGCGGGGACGCTGACGCCGTGGTGCCCGCCGTCGCCGAGGTGCCCGGAGGGCTCTACCGCGACTTCACGTGGGTGTTCATCGCCCGGTTCCTGGTGACCACGGGCAACTCGGTCGCGTTGTTCTACCTGTTCTATTACCTGCGCGATCACATCGGCCACCCCGATCCGGATGCCGGCGTGCTCGTCCTCACCGGCGCGTATGCCCTGTGCGTCATCGTCACCGCGATCCTGTCGGGCAAAGTGTCCGACAAGATGGGCAAGCGCCGGGTGTTCGTGGCGTTGTCGTCGATGGGCGTCGCCGGGGCCTGCGCGATCATGGCGTTCGCCGGGAGCTTCGCCATGGTCGTCGGCGCGGCGGTGCTGTTGGGTCTGTCGTGGGGCGTGTTCATGGCCGTCGATCAGGCCCTGATCAACCAGGTGCTGCCCAAGGCCGATGAGCGCGGGCGTGACGTGGGCGTCATGAACCTCGCCGTCGCCGGCCCGAACATGGCCGCCCCGGTGCTCGCCGCCTTCGCGTTGGCGAACCTCGGCGGGTACCCCGGCCTGTACGTTTTCGCGGGCGCGCTCACCGCCGTCGGTGCGGTGCTGGTGTACCGGGTGCGGTCCGTGCCCTGATCTCCGTGCGTTGAACAGCGTGCCTCCGGTGCCCTAATCTTCGTGCCTTGAACGGCGTGCGGTCGGCGTTACGGTTTGATACCGTTCGTTGCAGTCGATGAAAGGTGTTTATCCCCGTGCGCCCCACGAAGAAGTTGTCCCCCGCCGCATTCGGCGCAGCGTCCCCCGCCGTCTCCTCTGTGGAGACCGGTGCCGAGGCCCGGTCCGCGAGCCGAGTCTCAGCGGCCCCGTCGTCCCGGACGTCCTTCGTCCGCAGGGCGTTGGCCCCGGTCACGGCGCTCGCGCTGGCGGGAACGTTGCTGTCGGTGCCGCAGGCGTCGGCCGGCGGCTCCGCCGGTCCGGCCGATCTCGGCGGGTTGGACTGGGGCGCGTGCCCGACCGCGGCGATGACCGCGCCGGGCACCGTGTGCGCGGACATCGACGTGCCACGTGATTATTCCGACCCGGAGGGCGCGACGATTTCCCTCACTGTCAGCCGGGTTCCGGCGACGGGGGAGCGCCGTGGCGTCATCGCAGGCAATCCGGGCGGCCCCGGCGGCGACGCGTTGGGAATGTTCTCCGACGAGGCCGTGAGGATGCCGACCGCCGTCCGGGAGCACTTCGACCTCATCGCCGTCGAGCCGCGCGGCCTGGCCTGGGGCACCCCGCTGAACTGCAACGTGGCGGACATCCCGATGACGGGTCTGCTCTCCGGGCAGGTCGGCGCGATGTACGCCTCCTGCGAAGCCAACGAAACGGGATACGCGGCGACCATCACCACGGAGAACACCGCTCGCGATCTCAACCATGTCCGCGACGTGCTCGGCCAGGACGTCATGCACCTCTACGGCCTGTCCTACGGCACGGATCTGATGAGCACGTACGCGACCCTGTTCCCGGACAAGACGGGCCGGATGGTGCTGGATTCCTCGGTCGATCCTGCCGACCGTTACTTTCGGCTCGGAGACTCGCGCGAACCGTGGCGCCGCGAGGCTCTCAACGCGATGTTCCAGTGGATCGCCGACCGTGACGACGAGTACGGCCTGGGCACCACCGCCCTGCAGGTGTACGCGCGCTGGTCGCAGCGCATCAACGAGGAGGTTGGCGCGCCGGGTCAGGTCTACCCGCCGCCGACGCAGGTGGGCGACGTGCCCGCCGCCTTCGCCGACGACCCGGAGGCGTTCATGCAGCTGGCCGACGGCGTTCTGCCCGTCGCGTGGCGCAGCCATTCCTTCGCGGCGAACCTGATGCGCCCCGGCGCCGGCAATCAGTCGGTGCTGCTGCAGCAGACCTTCGTGGCGACGTACTCGGAGAGCATGTGGCCCGACATCGCCGACGCCGTGGTCACCGGCGAGGTGGAGACCCCCGAACTACCCGAGGGCGTGACCCCGGAAGACATGATGGCGCAGACCGAGGCGATGGGAACCATCGAGCGGGCGATCATCTGCAACGACAACGTCACCGCCGCCGACCCGTCCCGCATTCCCCGCACGTACCTCGACCAGTTCACCGGCGGCGACATCTTCCGCCTCAACGCCGATGCGCTGTCGTCGGGGCAGCTATGCCTCGGCTGGCCGGGGCAGGGCGCTGCCGTGGAACTCAGCGGCGACGCCCTCGAGTCGAAGCCGCTGCTGCTCCACTACGACCGCGATGCGGCGGTGACCGGCACGGGCGGCCGCGCGATGCAGGCGGTCATGGGCGGCGAGCTCATCGAGCTGCCGGGCCACGGCCACGGCGTGCTCGTCGCCCACAACGACGCCGACGAGATCGCCAACGTCGTCGCCGCCCACTACTTGGGCTGACCGGTCATGCCGGGCTGACCGGTCCGAGATTGGGCCGGCTACTTGCCCTTCGCCTCGTGGCCTTTCTGCCACTCGCGCACGTCGTCGGAGTTCCGCGGGTTCAGCCCGTGGAGCTTCGCCGCCGGCACCGGCGCTTTGCCACGGCCCGCATAGCTGGCGAACGTGCCGCGCGCGGTACCGGTGAACTCCGCGCATTCGGCGACGGTCCACAGCTCGACGCCGGTGTCCTTGTCGATGATGCGAGGATTCATGCCGCCGGGACTAGTTGTGCGTGACGACGGCAAAAGACCCGACATGACAGTGCCACCGACTTGTTACCGACGCTGTATGAAACCGTGACGCGCGCACGCGGTCGTGACATGCCTGTGGCGGATTTCGGGACGGATCCCGTCAAAAAGAAGAACACCCTCCGACGCTGGCCGGAGGGTGCTTTCACATGGAGGGGATGACGGGAATCGAACCCGCGTCTTCAGCTTGGAAGGCTGAGGTATTAGCCACTATACGACATCCCCATAGACAGAAATCCGGCTTAGATGCGCAATCGCCTCCACCAGACTGTGTCTTGGTACAAGGCATATTAACCCGTTAAAGCGCACATACAAAAATCGATGCCAGGTTTTTCTCGAAGGCTTTAAAGAAAAGTGGCTGTGGCCGGGAAAAACAGAAAATGAAACTAAAGCAACGTGGGGTATGTGAAACAGGCGTATAGCCGTTGATTACACTGTCACACGACTCAACAAAGGGGCAGTCGTTTTAGGCGGCTTCTTTGGAGGGTCGGCCGACGAATGGAGTGTTTGCAGCAAACGAGGCCGCCAAAAGCAGTGCCGAGGAGATGCAAACGCCCGGTGATATGCATGGATTTCATGAAACCAGTAGTAGTTGGCAGGTTGGCTCTCGATGGCGTCGTAAAGCGTTTTCAGACAGAGCATTAGCCTGGTTGAACGCGTGGTTTTGTGATTTCATTAATCGTCAGGTAAATCTATACGGGTCCGTTGTGGAAACGCGATTTCGCGCCTATGAGGGCCCCGGTGCAGATGCTCCAAAGGGGTTTCTGCTAGGTTTCGAATGACGCATACGGGGTATGGCGCAGCTTGGTAGCGCGTCCGCTTTGGGAGCGGAAGGCCGTGGGTTCAAATCCCGCTACCCCGACCAGTATCACGGGCACTCCCGTGGTCTATGAATTAATCATCGAGTTGCAGGAGAGTGCACCAGTGAAGTCTTCCGTTGAGAAGCTCAATGAGACCCGAGTGAAGATTACCGTCGAGGTCCCGTTTGACGAGCTGAAGCCAGAGTTCGACAACGCCTACAAGGCACTGGCTCAGCAGGTCCAGATTCCGGGCTTCCGTAAGGGCAAGGCACCGGCAAAGCTGATTGAGGCCCGCTTCGGCCGCGGCCCGATCCTGGAGCAGGTGCTCAACGACATGGTCCCGTCCCGCTACGACGAGGTCGTTCGCGAGGAGGACCTGAAGGTTATCGGTCAGCCTGAGGTCGACATCACCAAGCTGGAAGACGGCGAGCTCGTTGAGTTCACCGCTGAGGTCGACGTCCGTCCGGAGATTGAGCTGCCGAAGTTCGAGGACATCGCAGTTGAGGTTGACCCGCTGGTCGCCGACGACGAAGCTGTTGAGGCTGAGCTGCAGAACCTGCTCGCTCGTTTCGGCACCCTGACCGGCGTCGAGCGTGCAGTTGAGAAGGACGACTTCGTCTCCATCGACCTGTCCGCCACCATCGACGGCGAAGAGCTGGAAGAGGCCTCCACCGAGGGCCTGTCCTACCAGGTTGGCTCCGATGACCTGATTGACGGCCTGGATGACGCTGTTGTCGGCCTGTCCCAGGGCGAGTCCAAGGAGTTCACCACCAAGCTGGTTGCTGGCGAGCACGAGGGCGAGGACGCTCAGGTCACCGTTACCGTTCAGTCCGTCAAGGTCCGCGAGCTGCCGGAAGCTGACGACGACTTCGCTCAGATGGCTTCCGAGTTCGACACCCTTGATGAGCTGAAGGAAGACCTGGCTCGCCAGGTTGAGAACACCAAGAAGGGTGAGCAGGCTCAGCAGGTTCGCGACAAGGTTCTGGCTGCCGCTATGGAGCAGACCACCATCGCTCTGCCGGAGGGTGTTGTCAAGGAGCAGGTCGAGGGCCAGCTGCAGCAGCTGCTGGGTCAGTTCGGCGGCGACGAGAAGGTTCTGAACTCCATGCTGGAGGCACAGGGCACCACCCGTGAGCAGTTCGACGAGGACTCCAAGAAGTCCGCTGAGGAAGCTGTTCGCACCCAGCTGTTCCTGGATGCACTGGCTGAGGAGATCCAGCCGGACGTTTCCCAGCAGGAACTCACCGACCACATCCTGTTCACTGCTCAGTCCTACGGCATGGACCCGAACCAGTTCATCCAGCAGATTCAGCAGTCCGGCCAGCTCGGCAACCTGTTCGCAGACGTTCGCCGCGGCAAGGCTCTGGCTACCTCGATCCTGAAGGCTTCCGCCAAGGACACCGAGGGCAACGAAATCGACCTGAACGAGTACTTCGGTGAGGTCGAGCCGGAGGCTGAGAAGGCTGAGTCCGACAAGGCTGAGGACACTTCCGCTGAGTAAGCCCCGCAATTAGCGCGGCGCGTTCCTCATGCCGCAACGCTTATAGCGAACAAGGGCCGTTCCCGAAACAAAGGGGCGGCCCTTTTCGTTACCCTCTAATGAACGACAAAACTCGCACACGTACGAAAAAGGAGTACACAGATGAGCGATAACGCCCAGATGTCGACGAACACGGTTTTCGACAAGCTGCTCAAGGAGCGCATTATTTGGCTGGGTGAGCAGGTCGACGACGAGATTGCCAACAAGCTCTGCGGTCAGATGCTGCTCCTGGCAGCCGAGGACCCGGAGGCGGATATCTCGCTGTACATCAACTCCCCGGGCGGCTCCGTCACCGCCGGCATGGCCATTTACGACACCATGCAGTTCGTTCCGTGCGACGTGGCTACCTACGGCATGGGCTTGGCAGCTTCCATGGGCCAGTTCCTGCTCGCCGCAGGTGCTAAGGGCAAGCGTTACGCGCTGCCGCACGCCCGCATCATGATGCACCAGCCGTCTGCAGGTATTGGCGGTACCGCATCCGACATCACCATTCAGGCTGAGCAGTTCGCTGCCACCAAGAAGGAGATGGCTCGTCTGATCGCGCAGCACACCGGTCAGCCGGTCGAGCGCATTGAGGAAGACTCGGACCGCGACCGCTGGTTCACCGCGGCTGAGGCTAAGGAATACGGCCTGGTTGACCACGTCGTAACCGCCCTCAAGGACACCGCACGCTAAAAGCGGACAGTAGCGAATAATTAGAGGCGATTTAATCAACATGGAGATGAACAATATGCAGATGCCGCAGTCGCGCTACGTGCTTCCTTCTTTCGTGGAGCACTCCAGCTTTGGTGCTAAGGAATCCAACCCATACAACAAGCTCTTCGAAGAGCGCATTATCTTCCTCGGCTCCCAGGTCGACGACACCGCCGCTAACGACATCATGGCGCAGCTGCTGGTGCTCGAGGGGCTGGACCCGGATCGTGACATCACGATGTACATCAACTCCCCAGGTGGCTCCTTCACGTCGCTGATGGCCATCTACGACACGATGCAGTACGTGCGTCCCGACGTGCAGACGGTGTGCCTGGGCCAGGCTGCTTCCGCGGCAGCCGTCCTGCTCGCTGCGGGTGCACCGGGTAAGCGCGCAGCTCTGCCGAATGCGCGCGTGCTCATTCACCAGCCGGCCACCCAGGGTATCCAGGGCCAGGTTTCCGACCTGGAGATTCAGGCGAACGAGATCGAGCGCATGCGCAAGCTGATGGAGGAGACTCTGGCTCGCCACTCCGGTCGCACTGCAGAGCAGATCCGCAAGGACACCGATCGTGACAAGATCCTGACCGCTGAAGAGGCCGTCGAGTACGGCATCATCGACCAGGTCTTCGAGTACCGCAAGCACAACGCTTAAAAGGGGACATGGTCTCTCTGGAGTGCTGCGCACTGGCCGTCGTAAAGCGCCGAGCGAGATTGCGTGAAATTCGCCTCGCCCTGGCGTGGAAGCCGGTAATTGCGCACACTCACGGTAGGCTGGTCTGAAGCAATTATTGGCAACGAAGCGGAAAGGCGGCGGCGGGAGCCTCATGGCGCGTATGCAAGAAAGTGCGGATTTGCTGAAGTGCTCTTTCTGTGGAAAGAGTCAGAAGCAGGTCAAGAAGCTGATTGCCGGACCTGGTGTGTACATCTGTAATGAGTGCATCGAGCTCTGCAACGAGATCATCGAAGAGGAGCTCAACACCGGCGGCGAGGCAACTGGCAACGACGACCGCCTGCCGCGGCCGATGGAAATTCGAGACTTCCTCGATGAGTACGTCATCGGCCAGGACATGGCTAAGCGCACCCTAGCGGTAGCGGTCTACAACCACTACAAGCGCCTTCGTGCTGCGGAGACCAAGTCGGACAACGACGTCGAGCTGCAGAAGTCGAACATCCTCTTGCTGGGGCCGACTGGCTGCGGCAAGACCTACCTCGCACAGACGTTGGCCCGCAAGCTGGATGTGCCGTTCGCGATCGCTGACGCCACCAGCCTGACCGAGGCCGGCTATGTCGGCGAGGACGTGGAGAATATCCTGCTGAAGCTGCTGCAGGCTACTGATTTCGACGTCGAGAAGGCACAGCGCGGCATCATTTACGTCGATGAGATTGACAAGATTTCGCGCAAGTCCGAGAACACTTCCATCACTCGCGATGTCTCCGGTGAAGGTGTGCAGCAGGCGCTGCTGAAGATTCTCGAGGGAACCGTAGCCGCCGTGCCCCCGCAGGGTGGGCGCAAGCTGCCGAACCAGGAGTTCATTCAGTTCGACACTTCCAACGTCCTGTTCATCGTCGCTGGTGCGTTTGCCGGTCTGGAAAAGGTCGTTCAGGAGCGCGTCGGCAAGAAGGGCCTGGGCTTCGGAGCAGATGTCACCTCGGCTAACGACGAGGACATGAAGGATCCATTCCGCGACGTGCTGCCGGAGGACCTCGTTCGATTCGGCCTGATTCCCGAGTTCATTGGCCGCCTTCCCGTTATCGCATCGGTCACCAACCTCGATGAGGACGCGCTGGTTCGTGTACTCACCGAGCCGAAGAACTCCCTGGTTCGCCAGTACCAGCACCTGTTCGACATGGACGGTGTGCGCCTTACCATCGACGATGAGGCACTGCGCGCCATTGCTGCCAAGGCGATTAGCCGCAATACCGGCGCCCGTGGTTTGCGCGGCATCATGGAAGAGATCCTGGTTCCCGTGATGTTCGAGGTACCAGAGCGTGACGACGTCGCGGAGGTCATTGTCCACAAGGAATGCATCACGGACGGTGCAGCGCCGGAACTCGTTGAACGCAGCGAGGATAAGAAGACTGCGTAAAGGTAGCTAAAAACCCGGTTAGAGTAGCCGCTCTAACCGGGTTTTTGATGTCTGTATGGAGCCCTAGTCGTCCATGCCGTAGATGTCGCGGTAATCCGGGGCATCGTCAGTAGTCAAGTCTTGAGTCTCTGGGTTGGGCTGATCGCCGTAGACCTCTGCGCCAAGCGCGGACGAGTTGGCGCCATGGGAGGCCAGCAGGGAAGTGTACGAGCTGCCCGGTTCGTTGCGAGGCGAGGACGTCAACAGGCTGGTCACAGTGTCCTGAGCGAACTCACGCAGCTTGTCCGACAACACTGTCGACTGCATTTCAATGCCGTAGAGGTTTTCAAAAGTCCGCTGGTGCAGGGTGGGGAAGGTGGCCAGCGACAGCACGAGAATATAAAGATCAAGTGCGGAAATATCAGTGCGGAATGCACCATAATCGCGACCGAGCAACAAGATGCGGTCAAACTCCAAAACAATTGGGCTCTGACCACCAAGCCCAGTCACGCCTTCTAGCGGCAGGACCGGATGTAGGTTTTCCTGGATGATGAACCGCACGGCGAGCGGGTTCGCCGAGAAGTAGTCATAGATAACACCGACCACATGCTGCAGGGCTTCCACCGGCACATTGGAGTGCGGGCGCAGGTCGTCGTCGTCAGGCCTTACGGTCTCCAGCACATGTGCCCACGTCGCCCTGTAGAGTCCCAACTTGTCACCACAGTGGTAGTGAAGCATGCGCTTGGAGACACCAGAGGCGGCAGCAATGGCATCCAAACGGGCATCTGCATACCCCTTTGCGGTGAATTCTTGAAGTGCTGCCACCAAGACTGCATGGGGGATTGCATCAGAGGAGCCTGGAGACTTCATGAAAATCCTTTGCTTGGACTAGAGGGCGACTACGGGGTTTTGGCTATCTAACGGGGGTGAAATTGCTCGGTCGCGGACTTCTTTCTAGTGAAATGAGTACATGACCGTAAGTCATGCCTAATGCTATCCGTTTTTCAGAATTGGCCTGAGCCCGTCGCCCCCGTCTGCGCCAATTCTGTAGTCGCATTAGAGTGGGCAGCGAATTGATTCTCTCTCGAGAAAGGCCTGAAGTGAACAAGACTCCCGTAAAGGTTGCAGTTACCGGTGCCGCCGGACAGATCGCTTACTCCCTGCTCTTCCGCATTGCCAGCGGTTCGGTTTTCGGCCCTGAGACCCCGGTTGAGTTGAACCTGCTGGAGATCACTCCGGCGCTGCACGCCACCGAAGGCGTCGCCATGGAGCTGTTTGACTCCGCCTTCCCGCTTCTGACTGGCATCAACATCACCGATGATCCGGCAAAGGCATTCGACGGTGCCAACGCCGCCTTCCTGGTCGGTGCAAAGCCGCGCGGCAAGGGCGAGGAGCGCTCCGCACTGCTGGGCGCCAACGGCAAGATCTTCGGCCCGCAGGGTGCCGCACTGAACGATCATGCAGCAGACGACATCAAGGTTCTGGTTGTCGGCAACCCGGCCAACACCAACACCATGATCGCCGCATCCCACGCTAAGGACATCCCGGCAGAGCGCTTCACCGCCATGATGCGCCTGGACCACAACCGCTCCCTGTCTCAGCTGTCGGAAAAGATTGGTGTTCCGACCACTGAGATCAAGAACATGATTGTCTGGGGTAACCACTCCGCAGACCAGTTCCCGGACATCACCTACGCCACCATTGCAGGCGAGAAGGTCTCCGACAAGGTGGACGCTGCATGGGTCGAGCAGGACTTCATTCCGCGTGTCGCCAAGCGTGGCGCAGAAATCATCGAGGTCCGTGGTTCCTCCTCCGCAGCTTCCGCTGCCGCTGCCGCAGTTGACCACATGCGTGACTGGGTCACGGGTACCCCAGAGGGCGAGTGGGTCTCTGTCGCCCTTCCGTCCGATGGCTCCTACGGCATCGACGAGGGCCTGGTCGCTGGTGTTCCGTGCTACGCCAAGGACGGCGAGTGGGTTCGCGTTGAGGGCCTGGATCTTTCCGAGGTTCAGCGCGCTGGCATCGAGCGCAACGTCAAGGCACTGCGCGAAGAGCGCGAGGCAGTTAAGGACCTGCTGGTCTAAGAGCTGTTCAACGGCCGTTTAGAGGCGCTCTCTTGTGATGATTTCACAAGAGAGCGCTTTTATTTTGCGCGGTAATCGCGGTTCGGGTCGGAGCGAGAGTAAGGCTTGAATTAGGCGGTGTATAAGTCGCTGATGGTAGATATGGGTGGGGCGCAAGGGCCGTCGTAAAGCCCCTGGAAAACCAAATCCGGGCAAGGCGCTAAGATGTGACGCGTGACTGAGAACAACGTGGACCTAAACAGAGCAGATAAGTTGCCCAAGTCGTGGAACCCGGCTGACGTGGAGTCGGACCTGTACCAGGGCTGGGTAGACGCTGGTTATTTCAAGGCTGACCCGTCTAGCTCCAAGCCGGCTTACTCTATTGTGCTGCCCCCGCCGAATGTGACGGGTCAGCTGCACATGGGCCACGCACTGGACCACACTTTGATGGATGCGCTGGTGCGCCGTAAGCGCATGCAGGGCTACGAGGTGCTGTGGCTGCCGGGTATGGACCACGCGGGTATCGCAACGCAGACCAAGGTCGAGGCGATGCTGAAGGAGTCCGAAGGTAAGGACCGCTTCGATTATGGCCGCGAGGAATTCGTGGAGAAGGTCTGGGAGTGGAAGCACGATTACGGCGGACGTATCGGCAACCAGATGCGCCAGATTGGTGACTCCCTGGATTGGTCCCGTGAGCGCTTCACTCTGGACGAGGGCCTGTCCCGTGCGGTTCAGACGATTTTTAAGGAATTGTTTGACCGCGGCCTGATTTACCGCGCCAAGCGCATGGTCAACTGGTCGCCAGTGCTGCAGACTGCAATCTCGGATATTGAGGTCAAGTACGAGGACGCTGAAGGCGAGCTCGTGTCCTTCCGCTACGGCGATGGGGAAGACTCCATTGTTGTGGCGACGACTCGTGTGGAGACGATGCTGGGTGACGTGGCAATTGCCGTGCACCCGGAGGATGAGCGCTACACGCACCTGGTGGGTAAGGTTCTGGACCACCCGTTCCGCGAGGACCTGAAGATTCAGGTCATCGCCGATGACTACGTGGACCGCGAGTTCGGTACAGGCGCGGTGAAGATCACGCCGGCGCACGATCCGAATGACTTCGCCATGGGCCAGCGCCACGACCTGGATATGCCGGAGGTCATCGACACCACTGGCCGTATCTTCAACACCGGCACGCGTTTCGACGGCATGGATCGCGCGGAGGCCCGTACCGCGCTGACGGAGGCTCTGCGTGACCAGGGGCGCATTGTCAAGGAGGTCCGCCCGTACGTTCACTCGGTCGGTCATTCGGAGCGCTCGGGTGAGCCGATTGAGCCGCTGCTGAGCCTGCAGTGGTTCGTTAAGGTCGATGAGCTGGCCAAGATGTCCGGCGATGCTGTTCGCGAGGGCGACACGGTTATTCACCCGGCTTCGCAGGAGCCGCGCTGGTTCGACTGGGTCGATGACATGCACGACTGGTGTATTTCGCGCCAGCTGTGGTGGGGCCACCGCATCCCGATCTGGTACGGCCCGAATGGCGAGGTCGTCTGTGTCGGCCCGGATGATGAGGTCCCGACGGGCGAGGGCTGGACGCAGGATCCGGACGTGCTGGATACCTGGTTCTCCTCTGCGCTGTGGCCGTTTTCCACGATGGGTTGGCCGGACGCCACCCCAGAGCTGGAGAAGTTCTACCCAACATCCGTGCTGGTCACCGGCTACGACATTCTGTTCTTCTGGGTCGCGCGCATGATGATGTTCTCGACCTTTGCTGCCACCCTGCCTGATTCACCGTTGGGTAAGGGCCGCGACGGCCGTCCGCAGGTGCCGTTCAAGGATGTCTTCCTGCACGGTCTGGTCCGCGATGAGCAGGGTCGCAAGATGTCGAAGTCTCTCGGCAACGGCATTGACCCGCTGGACTGGGTGCGTGACTACGGTGCGGACGCACTTCGCTTCACGCTGGCTCGTGGTGCTAACCCGGGCTCTGACCTGCCGGTCGGTAACGACGCCGCACAGAGCTCCCGTAACTTCGCTACCAAGCTGTTCAACGCCACCCGCTTTGCACTGATGAACGGTGCCCACGTGGGCGAGCTGCCGGACCGTGACCAGCTCACCGACACCGACCGCTGGATCCTGGACCGCCTGGAACAGGTCCGCGCCGAAGTCGACGCTGCGCTGGATAAGTACGAGTTCTCCAAGGCCAACGAGGCCCTCTACCACTTCGCATGGGACGAGGTCTGTGACTGGTACCTGGAGATGACCAAGGTTGACTTCCCACGCCTGAATGACGGCGAGACCATGACCGAGGAGCAGGCCGCCCGCGCCGCCTCCACGCGTCTGGTTCTCGGCCGCGTGCTGGATACGCTGCTGCGTCTGCTGCACCCGTCCATGCCGTTTGTCACGGAGACGCTGTGGAAGGCGCTTACCGACGGCGCGGAGGGCTTCGAGGACTCTCTGGTTATTTCCGACTGGCCGGATGCAACCATGACCACCGACGGCGCTGCTGTCGACGAGGTTGCCGCACGTCGTATTGCCGATGCCCAGAAGTTGGTCACCGAGCTGCGTCGTTTCCGCAATGACCAGGGTGTGAAGCCGTCGCAGCGCGTGCCGGCACGCATGAACCTGGCGGATGCTGATCTGACTGCTCAGGAAGAGATGATTCGTTCGCTGGCTCGTGCTGAGGCGCCGGAGGATGGATTCACCGCTACCGCTTCCATTGAGGTGCGCCTGTCTCAGGCCACTGTCCTGATCGAGCTGGATACCTCCGGCACCGTCGACGTGGCCGCTGAACGCAAGCGTCTGGAAAAGGACCTGGCCAAGGCAGAGAAGGAACTGGCCGGCACCGAGAAGAAGCTCGGCAACGAGGCCTTCCTGTCCAAGGCTCCGGAGCAGGTCGTGGAGAAGATTAAGACTCGCCACCAGTTCGCACTGGAGGAGATTGACCGTATTAAGGCTCGTTTGGAGGGACTTCCGCAGGCATGACCGATCCACGGGATGCTGAACCACGTGATGAGGCCGCAGGCGAGATTCGTTTGAATCTTGGCGGCGGCGACGATTCGGTGACGCAGGAAGAGTCTGCGCTGCGAGAGGAGTCCACTGCAGCGCCTGAGTTCGAATTCGATCCGGCTGACTCCCAGATCGTCGAGGACCTCGAACCTCGCGAAATTGCCGGTGTGATGGCTGATGGCCGCATGCCCGATGACATGCGCCTCGGTGAGGTTTCCGTGTCCGAGGAGGGCCTGAGCCTGCCGGTGGATGTGGATCGCCCAGTCAACGAGCCGGCTCCGCTGGAGGCCACCGCAGAGGAGCTGCGCGAGCTCGCAGAGGTGGAAGCCGAGCTGGATCAGCGCTGGCCGGAGACCAAGATTGACCCATCGCTCGAGCGGATCGAGATGCTGATGGACATCCTTGGCCATCCCGAGCGTGCCACTCCAGTCATTCACGTTGCCGGCACGAATGGCAAGACTTCCACTGTGCGCATGATTGAGTCGTTGGTGCGCGCTCTCGGTCGTCGCACCGGCCGCACCACCAGTCCGCATCTGCAGCTGGTTACCGAGCGCATCGCCATCGATGGCCAGCCCATTCATCCACGCGATTACGTGCGCATCTGGCGCGAGATTCAGCCCTACGTGGAAATGGTTGATGCCAAGTCCGCCGAAAAGGGCGGCCCGCAGATGAGTAAGTTCGAGGTTCTCACGGCCATGGCCTACGCTGCCTTCGCCGACGCTCCTGTTGATGTCGCCGTGGTGGAAGTCGGCATGGGTGGCACATGGGATGCGACCAACGTGGTGGAGGCCGACGTGGCAGTCATCTGCCCAATCGGTCTCGATCACACGGAGTACCTCGGAGATACCCTGGCTGAAATCGCTTCTGAGAAGGCCGGCATCATCAAGTCGCGGTGGAATAAGGACGACTTGCTTACGCCACCGGACAATGTCGCCATTGTCGGCGAGCAAGAGCCGGAAGCAATGGACGTCGTTTTGCGACGTGCCGTGGAAATGGATGCCTCCGTCGCCCGCGCTGGAGTTGAGTACGGCGTCGTCAGTCATCAGCTGGCGGTCGGCGGACAGAACCTGACGCTCAAGGGCCTGGCCGGCGAGTATGACGACATCCATCTGCCGCTGCACGGTCCGCATCAGGCGCGTAACGCAGCCACAGCACTGGCTGCGGTGGAGGCGTTCTTCGGCGCAGGTCCGGGGCGTCCGCTCAACATTGATGCGGTTCGCGAAGGCTTTGCGACGGTCGCATCGCCAGGCCGCCTGGAGCGCGTGCGCTCGACCCCGACGGTGTTCATCGATGCCGCCCACAATCCTCACGGTGCCCGTGCGCTACGCACGGCCCTCTCCGCTGAGTTCGACTTCCGCCGTGTGATTGGTGTGCTGTCGGTGCTGGGGGAGAAGGATGCTCGTGGGCTGCTGGTGGAGCTGGAGCCTTACTTCGAAGAAGTGGTTATTACCCAGAACACATCGCCGCGTGCGCTGCACTACGACGACCTGGCTGACCTCGCGGAGGAGATTTTCGGCGAGGAGCGCGTGCATCGCGTACCGACTCTGCCGTCCGCCGTTGAGCTAGCTGTAGCGCTGGCTGAGGAAACCGACACCGGAGACGGTATTGTCTCTGGTTCCGGTGTGATCGTCACTGGATCTGTTGTCACTGCGGGCGAAGCCCGGACACTATTTGGAAAGGACCCGCAATGAGTGAATCTCAGGCGAGCCAGCCACAGGGCAATGGCGCGGAGGATTACACCGCTGCCGACCGCGAGGCTCTGCGCGCCTACCGCGAGGGGCGTGACCTGAGTGAGGGTGGCAAGTATGGCCCGCTCGGTGCGGGACACGATCCGGCTAAGGACCCGCTGAAGGGTCTGCGCGGTGTTATGTCCGGAACGCTGATAATGCAGGCTATCTCGGTGCTGCTTGGTCTGACTGTGGTCACGCGCATTCCCGACGGCCAGATTAACCAGACCTTCTCGGTTACGTACATCACCATCCTGGGCCTGGCTCTGATTGCGATGGCCTTCCTGCAGAAGCAGCCCTGGGCTCTGAAGGCCAACATTGTGCTGCAGGTCTTTGGTGTGCTGGCTATCTTCACGCACGTGTCTATGGGCGTGGTGGGTATCTTCTTCGCACTAGTGTGGGCCTACATTCTGCACCTGCGGAAGAACCTCATCCAGCGTATGGAGCGCGGTCTGTTGACCACCCAGCACTCGTAAGTCTCCCGCGCTCGTAGTCGCGACTTTCACCCCGCTGCACCACCACTCCGGTGCAGCGGGGTTTGTCATAGTATGATGCTCACCATGACTGAACGTACTCTTATTCTGATCAAGCCGGACGGCGTTTCCCGCGGTCTGGTCGGCGAAGTTATCTCCCGCATCGAGCGCAAGGGCCTGAAGCTGGTCGCGCTTGACCTCCGTGTTGCTGACGAGGCAACTGCGAAGGAGCACTACGCAGAGCACGTCGATAAGCCGTTCTTTGGTGAGCTGGTTGATTTCATCACCTCTGCACCGCTGGTCGCTGGTGTTATCGAGGGCCCGAACGCAATCGCTGCTTGGCGTCAGCTCGCTGGCGGCACCAACCCGGTTGAGGCCGCAACCCCGGGCTCCATCCGCGGTGACTTCGCACTTGAGGTTGCTAACAACGTTGTTCACGGTTCCGATTCTCCGGAGTCCGCTGAGCGCGAGATTGGTATTTGGTTCCCGAACCTCTAAACGTTGACGGTTCAGCATTGACCCGTGAGCGTTGAACTGGCGCCGAACTGAGCAAGCAAATTGTTTGCCGGTTCGGCGCTTTTTGCTTGTCGACGACCGTGGGGCGGCCCTTCAGCGGGCTGCACGTGGGAATGCGGGCACGGGCTGCAAATGTGAAACTGTAGGAGTTTATGACACTTTCCGGCAATTTTTCAGGCCATTTCTGTCATAAACGCAGTCAGTAACTCGGATTGGCCCGCCGCCACCAATGTCGGTGCGCGCCACCTGCTCGATATGTGCGACAATGGACAGCAGCAGTAGTGCCCGGGAGTTCGCTCCGGTGGATGAGATATTCCGCATGTGATCGCTGAATCCCTGAGTCAGCCGGTAGGCCTGCCAATAAGACTTTCATAATTGTTCATCGTTTTCGGCCCTCTATCTGCGCATTTGGCGCAAATGAAGTGGCTGTCGCAACATCGTTGCTCCGCCTGGTTTCCAAGGCCACAACGGATGTAGGCGCACATGGAATGACAAAGAGTGTGCTTCCTGTTGTCGGGTTTTGCGTGGTGGGGTGTCAAGGAGAAACAAATACAGTGGCAAATTTCAGCCAGGATGTTGTCGCTAAGGCACGCGAATTTGATCGTGAGTCAGCGGCTCTGAAAACCCGAGTCCACCACCTGGCCAAGAGCTTGGGGTTGACCTCGAAGGAAACCATCGAAGCACTGGGGCACGCGGGGATCGTCGTAAAGTCCGCTGCGTCCACCATTAATCAAAATCAGCTCGACGCAGTGCTGAATTTCATCGGCGATCATCCAGAGGATGCCTCGCTTGACGACGGATCCGCTGCGACCAAGCCAACCGGCGAAAAGCCAGCCGCGAAGGAAAAACAGTCGGCAGGTAAGCCGAACGCGGCAGATGAGAAGTCGGACGAGCAAACCGCAGCTAAGTCCGAGAAGAAGCCAGCTGCGAAGAAGAGCAGCAAGAAGTCGGCTGCGAAGAAGGCCACAAAGAAGGCTGCGCCGAAGGCAGAAAAGAAGGCCGACCAGAAGGCAGCTCAGAGCGAAGCTAAGTTGGACGCAGCACCTGCTGAGGAAGTGACCGAGAAGAAGGACACCAAGAAGTCCTCGGCTAAGAAATCCTCGGCAAACCAGAGCGCAGAGAAGCAGGCTGAAGAGAAGCAGAGCGCAGAGAAGAAGAGCACGACTAAGAAGCGAGCAACGCGTAAGCGGGCTGTGAAGAAGACCGCTGGCGCTCCGGAAGAAACCGCTGCGAAGGACGAGCAGAAGGACTCGAACTCGGTCGTCGAGGAAGCTGTTGAGGCTGTCGTTCAGTCGTCGCCGAAGAAGGCGTCCGATAAGAAGGCTGCCGACAAAAAGGCTGCCGACACCGTAGCCGAGACCGCTGAGAAAACCTCCGCTGAGGAAGCGTCCGCCGAAGCACCTGCTGCAAAGAGCGCTGCAGTGACCACACGTCGTGGTCGCCGAGTTCGCCGTGCGGTCCGCACGACCAGCGCTCCAGCAGCAGAGGAAATTCAGGAAGCGCAAGAGCCGCAGAAAACGCAAGAGCCGCAGGATACGCAGGCAACTCAGAGCGAAGCCCTGCAGGACATCGAGCCGCCGGTAGTCCCGGAGCCGCCGGTTGCGGAAGAGCAGACCGCGTTTGCGCCTATCTTCCTGGCGCCGCAGGCTGTCCCGGCTACGGCCAAGAATTCGGCCACCGAGGATGCAGCTTCAGCTGACAACGGGGCCTCCAACCAGGGCACCGATGACAACGCGGGGGAGGGGCAGGACGGCTCGTCGTCAAGCGAAACGGAGCGTCAGCCGCGCCCGCGTCGTCGCCGTCGTGGACGTGGGCGTCGTAATGATGACGCGCAACAGGCGGAGAAGACCACCGAAAACACAGAGCGCGAGGAAGAGGAAACCCGCGATGAGGTCGAGGAACCGCAGGCGATTAAGGGATCGACTCGCCTGGAGGCGCAGCGACGTCGCCGTATCGAGCGTCGTGAGGAATCGCGCAAGCGCCACGTAATCTCGGAGGCGGAATTCCTGGCTCGTCGTGAGTCGGTGGAGCGCACGATGGTGGTGCGTGAGCGCAAGCGCCATGACCACGCGGGCATTGTCACTGAGGTGGGTGTGCTGGAAGATGACCTGCTGGTCGAGCACTTCGTTACCTCTGACACGCAGACCACGCAGATCGGCAATATCTACCTCGGTCGCGTGCAGAACGTCCTGCCCAGCATGGAAGCGGCGTTCATCGATATCGGAACCGACCGCAACGGTGTCATTTACGTAGGTGACCTGAACTGGAAGCTGCTGGGCACGAAGTCGCGTTCGCGCAAGATTGAACATGCGCTGAAGGCCGGCGACCAGATTCTGGTCCAGGTGTCCAAGGACCCGATTGGTCACAAGGGTGCGCGTCTGACCACCCACATTTCGATGGCTGGTCGATTCCTGGTGTACGTGCCGGGCGGCCGTAGCGCGGGTATTTCCCGCAAGCTGCCGGAGCCGGAGCGCAAGCGCCTGAAGTCGATTCTGAGCGAGGTTACGCCGGAGGGCTCGGGCACGATTATCCGTACCGCCGCCGAGGGTGTATCCAAGGAGGCCATCGAGGCCGACATTAAGCGCTTGGAGACGCAGTGGCAGGAGATCTGGGAAGCCTCCGAGGCGGCGAAGGCGAAGCGTGGAGCAAAGCCGATTGCGCTGTACGAAGAGCCAGACATGCTGGTCAAGGTCGTCCGCGACGTCTTCAACGAGGACTTCTCGCGTCTCGTGGTGGAGGGCGATCGCCCGTGGAACACAGTGACGGACTACATCGGCGACCTGGCGCCGGAGCTGGAGCCGCGACTGCAGTGCTACTTCGCCAAGGAGCACGGCGGCGCCGATGTCTTCGAGCACTTCCGCATCGATGAGCAGCTGGCCAAGGCACTCGACCGCAAGGTCTGGCTGCCTTCGGGCGGCACGCTGGTCATCGACCGCACCGAGGCCATGACGGTCATCGACGTCAACACCGGTAAGTTCACCGGCGCTGGCGGAAACCTGGAAGAGACGGTCACTCGCAACAACCTGGAGGCCGCTGAGGAAATCGTCCGCCAGATGCGTCTGCGCGATCTGGGCGGCATGATTGTCGTCGATTTTATCGACATGGTGCTGCCGGAAAACCAGGATTTGGTGCTGCGCCGTCTGAAGGAGGCTCTCGGCCGCGACCGCTCGCGTCACGAGGTCTCCGAGGTCACCTCGCTCGGCCTCGTCCAGATGACGCGCAAGCGTCTGGGCACAGGCCTGTTGGAGACCTTCTCCACGCCGTGTAGCTGCTGTAATGGCCGCGGTCTGATTATCCACATCGATCCGGTCGAGCAGGACAATCAGAGCCGTGGCCACAAGAATGGCCGTCGCAACGACGAGCAGGGCAAGTCCAAGCGCCGCAACAAGTCGCGCTCGGAGCATAATCCGGCCAACCACCCGGCCGCGCTGGCCATGCACCGCGATCAGGGCGACCAGGCAGGCTCTTCCACGGCAACGCGTGACGACGACGCGGAGACCAACCAGCGCGATAAGGACGCAGCTGACAAGCGTGTCGCAGCTGCTGTCGAAGCTGTCATCGTCTCTTCTGAGAACGATGAGCCGAAGCCGCCGCGTCGTCGCCGGGTTCGTAAGAGCCAGGGCCGAAACGATGAGCAGCGACAGAACGGCCGTGGCCGTCAGGAGCGCCGCGAGCGTACCGAGCAATCGGAGAACTCCAATGACCTGGCTGCTCTGGCGGCCGCAGCTGTTGCGGAAGCCCGTGAGAAGGACCCAGAGGAGCCGTCGGATGACCGTTACATGCCGCAGGAGGGGCAGCGCCGCCGCCGTCGGGCTACGCGTCGCCGGGTAGCGGAGCATGTTGCCGTTGATTCGGCTGCACGCGACGCTGATGACCGCGACGAAGAATATGGTGATCGTCGTAAGCGTTCGGAGCGCCCGACCCGTGCTGAGCGTGCCGAGCGCACCGATAACGGTGGCTCCGGTGGAGGCCGTGGCGAGGCTGAACGCTCCAGCAGCGCTAGTGCTCGACGTCGCCGTCGTCGCGCTGTGCGTCGTACTGCTGTGGATGAAACCACTGCGCCTCAGGCTGAGTCTCAGGCAGCTTCCACCATAGACGTGAGGGAGCCAGCCAAGGATGGCAAGAGCGGCAACGCTAACAAGACCGGTAAGGCTGTGGCCGAGGAGTCCCAGACCTATGAGGAGGCGAAGGAGGCGTTCGAGCGTTCTCCACGCCGTCGTCGTCCGACGCGCGGTAACTCCCGCTCGGATCGCGCACCGCGTCGCGAGGACTTCGAGTCCACTAAGCCAAAGGCCGACGCTGAAGGCAGCAAGGGTGGAGATCGTGCGAAAGACAACCGCGATGACAGCAACCGCAGCACCAACCGCAGCGCCAACCGCAGTGGCGGTGGACGCCGCTCGGGCAAGTCACGGGTTGAGGTCGTAGCGGTCCAGGGCACGGGAGCTCGCCGTAATCGCCGTCGGGCGGTGCGCAGGGTCTCGTCGCAAAGCGATGCCGAAGCGACTGCGCCGAAGCAGCGACAGGGCGCTTCAAACCGCGCTACTAAGCCAGAGCAGAAGCAGGCTAATCGCGGTGCTGCGGCGCCGGAGACGAAACCGGCCAATCGTCGTCGCCGCGTGCGTCGTGCGGTGCGCCGAAGTGGCCAGAACTAGAGATTGGAAATCTGAAATAAGGCCAGATAGAAGGTTGTTTTCCGTTCCCTAAAGCAGGGGGTGGAAAGTGGCTTCGGAAACTGCCCGGGAAGACCGTGAAAACCGATGGGGGACAGGGTCTTACTCGGGCAGTTTGTAATTTAGGGGGATTTTTCGCTACTCTTGACCAGTCGCTGATTAGTAGGCGTATCTGGTCATGCCCACTGGTGCTTGAGGCGCTGGTGGTAAGGAAACGGCCAGAGCGGGGAAATCTACTCGGATTTGGCTTTCGGGTATGTCCCTGAAGTGTTCTGCACACGCAACTAATCGCAATTCCATTGTCCAGTCAAGGAATTACAAAGATTCCTTGAGTCGAGTTTCTCAGATAAAGGGGTAGCCCTCCTATGTACGCGATCGTCAAGACCGGCGGCAAGCAGTACAAGGTTGCCGAAGGTGACCTCGTCAAGGTCGAGAAGATCGAGGGTGAGCCGGGTTCGTCCGTGGCTCTCACCCCGGTTCTGCTCGTCGATGGCGCAGATGTCATTGCGGATGCCGACAAGCTTGCCAACGTTACCGTTAACGCAGAGATCGTCGAGGCCGCTAAGGGCCCGAAGATCCGCGGCATGCACTACAAGAACAAGACTGGCTACAAGCGCCGCTACGGCCACCGTCAGCCGCTCACTGTTCTGAAGATTACCGGCGTCTCCAAGTAAACCGCCGAAATTCCAATTAGCTTTTCCCTAGGAGAAAATCATGGCTACTAAGAAGGGTGCATCCAGCACCAGCAACGGCCGCGACTCCGAAGCTAAGCGCCTCGGCGTGAAGCGCTTCGGCGGCCAGCAGGTTAAGGCAGGCGAGATTCTCGTTCGTCAGCGCGGTACCTCGTTCCACCCGGGTGAGAACGTTGGCCGTGGCGGCGACGACACTCTCTTCGCTCTGAAGGCAGGCGCAGTCGAGTTCGGTACCCGCCGTAACCGCCGCATTGTCAGCATCGTTGAGAATAACTCCTAAGAACAACCCTCGGTTGTCCACATAGGATTACTGCAACGTTGAATTTGAGGCAGGTTTAACTGCCTTGCAGAAGAGCCGATTCCTTTCCCACTGCGAAAGGTAATCGGCTCTTTTGTTGTTTATGTACTGTTTCGCGCTTTTAGGTTGCGAGGCAGCGTTTTGTTACCGCCTAGACTTCTGCCCGTCGGCTCGCTTAAATTAGGGCATTACTCCAGGCACTAGATGATGGCTCTCCGCTCGGAAGTGTGTGTGATTTTATGTCTCGTTTTGTAGATCGTGTCGTACTGCATTTGCAGGCCGGCGACGGTGGTCACGGCTGTAACTCGGTGCTGCGTGAAAAGTTCAAGCCACTCGGCGGTCCCGATGGCGGTAACGGCGGCCACGGTGGCGACATTGTGCTGGTCGTCGACCCGCAGATTCACACTCTGATGGACTTCCACTTCCACCCCCATATCAAGGCTGCCAACGGTAAGCCGGGCGCGGGCGATCACCGCAACGGTGCTCGTGGTGAGGACCTGGTTCTCGGAGTGCCGGAGGGCACGGTTGTCATGACCGAGGATGGGGAAGTGCTCGCGGACATGACAGGTAAGGGTGCCCGCTTCATTGCCGCTGAGGGCGGTTACGGTGGCCTGGGCAACGCAGCGCTGGCGAACAAGAACCGCCGTGCGCCGGGCTTCGCTCTCCTCGGTGAGCCGGGTGAGGCCAAGGATCTTGTCTTGGAGCTCAAATCCATGGCAGACGTTGGACTGGTGGGCTTCCCGTCATCCGGAAAGTCCTCGCTGGTCAGCACCATGAGCGCTGCTAAGCCGAAGATTGGTGACTACCCATTTACCACGCTGCAGCCGAACCTGGGTGTAGTCAACGTTGGCTACGAGTCCTTCACCATCGCAGATGTGCCGGGTCTTATCCCGGGGGCATCTGAAGGCCGAGGTCTTGGGTTGGACTTCCTGCGTCACATTGAGCGCTGCGCTGTGCTGGTTCATGTGGTTGACGCTGCTGCGCTGGAGGGCGACCGCGATCCGGTCTCTGACATCAAGGCGTTGGAGACGGAACTCGCCAACTACCAGTCGGTGCTGAAGGCCGACGTGGGGCTTGGGGATCTCGCAGAGCGTCCGCGCGTCATCGTGCTGAACAAGATTGACCTGCCCGATGCTCGCGAAATGATTGACATGCAGCGCGAGGAGCTGGAGAAGTTCGGCTGGCCGATTTATGAGATCTCTACGGTGACGCACGAGGGGCTCAAGGAGCTGACCTACGGCCTGAAGGATCAGATTGCCGCCTACCGCAAGGCGCATCCGTTGCCAACAGAGCAGGAGCCCCGTGCGGTCATCCGTCCGGAAGGTGTGCGTGGCAAGAAGCACGAAGGCGCGGACTTCACCATCGAGCGCGATCCGAATACCCCAGATGGGTTCATTGTGCGTGGCCGTAAGCCGGAACGCTGGATTAACCAGACGGACTTCGAAAACGACGAGGCAGTCGGCTACTTGGCTGACCGCCTGGCCAAGCTTGGTGTAGAAGATGCCCTGGCAAAGGCTGGGGCAACGGTTGGCTGCCCGGTGACGATTTCCTATCTCACCTTCGAGTGGTACCCGCAGCAGGTCGCGGGCACCGATGACTTCGTTCCGAGTGGCCGTGGTACCGACGATCGTCTCTACGTCAACGAGCGCACTAGCGCCGAGCAGCGTAAGCGTGCATCGCAGGCCCGCCGTGGTCTGATTGACGAGTACGATTTCGGAGATGGCGAAGAGGCTATTCGCGACCGGTACTCATAGTCGCGGGCGCCAGCGTCGTCGGCAAGCGAAGACTTCAAACTTGCATTTTGCCATTAATTGTTTAAACAATTATATAGTCAGAATTACATTAGACCGTCATGTTTTCCATTAGTGAAATGAGTGAGTCAGTTATCCCTTCCGACACCGTTGCCAACGATGTTGACGTCACTGGAGCAGATGCATTAGATGCCCCGGTAGCTACCGCGCCGAAGTCTGAATCGGACGCGCCGATTTCCCGTGAGGAGGTCGACGAGCTGCTTCACAACAATCCTGAGTCCACCGTCGCTGAGATTGAAAAGGCGACTGAGAATTTATCTCCGGGAACCAAAGGCGGTTTCGATTCCGAGACTCGTGAGGCAATTCGGACCGCGAAGCGTGTCGTGGTGAAGATTGGTTCTTCCTCGTTGACCGGATCTGACGGTCGTACCGATCCCGAACGCATCGACTTCATTGCCGATGCCCTGGAAAAGCGTATGGGCTTTAGCGATGTCATTGTCGTGTCCTCCGGCGCGGTGGCATCCGGAATGGGGCCGCTGGGGCTGACTTCGCGTCCCACTGATTTGGCGACCAAGCAGGCGGCTGCAGCGGTGGGGCAGGTGCGCCTGGCACAGGAGTGGGGACGCTCCTTCCTGCGCTATGGCCGCACTTCTGCGCAGGTGCTTTTGACCTCGGACGATGCAGGTGTGCGTTCGCGTGCCCGCAACGCTCAGCGCACTATCGACCGCCTGCGCCAGCTGGGTGCAGTGCCAATTGTCAACGAAAATGACACGGTCGCGACCTCGGAGTTCCGCTTCGGCGACAACGACCGCCTGGCCGCCCTGGTCAGTCACCTGGCGTACTGCGATGCACTGATTCTGCTTTCCGACGTCGACGGCCTCTACGACCGCAACCCGGCCGATCCAGGTGCAACCTTTGTGCCAGAGGTGCGCAGCGGTAACGACTTGCGTGGTGTTATCGCCGGTGACGGTGGGGCATTGGGCACCGGTGGAATGGCCTCGAAGGTGTCTGCCGCACGCCTGGCTTCGCGTGCTGGGGTGCCGGTGCTGCTGACTTCGGCGTCCAACATTGAGCGAGCACTGGACCAGGCAGATGTGGGAACCGCTTTCGCCGCGAAGGACAACCGCTTGAGCGCCTGGAAGTTCTGGATGCTCTACGCAGCGGATAGCTCGGGCCTGCTTCGCCTGGATGCCGGCGCGGTCGACGCTGTGACCCGCATGCGCAAGTCGCTGCTCCCGGTCGGTATCACCTCGGTTGACGGTGAGTTCTCCGCTGGTGACATCGTCGACCTGATTGGCCCGAGCGGTGAGGTCATCGGCCGCGGCGAGGTCAACTATGACTCTGAAGAACTGCTGGGCATGATCGGCTACCACACCGAGGAATTGCCGAATGACATGCAGAAGCCTGTCGTCCATGCCGACTACCTGTCGGATTTCGCCTCCCGCGCTTAGGAGAGCGTTGCGCTGAGAGCTGCAGCGCTTAAAGACGCGCACCTGGGCGCGCCCGGACAGAGGTGCCTCGGCAAAGACCGGCTGAGTGGGGACTAGCTGAGTGCGGACTGGCTGGGGGAGGAGTGCCTGAGCGCGGACTGCCTGGATGAGGAACTTTCGGGCATAATCCTAAGTGTGTTATCGAAAATTATTGGCGTCATCGGCGAGTTGCTCTTGACCGCTGGAGTGATGGTGGCGCTCTTCGCCTTTTATCTGCTGTACTGGTCTGGTCTTGAAACCGGGAAAGCTCAGCAGCAGGCTCGTGATGAGCTGCAGCAGGCATGGTCCGCACCGGCATCGGCCTCAGCTCAGGCGCCAGAAGGCACGGAGCCAGCTGTTGAGGGCTCTTGGGTGCCTGGCTCTGCGGTGGCGATGATTTCCGCTCCAAAGGCCGGTTTTAGCGATTTGGTCGTATTCGAAGGTGTCTCTCAGGAAGTTTTGCGCGGTGGCCCCGGCCATTATCCGAGCACAGCCCTTCCGGGGCAGGTGGGCAACAGTTCTTATGCCGCCCATCGTGACGGCCACGGAGCTCCCTTTGACAACATTGACCGCCTGCAGACGTGCGATGACATCACTGTAGAGACGCGTGATGCTATTTACCGCTACAAGGTATTACCGGTCGACGGTATGGCTGGCGCAGGGGAAAGCTTCGACTGCGTGCCAGAAGGAACTAACGTCCCCGAGATTCCCGGCCAGCACATTGTCACTCCAGACCGCGCCGATGTCCTCAATCCGGTCGGTAACGCGACTCTACTTACGCTGACTACCTGCCATCCGCAGTGGGACAACACTCATCGGCTCATTATTCACGCGGTTCTCGCCGGTGTTGAGACCAAGGAGGTCAACTAGATGTACGCAGCTTTTTGGCGATCCCTGCCGGGTCCGTGGTGGGTGAAAGCGATCATCACCATCGTGATTGCCGTCATCGTGTTCCTGCTGTTGATGAATTACATCTTTCCTTGGGTTGCTGAGCTAATTCCCTCAAATGATGTCTCACTCTAGTTATGCTGGTAGGCATGACTGCTCAAACGAACGAAACTGCTAACACCAATCAACAGGGCATTGCCGAGGATTCGGCTCTTAGTCCGGAGCGTGCTGCTGAGCGCGCCGAGGTTTTAGATAAGGCACAGCGTGCCAAGGCTGTCGCGGGAGAGCTGGCTCGCTTTACGTCGGCACGCAAGAACGAGCTCCTGCTGGCCGCAGCAGATGCGCTGGTCGCCCGTACTGAAGAGATTCTGGTAGCCAACGCCAAGGACATCGAGGCCGGTAAGGCCCGTGGTTTTAGTGACTCCCTGCTGGATCGCCTGCGTCTTGACTCCGATCGTGTTGAGGGTATTGCCGGTGGGCTGCGCCAGGTTGCGGCCCTGCCGGATCCGGTAGGCGAGGTGCTGCGGGGCAGCACTCTTCCTAACGGCATTAAGCTTTCCCAGGTCAGCGTTCCGCTGGGCGTGATGGGCATGGTCTACGAGGCTCGCCCGAACGTTACTGTCGATGCCTTTGGTCTGGCGCTGAAGTCGGGCAACGTGGCCTTGCTGCGCGGCTCCAAGTCGGCCGTCCACTCCAACACGCAGCTGGTCGCGGTTTTGCGTGAGGTGCTGGCCAACCACGATGCACCGGAGGACCTTGTTCAGCTGCTGCCGTGTGAGACCCACGATTCCGTGCAAGATCTCATCACTGCCCGCGGCCTGGTTGACGTAGTGATTCCGCGCGGCGGTGCCGGTCTGATTGAGGCCGTCGTGACGAAGGCAACGGTGCCGACCATTGAGACCGGTACCGGTAACTGCCACATCTACATCGATGCTTCCGCCGATATCGACGAGGCGATTGCGCTGATGATTAACGGCAAGACCCGCCGTCCGAGCGTCTGTAACGCCACTGAAACGGTTCTCATTGACTCGGCGCTGTCCGCGCAGGATCAGGTCCGCATTTTGGACGCGCTTGCCGACGCTGGCGTTGCGGTCCACGGCGATGTCGATAATCTGGCGGCCTCTGGGTGGACTGGTGAGGTCATTCCTGCGACGGAAGAAGACTGGTCGGATGAGTACCTCTCGCTAGACATTGCAGCGCGCATCGTCGACGGTGTGGTGGCCGCGACGAATCACATCACTGAGTACTCCTCGGGCCACACGGAAGCTATCTCTGCACGTGACTGGGGCGTGTGCCAGGAGTTCGTCGACCGTGTTGATGCTGCTGCCGTCAGCGTCAATGCCTCCACTGCATTCACCGATGGTGAGCAGTACGGTTTCGGCGCAGAGATTGGTATTTCCACTCAGAAACTGCACGCCCGTGGGCCCATGGGGCTGCCGGAGCTGACCAGCAGCAAGTGGGTTCTGGCTGGTCGTGGACAGACTCGTCCGTAGTGCCCAGGTAAAGTGCCAGTCATGATTAAGCGCAAGAAAAGTGTGCGGTCGCGAGTACACGCCGCGTTGACAGCGAAGTCGGCGGACGCGCCCCGGCAGCGCATTGGCGTAATGGGTGGCACTTTTGATCCCATCCACAATGGTCACCTGGTTGCCGCCAGCGAGGTGGCAGACCGTTTCGACCTTGACTTTGTGCTTTTCGTGCCCACGGGTGAACCGTGGCAAAAGCGCGGCCGGAAGGTCTCTCACAGCGAAGACCGCTACCTGATGACGGTCATTGCCACCGCGTCGAACCCACAGTTTTCGGTTTCGCGGGTTGATATTGACCGGCCGGGTGCGACCTATACCGTCGATACGCTGCGGGATTTGAAGGTCATCTATCCCAACGCGGATCTGTTCTTCATTACCGGTGCCGATGCGCTGCAGAAGATTATGACGTGGCGGGACTGGGAGGAGATGTTCGACGCAGCAACGTTCGTCGGTGTCACTCGTCCAGGGGTTCACCTGCGGGCAGAGGACCTGGAAGGAATCGACGCTTCACGGTTGCACCTCATCGAGATTCCCGCGATGGCTATTTCTTCTACCGATTGTCGAAAGCGTGCGGAGGCAGGACGCCCTGTTTGGTACTTGGTGCCGGATGGCGTGGTGCAGTACATCGCTAAGCGTGGTCTGTACCAGTCTGCTGAGGGCACGGTTGGTTCTGTGGGGCCCGCATCGGTGAACTCGACCTCCGAGGGTGCGGCGTCGGTGGATGCGGCATCGGTGGATGCGAAGTCCGATACCGCGGACTGAAAGTTAGCAAAATCCCGCTGAGACGGTAAGTTACAAGTACAAACGCTGTTTTTCACGACTTTTAATCACAAGGAGCTGAAGTCTTTCGTGACTGCACAACCACGCGCCATTGAGCTGGCGACCGCCGCGGCGAAGGCCGCCGATAGCAAAAAGGGTGAGGACGTCGTTGTTCTCGATGTCTCTGGCCCGGTGGTGATTACGGACGCATTCGTCCTGGTCAGTGCTGACAATGAGCGTCTGGTTGCCGCAATCGTCGACGAAATTGAGGACGATCTGCGTGACCTCGGCGCAAAGCCGGTTCGCCGCGAAGGTGTCCGTGAGGGACGTTGGGCGCTGCTGGATTACGGCGACATTGTCGTGCATGTCTTCCGCAGTGAAGAACGCGACTTCTACGGCCTGGATCGACTGTGGCGCGATTGCCCGCGCATCGAGGTCGAGGGCATCGAGCAGCCGAGCAACGAGGACGGCGAAGATTCCGCCCGCAATGCTCGTTCCATCGACGAGATTCCGCTGGCTGCCGAAAACCCGGACACGGACGAGTTTTAATTGTGGCGGGCTCACGCGAGGCACATGTTGCCGCTCGACGTCGCCTGATTATGCTGCGGCACGGGCAGACGTCGTATAACGCTACTGGCCGCATTCAGGGACAGCTGGACACGCAGCTTTCCGACGTTGGTCGCGAGCAAGCCCGTACTGCGGCGCAGTACCTGGCGGAGGCTGAACCGCGAATCACAAAAATCGTGTCCTCCGACCTGACCCGGGCAGCCGACACCGCCCGTGCGCTAGCTGAGGCCACCGGTGCAGAGTTGAGTTTTGATAAGCGCCTGCGTGAGACCAACCTCGGTGAATGGCAAGAGCGTACCTACGACGAGATTGACTCCGCGTTTCCCGGTATGCGTGACCACTGGCGCCATAATCTCAACTGGGCACCCAAGGGTGGCGAGACCCGCTTTGAGGTCTCCAACCGAATGCTGGCGGTCATTGCTGAGCTAGCGGCCAACCCCGATTGGGAGTCGGATACCTTTGTGCTCGTGTCCCACGGTGGTGCCATTGCTGCCGCTACCGCAGCCCTACTGCAGATGCCGCGCGACTACTTCAGCACGTTCAACGGCCTGGGCAACACTGCGTGGGTCGAAATGGAGCAGCGCACGCGCGTCAATGGTGAGACCTCCTGGTACCTGAATGCTTTTAACGCGAAGGTCCGTGAGCGGGAGTCGCAGGTTTCTGATTCTTCAGGAGGCCGCCATGCCCGGTGACGGTCGCGTTCGCATTGTTGTCGATGACACCGCGTGCCTGATGCCTGAGGTTGCCCGCAAGCTCGACATCACCGTGGTTCCCATCGGCCATGACATCAATGAAGACGACGTCACCACGTCGGCAGTCAGTCCACTGAAGCTGTGCGCCGCATATGCGCGTGCGCTGGAACGCTCCAACAAGGATGGTTCTGACGCTGGCGTTGTCGCCCTGCATCTTGGCAAGGGAATGTCCGCTACCTGGTCTAACGCTGTCACCGCTGCTGGTGCGCTGGACCGTGTGACCGTCATCGATACCGACACCGTCGGAGCCGGAGTCGGTGCCGCTGCCATCGCGGCGGCCAAGGCTGCGAGGGCCGGGGCCAGTCGTGATGAGGTTGCCGATGTAGCTCGTGATGTGCTGCAGCGCTATCGACTCTGGTTGTTTGTACCAAAGCTTGATTCGCTGCGCCGTGGCGGTCGCATCTCCGCGGGCCAAGCGATGCTTTCTACGGCTCTCGCTATCAAGCCCATCGTCGGCATCAAAGATGGCTCACTAGCGCTGGTCGCCAAGTGCCGTACAGAGGCGAAGGTCAAGCAGCGCATGGTGGATTTTGCCACGAAGATGGTGCGGACCGCGTCATCGGCGAACCGTCCGCCTGCGGTATTGCTGCATCATTCCGATGCGCTTGACGACGTTCACGAGCTCCAGGCCATGCTTGCCGAAGAGCTACCCGACGATACCCGGTTTAGAATCCTGGATTTGCCGGAGTCTCTTACCGCTCATGTCGGGCAGGGAGCCTATGCAGTTGGCATGGTCTCCGGTGGCTCGATTGATTCGAATGCCATGGATTTTGAAACAGAGATGGGCGTGACAGCGCTGCTCCACAGTGTGGAGGAGAGTGACGCGCCTGCTGTTGATGCTGTGGCTGCAGACGCGGTAGACGACGATTCCGGGAACATAGACAATTCCGGTGACTCTGCTGACACGGACGGTTCGGCTGAAAACGCTGGCACCACAGACCCAGGTGAGCCGATCACCGATCAGGCTGCGGTGAAGGTAGTTGAGAATCCGGCTGCCAGTCGCAACCGCAGTAAACGAATCCATCGCACAGTAGTGACTAATGAACAGGGAATTCCGCTTTTCACCACGGCGGTTTCTAAATTGCCAACGTGGAGTGAGAATCGCCAAGCAGCTCTGGATAAAGCTGAGCGTCTGGCGAAGGCTATCTCTGATTTGGCGCTGCGCGATAAGTCCGATCCCGAGGGAGCTGTATTTGGCACCGAAGGGGAGAAATCGCGGGAGTCGTCGTCAAGCAACAAGCGTGATGATGACGGCGACGAGAAGAAGAAGTAGTTGCTGAACTGCGAAGATGATGTGGCCTGTGGATAACCCCCACAGGCCAATTTTTATCCACAGATGGCGCCTCGATGAGTGCTTTCGTCGAGGTGGCATGTGGGGCGGGGCGCTAGTGTGCGCATCGTGACGAATTTGCGGAATCGGCTGGCGGACTATCTGGAACCGATTGATCAAGACAAGCGCATGGCGGTGGACTTTTCCACGCGCCGGGCGGTGGTGACGCCGCGGGTGGCGATGGCTGCGTGCATTGTGATTGCGGTGTTGGCCTTGGGAGTAATCGCTGCGGTGGTGTGGCCGTCGACGCCGCAGGTGGAGATGCCTGCGGTGCAGGACGCGGCTGTCGCGGGGACGACACCGGAGACGACCGAAAACCCAGCGGAGACGCCAGCCGGTGCGGGAAAGGAGACTAACGCTCAGGCACAGATGGGGCCGTTGATTGTGTCGGTGGTGGGATTGGTTGTGAATCCAGGCGTGGTGGAGGTGCCAGTGGGTGCGCGGGTGGTGGAGGCAATTGAGCGTGCGGGTGGGCTTTTGCCGGAGGCTAATCCTGCCAGCGTGAACCTGGCGGCACCGTTGGTTGATGGTCAACAGATTGTGGTCGGGACAGAGGCGCTGCCAGCAGGAACGGCGGAGGGTGGTTCCGATGTTTCTGGCGGTTCTGGCGCCGGTGCTGCAGGCGGGGCTGGCCCGGGTGACTCTGACGGAAAGATCAACATCAACACCGCCACTGCTACGCAGCTGGAGGAACTGCCCGGGATTGGACCCGCAACAGCGACCAAAATCATTGACTTTCGTGAAAAGAACGGGCCTTTTGCGAGTATCGACGCACTTGAGGAGGTTCCGGGAATCGGCCCGGCGAAGGTAGAGGCTCTGCGCGATGCCGCCACCGTCTGACCTGCGCGCTCGTGCTGGGCTCGATGTGCGGCTAGTGCCAGCAGCGGTGTTGGCGTGGGCGACTGCGGTGGCAGTGATCATGCGCCCAGAATGGGCGATAGTTGTGGCACCGTGCGCGATCGTGACTGCGGTGGTGTTGCCGTGGGCGTGGCAGCGTTGGTCGTGGCGATGGGGAAGAGGTGCGGTGACCTCCTGCTGGCGAGCAATCGCCACTATCGTGGTGCCAGCTGTGGCGGTGGCCAGTGTTGCGGTGGCCACGCGAATCCGCATAGCGCAAGCCCGAGCCCACGAGCTCTATGACGACATTGGCGGGATGTCGAAAGTGCAATTGCGCCTCGTCACCGAGCCGAAAGCTACCGAGTTCGGGGCCAGCGCGAAGGCCCGCATCGAGGGCCTTCCGGGGCAGGTGTCGGTTTTCGGAGACGAGTCACTGTTGGCGGTCACGAGAGACGCCGTAGTTGAATCCACAGCCGGTATACGTGTGGCCAGCAAACCCTGCATTAGTGGTATCCAGCTGAATCTGCGTGGCGATGTTGAGGTCATCGCGCCACCGCAGGGGCTGGCAGCTCAGGTGCGCCAGCAGCTCTTTGACTCGGCGCAGAATCTTCCCGTTGGTCCCGACCGCCTGATTCCCGCCATGGCCATCGGCGATGAGCGCGGCTTTAGCCTCAACGACGGCGACATGATGACTGCCTCTGGGCTTTCACATCTATCAGCAGTCTCTGGAGCGAACGTTGCGCTTGTTATCGGGGCTGTTGTAGCCGTGTTCTCGTGGGCTGGACCGCGGGTGCGAGTCGCAGTCGCCGCATTTGCTCTATATGGCTTTGTAGCAATTGTGGGCACCGAACCGTCAGTGCTACGCGCAGTGGTCACCGGCTGCATTGGGCTGTTGGCGATTCTCGTAGGACGAGCTGGCCAGGCCATCGCGGCGCTGTCGGCTGGCATTATCGGGTTGATTCTCCTGGCACCCGACCTATCGGTATCAGTGGGCTTCGCCCTCTCGGTCGCAGCCACCGCCGGGTTAGTCCTTCTTGCCGAGCCCCTTGCCAGACGCCTGTCCGTCGCCACCGTTATGGGTACCTGGCCCGCCCCAGTAGTCCGCGCCGTCGCCGTGTCGATTGCCGCGCACGTGGTCACCATGCCCGTATTGGCGCTTCTCATCGGCGAAATTAGTCATGTCTCACTGCTTGCCAATCTCCTCGCCGCGCCCGCCGTCGCACCGGTTACTATCGCTGGTTCGCTCGCTGCCGTTGCGGCCGCACTGCATCTCAATTGGCTGGTCAGTGCGTTGCTCTGGTGTGCCGCGCCGTGCGCATGGTGGATTCATCAGGTCGCACGCCTCACTGCAGGAATCGTCGCGTCCGCCACTGGGGCGGTCACGTTGGTCGTTTCCTGCACTCTCACGTTCGTATGCTTGACGACGCTCTGGGCGTGGCCCCGTTTTGCGCTCCGCGCTGGGGCCTGTGCTGCTGTCTTGGCAGCCGGTAGTTATGCCGTTATTTGGGTGTTCGGCCTCGACATTGCGCGTGCCCCACAGGGGTGGAAGCTTGCAGCCTGTGCTGAGAAGAACCAGATCGTTCTTATTCACGCGGGCGCTGTCGGAGATCCCGTCACCCATGTGGCATCGGTTGGTTACCCTGCACCGACCTCGCTCAGCCGGCAGTGCCGAATTGCGCTCGGACTCACCGAGGGAGAGGCGGAGTACGTCCAGGTGCTCGATGACACCACCAATAACCCCACGACAGAAACCGTGGCGGTGGAGGCCCCGTCGTATGTCGCGCAAGCCATGAGCGGCCAACCGCTCCAATCGCACCACTCACCCCAGTGGTTTATCGCCCGCGAGTGTGGTCCGCACGTGCGAGAAATCGTAATGACACCCGACCACATTCCCGTGGTGTGCCCGCAGCGAGATGGCCCACAAGCCCTGTATTCCAATGGTGAAGTCTGGCGAGGAAGGTGAAATCCGGGCTGTCCCGTAGGCTAGAAACAACAGTCGCAGGAATCAACGCGGAAAAGAGGTCGGGATTGAGCGCCGTCGCACCCGTGAATTTGATTGTGGGCAAAGAGGAGCTGCTGAAAGACCGCGCCCGCCTCGCCATTGTCGCTGCCGTCCGCGCGCAGGCAGCAACGGAGTCCGATCCGGGTGGACGCTCGGTGCCTGTGACCACTATCCGTGCAGGGGACATGACCACTGTTGACGCGGTGGAGCTCTTCAGCCCCTCATTGTTTGGGGATGACCGGATCGTGGTTGTCACCGACTGCCAAGACGCCGGCAAAGAGCCTGCCAAGCTGTTGATGGATTCGGTTAAGGATCCCGCGCCGGGCATCACGTTGATTCTCCTTCACAGCGGTGAGGGACGTCAGAAAAAAATGGTCGCTGACCTGCGCAAATTGGGAGTCCGCTTCTTCGAGGCACAACCGCTCAAGAGAAACGACTTGCCCGGTTTCGTTGGTGAAGAGTTCGCCTCACACGGGGTCAAGGTGCGTCGCGACGTCATCGATACCGTCCTGGATGCGGTCGGTTCAGACCTCCGCGAACTGGCGACTGCCATTTCCCAGCTCTGCGCAGATACCGCGGGCAAGGTCACCTCGGAAGCAGTGCGCACTTACTACGGTGCTTCGGCGGAGGTTTCAGGCTTTGAGATTGCCGAGCTCGCACTGCGCGGTCGGGGTGGGGAAGCGTTGGCGAAGATGCGCCGTGCTTTGCAGCTGGGAATGGCACCGGCACTGCTGTCGGCTGCAATCACGGGAATGGTCGGTGATGTAGCTCGGCTCCACGGCGCACGTGGCGTTAATGCTCGCAGGGATGCCCACCGCTATGGCATGCCGCCGTGGAAGTTGGAGAAAACTCAGCGGTTGGCATCTGCCTGGTCAACCCCGGCGGTTGCTCGCGCTGTGGTTGTCGCGGCACAGCTGGATGCGGACACCAAGGGAGCCTCGTCGACTCCCGAGCTGTCGCTGGAACAGTCGGTGCTTCGTATCGCGGAGCTGGCCCATTCGTCCCATAGGCGTTAAAATTTCCGGGCTGCAAATGTGAAACTGTGCGAGTTTATGACACTTTCAAGCCATTTTTCAGGCCATTTTTGTCATAAACGTAGTCAGTAACTCGCATCGCCCCACCGCCGCCAGCCATAAACGCAGCCACTAACTCGCGTTGGGGTTAAATAATAAAAACCGCCTCCCGCCACATCCGAAATGAAATCGGAAAATAGCAGGAAGCGGTTAATTTCACGGCACAAGCGCCACAAGAACGGCACAGCGCCAAAAGGGAATTAGCCCTCCAGCTTGTTGAAAGCCTTAGCCATACCGGACTTCTTGTTAGCCGCAGTGTTGCGGTGGAAGACGCCCTTGGTGACAGCCTTGTCCAGCTTGCGGGAAGCAACGCGCAGCTGAGCCTCAGCAGCAGCCTTGTCGCCAGCCTCAACAGCAGCCTGGAACTTGCGGATCTCGGTGCGGACTGCAGAGCGGATAGCCTGGTTACGCAGGCGAGCCTTCTCGTTGGTCTTGTTGCGCTTGATCTGGGACTTGATGTTTGCCATCGTGAATACCTCTTGTATCCGTAGTAGTTGGAATTGCTACCGCCCGCCACCAAGAAAACTCCTGATCACAGTGCAAATTTCGGGGTCGAACCTCTGCTGGTCAAAACTCTTTAACCAGCGAGTTAAAACCACGCACTGCGCTTATACGACGATGAAAACGCGAACCCAAGGTCCTGCCCGCGCTCGCCGCAAAGGAACGCAACGGTAAACAACTTGCAGAATTCTAGCAAACAGCGCTGCCTAATACCAGCCACGTCCCAGTTACAGTCGCCGCCTAATTCCAGCCGTAGTCCCCGCGCAGCCGAGCAGCGATGAGTTCAAAGCGTCTACGGGGCATCATCGCACCTGCACGGCGAATGCCGGATTCCGGGATGAGCAAGATACGGTCCATGCGCACCCACGATGGCTTGGGGTTGTCATTCCAGAACCCGCTACCGATAAATAGCCACTCCGGATGCTCACTGTGCTCGGTGCGTGTGGAAATCAGCATGCCCAGAAGATACTGGTCGTGGCGGCCAACCACGACCACAGCGCGCTCACGCAAAGCGGCATTTTCACCTTCGAGCTGCAGCGGAATCCACACCACTTCGCCGGGGTCGGCCTGACCATCCATGTCGGGGCTGTAGACGATTGTGCGGGCCAGCTCCGCGGTCGGCCGTGCGATGGTCACCGAATCTCGCAGTCGAAGTAGGGCCTCCTTGGACTCGTCGGAAAGCGAGGTGTCCTGGGCGAGGCCTAGCTGCATGTTGAGCTTAGACAGCGCCTCGTCGAGTGTGTCGGGGCCGCGGAACCACTCGGTACCGGCGAAAAGACGCGCGCTGATGCGATTACGCAGGCGGCGCGGCCAGCTTTCGCGTTCATTTTGATCGGTGGACGAAGTGGAGCTCATGGAAACTAAGTCTAGAGGTTTAGTGCGGAGGGAATCGATAGGTAAGATTGTGCGTGATTGTATTTAAGCCCGGCTGGTCGGTTTTCGAGGCCGGCGCATATGGGTCGGCCAACGCCGCGCCCCAATGCCCATAACGTCTTTATTTTTCGGAGTAGACCCAACGTGACCAAGAATTTTGCGGAGCAGACTTTTACGGACCCCTCACGGATTCGAAATTTCTGCATTATTGCGCACATTGACCACGGTAAGTCCACCCTGGCGGACCGAATTCTGCAGCTCTCGGGCGTTGTTGAAGCACGCGATATGCGCGATCAGTACCTCGACAACATGGATATTGAGCGCGAGCGCGGCATCACCATTAAGGCTCAGAACGTGCGCCTGCCGTGGGTTCCGCGCACCGGCGAGCACGCGGGCGAAGAGATTGTCCTGCATCTGATTGATACGCCTGGTCACGTCGACTTCACCTACGAAGTCTCGCGTGCGCTAGAGGCGTGTGAAGGCGCGATTCTGCTTGTCGACGCTGCTCAGGGCATCGAAGCGCAGACGCTGGCCAACCTGTACCTGGCCATGGAAAACGACCTGGAGATCATTCCGGTTCTGAACAAGATTGACCTGCCGGCCGCGGATCCGGATAAGTACGCGGAGGAAATCGCGCACATCATCGGCTGTGAGCCGGAGGATGTCATGCGTGTGTCGGGCAAGACCGGTGAGGGCGTTGCGGAAATGCTCGACCGAGTCTGTGAGCTCGTCCCGGCACCGGTCGGCGATCCGGAGGCACCTGCTCGTGCGCTGATTTTTGACTCGGTCTACGACACCTACCGTGGTGTGGTCACGTACATCCGTGTTGTTGATGGGCAGCTCAAGCCGCGTGAAGTCATTCAGATGATGTCCACCGGAACTAAGCACGAGCTGTTGGAAATCGGCATCGTCTCGCCGCAGCCGAAGAAGTGTAAGGGCCTCGGCGTCGGCGAGGTCGGTTACCTCATCACCGGTGTGAAGGACGTCCGTCAGTCCAAGGTCGGTGACACCGTCACGCTGAACGCCACACCGGCGGAGGAGCCGCTGGAAGGCTACGCAGAGCCAAAGCCGATGGTCTACTCCGGTCTGTTCCCAATCTCTCAGCAGGACTATCCTGACCTGCGTGATGCGTTGGAAAAGCTCCAGCTTAACGACGCTTCGTTGACATTCGAACCTGAGACTTCGGTGGCCCTCGGATTCGGTTTCCGCGGGGGCTTCCTGGGCCTGTTGCACATGGAGATCACCCGCGCCCGACTGGAGCGCGAGTTCGACCTGGATCTCATTTCGACGGCCCCGAACGTTGTCTACCGCGTGGTCACTGAGGATGGCACCGAGGTCACTGTTCACAATCCGAGTGACTGGCCGGAGGGGAAGCTCCGCGAGATTTACGAGCCGATGGTTAAGTGCACCATCGTCGTGCCAAGCGAGTTCGTTGGCCCCACCATGGAGCTGTGCCAGCAGAAGCGCGGTGAGATGGGTGGTATGGACTACCTGTCTGAGGACCGCGTGGAACTGCGCTACAAGATGCCGCTGGGCGAGATTATCTTCGACTTCTTCGACATGCTGAAGTCCCGCACCAGGGGTTATGCTTCGCTGAACTACGAAGACGCCGGCGAGCAGATTGCGGATCTGGTCAAGGTGGACATCCTCTTGCAGGGCGAGGCCGTCGATGCGTTCTCCGCTATCGTCCACCGCGACAACGCGCAGTGGTACGGCAACAAGATGACCAAGAAGCTGCGTGAGCTAATCCCTCGCCAGCAGTTCGAGGTCCCAGTTCAGGCCGCAATCGGTTCGAAGATTATCGCCCGCGAGAACATCCGTGCACTGCGCAAGGACGTCCTTGCTAAGTGCTACGGCGGTGACATCTCCCGTAAGCGCAAGCTGCTGGAGAAGCAGAAGGCCGGTAAGAAGCGCATGAAGAACATCGGTTCGGTCTCGGTGCCGCAGGAGGCATTCGTGGCTGCGCTGTCCACCGATGAGGGCGGTAAGTAAAGGGGAAACTGCATGCCACGGAAGCGGAAGAAACTGGTCGAGGACTTCGAAGAGCTGCTCGAAGCCGGTGACATGGATGCGCTGAAGGCCGTCTATGACGCTTGCGCACTCAACGCAGTTTTCGGATACAGCAAGGACACTGCACTAGCGCTCCGTGGCACCCCGCCGGAGCTCATGCGCTGGCTAATCGACCAGGGAATCGACGTCAACACCGAGAACCGCTTCGGTAAAACCGCCCTGGCAGAGCACGCAAGCCGGGGCGATACCGACAAGATGAAAGTCCTGCTCGAATGCGGTGCTGACATCGAAGCTGGCAAACACTGGCCTCTATTCCAGGCAGCGAAGAGCCATCAGCCCAAGGCCATTGCGTTGCTGTTGGAAAATGGCGCTGACCTTCACCGCGAGAACCGCCTCGGTCACGGCCGGACAGCGTTCAAAGAGGCCGTCGCTACCGCCGATATCGATTCCCTCAGTCGAGTCCTAGCGAGTATCGAGGTGCTCCTGGACGCGGGTTCGGAAATCGACGACGAAGCTCGCGAAGAGTTCACTAAGTTCGGTCGCCGCTACAACCGCCTGTCAGACAAGCAGCGCGACAAGTACCAGCCAGTCATGGATCGACTATATGAGCGCATCGGTGCTGACCGCCCGCAGGAAATCACGCCTCACGACGGCCACAGCGACATTATTGTCCCCGCAGACAAGTCGATCAACGGCCAGTTCCGATACCTCTGGAACTACCTGGTGCCGGGTGGTGGCCCAGCCGCGACTGTGCAGGGCGAAGTTATCCGCATCGTGGGCCGGCTCGGGTACGAAGCGCTGGAGATGGGCTACGTCAACTGGGACGAAGACTATGCCAAGATGATCGACTTCTGGCTGGAGACGGTTGGGGCCGCCGAGGATGCCATGGCCGTCGTAAAGCAGCGCAAAGCTGGTGAGGCGGACATTGATGCGCTGACGGAGGCGACAATCGAGTGGGTTACAGAGCACCCGCAGCCGATTGCGTTGGGCGAGGTCCCGTACCGGCGCTAACTCCCAAGAAGCTAACCCCGGTTTGGTGTTAAAAATCTGTTAATGGTTAGCCACTGCATCAATCGGTAGTGTCAGCTGATATCTTTGATGGGTGGAATCCGTATACCTAACAGCAATACTGTTTTCGATTATCGGCGGACTCGGTGCGTCGTTGCTTCGGCTGCCGCCGCTGATTGGTTTCCTTGGGGCCGGTTTTGCCGTTCATGCAATGGGGCTTGAGGAAATCCCGTTCATTGATTCGCTGGCCGAGCTTGGTGTTACCACCTTGCTGTTCACAATCGGTCTGAAGCTAAATCCGAAGGATATCGTGGCGCCACGAGTGGTCTTTTCGGGGCTTGGCCACGCGTTTTTAAACACGGTAGTTTTTGCCGTGCTGTTCGGTGTCGCCAGTTTCTTGCCGCTGCGTGAGCTCACGGGACTGTCGGTGACCGCGCTAATTTACATCGGCATCGCGACTTCATTTTCGTCGACGGTGTTTGTGATGAGCCACTTGGAGGAGCAGAACCGCGGTGCTTCGGCCATCGGACGTATCGCGATTGGTGTACTCATTCTGCAGGACATCATTGCGGTCGGCGTGCTGGTGGCATCGTCGGGTAAGACCCCGGAGCTGTGGGCGCTGGCGCTGCCACTATTGTTCTTCATTCGCCCGCTGGCGGCGCGGCTTCCCAACCGCATGTTCCGCACTGAGCTGCTGGTTCTCACCGGTATTGGTATTGCAGTGGCTTCTTACTCGGCTTTCGAACTGGCAGGGCTCTCTGGCTCGCTGGGGTCCCTGGTCGCCGGTATTCTGCTGTCTTCGCACCCAATTTCTGACCGTCTGTCGGAAGCACTGATTAGTATTCGTGAGCTACTGTTGGTCGCGTTCTTTATCGAGATTGGTCTCGGTGGTCTGCCAAGCGCGGGCGGCTACGTCATCGCTGCGATTATGGTGCTGTTCCTGGTGCTCAAGGCCACTATCTTCATCTGGATTCTCAAGCGCATGGGACTGTCGCTGCGCACGAGTGCGCTGGCGGGGCTGACGTTGAGTAACTACTCGGAGTTCGGCCTAATTGTGATGGCGGCGGCGACGCAACAGGACATTCTGCCGGAAGAATGGACCTCGATTATGGCAGTCGCCGTGGCGGGTAGCTTCATTGCCAGCTCGCTGATGGCCCCGCACGAAGACAAGATTGTCAGCTTCCTGCAGAAGTTCGTCCCAGAAACCCCAGAGGACCGCCTGGTGCCAGAAGAGGCAAAGGTCATTATTGATAGCGCCGATGCTCTCATCATGGGTATGGGGCGAGTCGGCGTTGGTGTCTACGGCAGGTTGGTCAACGAGTACGGCATGAACGTCTTCGGTGTCGACTTCGACGAGGATCGCATCGAAGAACTGCGCGAGAAGGGCTACCAGGTCATCCCAGGCGATGTGACAGACCCAGAGCTCTGGCACCACATCGAGCTGGAGAAGAAACCAGCGCTGTACGTGTTGGCGCTGTCTGAGCACGCTGAGACCTACGCGATGATTCAGAACATCCGTAAGCAGGACACCGAAGCCGTGGTTGCTACCACCACTAAGGTGCAGAGGTTTAAGGATCAGCTTCTCAACGTTGGTGCCGACATGGCCGTCTACCTCTACGACGGTGCTGGCGAGGAGCTCGCCGACCGTGCAGTGGAGACGCTTAAGCAGCGGTCTTAGTCGCATCCGTTAAATACGGCAAACAACAAGCCAGCCGATTCGTTCGGCGATAAGCTGATTTCATGTCAGTCACCCAAAACCAGATGCCCGCGAGTCCTATTCGATCCAGTCGCAGTGCGATGTTTCGGATGACCGCGGGCCTTGCTGTTGTCATGCTCGGAACTCTCGTCGGCTGCTCATCTTCAGATTCCGAAGATGCCGCCGCATCACAAAGCAACAATGATCAGAGTGAGGTACAGTCGCAATCGACGTCGGCAAGCGAGGGCGATAATCCGAAGATGCCGTCGCCGACGAAGGGGACAAGCGTCGACAGCATCGGATTTGATGAAAGCGCCTACCAGAAAATTGACGTTCAGCGGTTTAGCCAGAACGGAATCAAGGCGTTCTACGTCACGCTAGACGGGAAAAAGAGCGAGTGTTTCTACTCAGACGGCGCGGTGACGTGCATCGGTAAGGCTGATTCGTCGATTCCCGACGTGGAGGTTCCGCCGTTCCCACCACAGTCGCCGGGCGCAATCATGCTGAATACTTCAGGTGCCGCGTACACGCTCGTCGAAGGGGTACCGCCGGCTCAGGAAGAGCTTGACGACGGCCAATGGACGAGCTTCGGCACCGCTGCGTGTGCGAAGACGGATGCGAACAAGCTGGTGTGCCAGTCGGATAACGCGGCCTTTACCATCGAAGGCAAGGACAAGAATATTCGCACCTCCGGCAAGGTTTTCGATTCCGCCGAGGAACTCATGGCCCAGGGGAGTGAGCCGGCGAGGGGCTACAGTCAGGGCACGGATGCACTTGTTCAGGGGCCGATGATGTGCGGTGCCATGGAGGGCCATCGTCTGGCGGAAGTGGTCAAGGGTGAGATGACCTGCGCTGAGGCCATGGATGTGTTGGATCGGTACGACGCAATCAAGGACACTGAGGGCGGTGGCAACACCCTGACCGCTCAAGTAGGGGACTGGACCTGTAGCTCTCCGACGGCGGCGAGGTCTGAGGAGTTGGGAGCGGTAACGGTGTGTGAGGACCCGGAGCATGGCTTGGAAGTCCGTGACCCCGTGATGGGCTAGCAGGGTTACCGCGGCTAACAGCATTTTCAAATAAGCCTAAGCTGGAACTATGACTGATTTATATCTCGTGCGGCACGGTGAAACTGAGTGGTCGCGCACTGGGCAGCACACATCGGTAACTGATCTTCCGCTGACTGACAACGGTCGGGAAGAAGCCAAGGCCCTCAACGGCTGGCTGGATCCGAAGGACTTTGGGCTAGTGCTGGCATCACCCCGTCAGCGCGCCCAGGAGACCGCTCGATTGGCGGGGTTCCACGACTTCGAGGTCGAAGAGGATCTCGCGGAATGGTTCTATGGCGACTACGAGGGGATTACCTCGAAGGAAGTGCAAAAGACCGTTCCCGATTGGCAGATTTGGACTCACGGTGTGCCCAATGGCGAAACCGCGGAAGAAGTCCGTGAGCGCGTTGAACGTGTAGTCAAAAGGGTTCGTGAATCGGGTGAAGACAAGGCGATTTTGTTCGCCCACGGTCACTCGCTGCGTGCGCTCACAACGGCTTGGTTGGAACTGCCCATTGAACTGGGCCAGTCCTTCCCCTTGAATACCGCATCCCTGTCCGTGCTTGGTCGCTACCATGACCGGCCTGCGGTTCTGCGCTGGAATCTCTCGCGGGGGCTGTAGCGGCGTTGTAGCAGGTCCTCGGTAAAATCGCCGACACCATTCAAGCTCTGTAGGAGACACTCCGTGATTCACAATTCCGCTGCCTTCGCCCGCGTCCTCGACCGTGCCCGCGGCGTGCTCTATGGCCAGGTCATCGGCGATAATCTCGGAGCGCTGGTGGAATTTTGCAGTGCCGAGGACATCGCGAAGCGCTATCCCTACGGTGTCCGCGAACTTGCTGATGGCGGCACCCACAATATCGCCGCCGGTCAGCCCACCGATGACTCCGAAATGGCGCTGGCATTGGCACGCTCACTGGTGCGCTGCGAAGGCTACGATGCCGACGATGTTCGTGAGTCCTATGTGCGCTGGGCGAATTCCGATGCTTTCGATATCGGGGAGGCCACCACGGCGGCGCTGTTACGACGCGCGCCGAACCCGAATTCCCAGGCCAACGCGCGCTCATGCGCATCTCACCGCTGGCTATCGCATACTGGCGCAATCCCGCACGCGCTGGCGAACTCGCACGCAAGGACGCCGCCATCACCCACCCACACCCGGTGTGCATCGACGCCAACTCACGTTACGCATCCGCGCTTGCCGACGTCATCAGCGGTGGCCTCCACCAGCCGCGCCGCGGCATTGGCGTGGGGGCACTGATGGAGTGGCTGGCTTCCCAGAGCGCGCAGTGGGAGGCCGATTGGCAGGCCAGCGGTGCGGTGTTGGACAGGGGCGAGCCGGATTTCTCTGTGCATCAGGGCTGGTTGCGCTTTGCGTTGTGGGCACTGCATAAAGAACTGCGGCGGGTAGAAGACAAAACCACAACCTTTGAGGAATCGTTGGTCCGAGTCATTGGCCGTGGTGGCGACACCGACACCAACGCGGCGATTGTTGGTGCTTTTCTCGGTGGCGTCTTTGGTGCCTCTGCTATTCCACAGCGGTGGCGGGATGTTATTGATTCCTGCTCGCCGAAGCGAAACCGGCCTGCGGAGTACCACCCGAATGATGTGGCACAGTTGGCGGAGAAGCTGGTTGCCGTAGGGAACTAATTAGATAGTGCACTCACTAATGGGTAGACGTGTGTTTTGATGTCTTACCGTTTGACGATTTTTCTCCCTCGTCGTGGGTATCAGTTGTCTCAGCCATCTCGTTGGTCTGGTGATACCACTCGGTCAGCTGCTCCATACCGGATTCGACTCCCGCGGAGGAGCCGACGCCCTGATCCTTGTCAGTGCGTTCAACAGAGAGCTCGAAGTCATCGCCGTACTCTTCCAGGCCGCGTTTGACTGCGTTGCGCACCGCAGTCTTGGCGAAGGTGGTGCGGATTGCCTGCGGGTCGGTGCTGAGGTCTTTAACGAAGGATATGAGCAGCGCGATGATAATCACCGCAAATGGCATTGCCGTCAAGATTGTCAGTGACTGCAGGCCAGACAGGGCATCCTCGCCGCCGGTGAGAAGCATGACCACGGCGATGCCCATCATGAGAACGCCGAAGAAAACCACGACCAGCTTATTCGGCTCCGGATCGCCCTTGGAGGCCATCGTGCCCATCACCACGGATGCCGAGTCGGCAGAGGTAATGAAGAAGATTGCCAGAATCACAATCACCAGAGCAGAGGCGACACCGCTAAACGGCAGCTCGCCAATCAGGTTGTAGAGCACCTGCTGGGAAGAGGCAGAGCCGTCAAAGCCGGGGATGTTGTTGCGGGCGAAGTCGATAGCGGTGCCGCCGAAAATAGAGAATGCGAGCATCAGCACAAAGGACGGCACGATGATGGTCACCAAAATGAACTCACGAATCGTGCGGCCACGGGAAATACGGGCAATAAACATGCCCACGAAGGGAGCCCAGGCAATCCACCAAGCCCAGTAGAACATTGTCCACGCAGCCTGGAAATCGAGAGTTTCCTGGCCCCATGACAACGAGCGGGAGGACATATCCAGGAAGTTATCCAGGTAACTCAAAATGCTCGATGGCAGAAGGTTGATCAGGAACAGGGTCGGTCCTGCGACAAAGACAAAGAAGAGTGACAAGAAGGTCAGCATGATGTTGGTATTCGACAGAATACGAATACCCTTCGACACGCCAGAGACCGCCGAGATAATAAAACCGACGCTTAAGACCACAATGACGACAAGAAGTACCGCCATCGAGGGAGTAAATCCGGCGAGCGTTGAAATGCCTTCGCCAATCTGTAGCGTGGCAATGCCCAGCGAGGCAGCAGTACCGAACAGCGTCGCCACAATCGCCAAAATGTCAATGGTGCGGCCAATGGGCCCATCAGTGCGTTTCAGAATCGGCGTGAAAAGCGAAGATATCAAGCTGGCGCGGCCACGGCGGTACGTCGAGTAGGCAAGTGCGCCACCAACCAGTGCGTACAGTGCCCACGGTGAGAAACCCCAGTGGAAGTTTGCCTGGGCGACCGCTCGGTGCAGCGCTTCCTCAGTGTGTGCCTCCACCGTCAGCGGCGGCGGTGAGTGGTAGAACGCCAACGGTTCAGATGGGCCGAAGAAGTAAATACCGACACCGATACCTGCGGCGAACATCATGGCTACCCAGGAAAAACGGGAGTATTCCGGTTCCTCGTCATCCTTGCCCAATTTGATATTGCCGTAGCGGGACATGGCAATACCCAACATCACAATGACACAGATAACCATGGTGACATTGAAGAGCCAGCCGAAGTTTTCCAGGCCCCACGACAGCGCGGCCGAAGACACCGAGGAGACTGTTTCGGGGCTGGTGATACCCCAAACCACAAAGGCGATAATCAACACCGCGTTGACGCCGAAAACCAGCTTGTCCAGTCCGAACTTGTATTTCAGCTCTTCGACACTGAATCCAGGCACCAGGCCTGGGTGCATATTCGCAGGGTAAAGACCGATTGCGCGTTTAGTGCGCAGTGCACGGGCTCTATCCAGGGTTTCGTCAAGAGGGCTTAGTTTTTTCTTCGGGCGATGTTGTTCCGCGTCATCCACGCTGGATCTCCTCGATTTACTCGTTTTGTTTAGTTAACCCTCTTTTCCGAAGAAATTCTTCATTTAGATAGTTGGCGTGGGCGTTAGGGGACTCGGTGAGTCCAGCCCTCCGTGCCGTATTTGGTGTCAATAAGATGCTGCGCCGCAGCGAAGTCCTCGTCGGAAAGCGATACCTCGGCGGCGCCGTAGCGGTTGATGAATGTCTGCTTCATCGCGTCAATGACTTCGGCGCGGCTGGCACCCGTCTGGCGGCGGAGCGGATCGACGCGCTTCTTTGCGCTGCGCAAGCCCTTGTCGGCAATCTTGGCCTTGCCAATGCGCAGGACTTCCATCATCTTGTCAGCGTCGATGTCGTAGCTCATGGTGACATGGTGGAGCACCGTCGAACCACGGCGCTTCTGCGCGGCACCACCAATCTTGCCGCCATCGGAGGTGATGTCATTGATGGGGACATACCACGCATTGACGCCGAGCTGCGCGAGCGCAGCGATAACCCAGCGGTCGAGGAATTCATAGGATTCGACGTAGCTAAGGCCAGCGACCAGCTTCTCTGGCACATAGAGCGAGTAGGTGACGCAGTTGCCGCCCTCTATGAACATCGCACCGCCGCCGGAAAGACGACGCACCACCTGTACGTCGTGCTTCTCTACGCCCTCGGGTTCGAGTTCGTTGACGTAGGACTGGTAGGAGCCGATGACGGTGGCACGGTCTTCCCAATCCCAGAACCGCAGAGTTGGACCACGTTGACCAGAATTGACCTGGTCAAGGAGGACTTCGTCGAGGGCAACATTCAGCACCGTTGGCAGGACACCCGGCTGCAAAACCTCCCACTCCAAATCGGTGAAGTCGACAGCCTGCGTCAGTGCGCGGCGAACGACCTGCGCAATAACGTGGGTATCAAAGCCATGCAGTCGCACCTCGCGGTCGGATTGATCCTCAAAATCCTTTAGCGCCGCATCGAGGCGAGCCTGAAGGCGTTCCGTGTTGTCCTCGGCAGGTGCACCGAGGAGAGCGTCATTAATGATGTCGTAGGCCTCATCGGGTTCGAGGAAAAAGTCGCCCGAAATGCTTATCGACGAAATAGTGTCGCCTGTGGTCTCGCAGTCGGCGACAACCAACTTGCCGCCGGGAACCTTCATCTCTGAGTGGAATTTCTGTGCGGAGGTCATAGGTTTCGATGGTACTCGCGGCGGGCGTTACGATATCCCCCGTGTTTACCTCATCGACTTTGGATCACCGCGCCCGCAAAATTGTCGCGTGGGTTGCAGGCCTGAATCTTCTCGGCTTCTTCATTGAACTAGTTGTTGCCTCAGTTATTGGCTCCGCAGCCCTGTTTGCTGACGCTGCGGACTTTCTTGAAGATTTCCTCATCAACCTGCTGGTTCTCACCGCATTGGGTTGGTCGCTGGCGAGCCGTCGTAAAGCGAGCTTCGGCCTTGCCGGGCTGATTCTGATTCCGGCGATCGCGGCGTTCGGCACTGCCATTTGGAAGATGATTAGCGGTGAGCCACCAGAGCCGCTAACTCTGTCGGTGACGGCGATTATTGCGATGGTCATCAACCTGGTCTGCGCGATTTTGCTGATGAACCTGCGCAAGGCCGACAGTGCGCTCATGCGTGGCGCGTGGTTGGCGGCGCGTAACGACGTCCTGGCGAACCTGCTCATCCTCGCCGCCGGAGTAGTCACCGTTTTCTGGTTCAGCGCATGGCCGGACATCGTCGTGGGACTTGTCATCGGCGTCATTAATCTCACGGCCGCGAAGGAAGTTTACGAGCAGGCGCGTGCCGAAGACCCCGAGCTAGAGATGGATGATGACGACTAGCGCTGACTAGTCGTGGGAGGCAGGGGAAGGGGAGGCTGGGGCCTTACTTCCACATATCCTTCTGCCACTGCGGCTTATGAGCGTAGGTGAACTCGTAGTATTCCTTGTTCTTCAGCTCACTGGCTGCGGCTTGGTCAATCACAACCGTGGCCCGTGGGTGCAGCTGCAGCACGGAAGCCGGCATTGAAGCACTCAGCGGCCCCTCGATGGAGGCGGCGATAGCGTGTGCCTTTGCGGTGCCGGTGGCCAGCAGCAGGAGGTGCCCCGCACGTGAAATGGTGCCAAGCCCTTGGGTGACCACGTGGTATGGCACGTCTTCTGCAGAGTCGAAGAACCGGGCGTTATCCAGCACGGTCTGCGGGTGCAGCGTCTTAATGCGAGTCAGAGAGCCAAAAGAGCTGGCGGGCTCGTTAAAACCAACATGCCCATTGGTGCCGATGCCCAGCAACTGAATGTCAACGCCGCCGGCCTCGATGATCTTTCGCTCGTAATCCTCGCAGGCTGCGCCGATATCGTCCGCGAGGCCATCGGGAATATGGACCCTCGCCGGGTCAACATCCACGTGATCGGAAAACTCATTGTGAATCACGTGGTAGTAGCTCTGCTCATGCTCGATGGGCAGGCCCACGTACTCGTCGAGTGCGAAGAAACTGCAGTCTTTGAAGGTGACTTCACCAGCCCGATGGCGACGGATCAGTTCCCGATACGTCGCAAGCGGGGTCGATCCTGTTGCTACACCGAGGTTTCCACCGTTGTTGGCGTAGTGAGCGAGGTAGTCCGAAGCGATGCTCGCGATTTCGGCCTCAGAATCGACGATGATGATTTCCATGGTGGAACACTCCTGAAAACGAGGGCTCGTGGCAGAAATTGCAAAAGGTGCGAGACAGAGTACCAGTGACTCCACAACGCTAAGCGCTATAGCCCTATTCAGATGAGGTTAATCTGCCATGGGGTTAGACCTGTAATTGAGCCCTGTTTTTCCTGCGTAGGCTACTTCACCCAGAAGTTGCCGTCTTCATCCTTGTAGATGATGTCGCCAGCCTGAGCGACCTGGGTGTCGTTAACCTGAAGCTCAACCAAATCCAGCGTTTCGACGATTGGTTCAATGTAGACGCCACCGTTAAACCAAACCTTGAAAGCATCTGCTGAAGTCGAAGAACCGGAGAAACGGTGTTCTTCATACTTGTGCACTGGTGCAAAGGGGCAACCAATAGCCTGTGCGACAGCTGGAGAGGCAGCAACAGCGCCCAGCACAGTAGCGGCACCGATGGCGACAGCGGCGATAGAGCGAGAGAATTTCATGGTTAATTCCTTCCCGAGTCGGGGGGGGGATGACGGAGTTATGGGGATGCCGAAGTGTGCACTGTCGGCTGCTGTTGCTGTGGGCTAGACTGAGCCTTCTTTTTCAATGACAAGCATGCGCGCCTCGCCCTGCGGGTGCGCGACATGTTCGTCGCCGGCTTCTGCGAAACAGATAGTGCCAGGCGTTAATGTGCGTACGCATTCCTCTCCCGCATCGCGGTAGTGCATATCGACGGCTCCGTCGACAACCACAAAGACCTCTTCGCCATCATTGATGTGCCACTTGTATGGCTAATCGCTCCAGTGGAGCCGAACGCTTGTGGCTCCAGTCATAGTGACCACATCCAGTGCGCCCCACGGGCGATCAGCGGTGAAGTCTGCGGCTTCGATGAATTTCATGAGGCAATTCTATGCCGATTCAGTCCCGGATGGGAAGGCCGGGCTGAACGGCTGCTTCCCTGTATTTACCGCCACTCGGCAGTTGCCGGGTCAATGCCTTCCTTACGGGCCTGAGCTTCAATCAGCTCCAGCAGGTAGCCAGCATTGCCGCGGTAGTACCGATCAAACCGGGAATCAGCGACGTACATGCGAGCCAACAGAATCTGCTTTTCTCGACCAGCCTCGTAGAAGCGAGTAATAGAGGCCAAGTGACGGTCAACTAGCTCGGCCGCCTCAGCGGAACCGGGCTCGACGTGGCGCTCGGCGGCGTCGGCAAGCGCATCGGCGAAATCCTTAGCCTCTGCTTCCATAGCAGCCCACTCATTTTCGTCCATATTTTCCAGCACATGTTGGGACTGCTCCCACTCAGTGGTGTCGCCCCAGCGCTCCTCAGCTTCGGCTTCTAGATCCTGCCAGTCGCGGCCCAAGAGCTCCGCTTTCGTCTTTGCTTTCATGGTATTTCCTTCCTCAATCAGTTTGTCCAGAGACTGCACCATGTGGTGCAGGTCAGCGATCTTCTCGGTGAGAACAGTTCGCTGTGCGAGCAAACGATCTTTTCGACTTCTCGGGGAGGAATCGCCGTGGATAAACTCCTCGATAGTCTTCAACGGCACACCAGCGGTGCGGTAGACCAGAATCTCCAACGCGGTGTCGAAGTCCTCGTCGGTGTAGAGGCGGTAATCGGACCACGTGCGATACTGCGGGCTGAGTAGCCCGATGGCATCCCAATGCCTCAGCGTGCGCGTGGTAACGCCCAGGAGTTCGGCTGCCTCGCCGATGGTGTACTCGTTGTCGTTGTTGCTCACGGGAATCATCTTTCTGTTTGACGTCGCGTCAAGGTCAAGGCCTGACGCCGAAATCAGTTGAGGAAGTTTGCTTCGGCAGCCACAGGGGAGGGGCGGGGTCAGCCAACCTTCGGACTCCTACCGCAAGAGCCGAAGCCTGTTGATTGCCGCCGCAACCTCCTGGAAACGCGGTTCCGCGAGATGACCAGAGTTGGTGGACGCAGCTGTCGCATCGAAGAGCGAATGACAAAAGTTGTCGTATTCGCGCTGGATCAGCTCGGTGAGGTCAGTACGCCCATCGAGCTGCTTGACGACGGCCCCCAGAATCCGGGCAATGGCTTCTGTTTGGGAGGAATCCATCAATTGGCCGACAGCGCGCAAGTCAAGATTGTCCTTGCCCACCTGAATCAGCTCGAGACCACGCGCACGCGGTGGCTTAGGTGGTTTCGAGCCTCGGCCACGCCCATGACCACCGCGACCGCCACGCCCACCGCGGCCACCACCGGTAGGGAAGTCAGCCCGCAATAAACGCTCACCAAACTGTGCAAACGCAGGCGAAGGCTCAGCCGGAGTAGCCGATTCGCGGAGCTCACGGGCGCGCTTGGTGACGTCGTAAGGCGTGTACGCATCCATAGCAATCACGGTGTCCGCGACATCGATGAATGCACCAGAACCACCAGCGACGATGACCGTGGAGATCCCGTAGTCCTCCCACAGCTCGCGGACCCGCGCGACCAGTGGAGTGATCGGCTCGCGGTCATCGGGGATGAGGCGGCGCATGCGCTCATCGCGAATCATGAAGTTGGTCGCGGAGGTGTCCTCATCGATGAGCAGCACTCGCGCACCGGAACCTAGCGCCTCCATCAGGCCCGCAGCTTGCGACGTCGAGCCGGATGCATTTGCAGTAGAGAATTGCGTCGTATCGTCGCCAGAAGGCAGCCCATTGATAAACGGCGAGATATCCACACCAGTGATGGCTCGGCCGTCCTCGGCACGCAGCGCAACCGCAGTCTCGTCGGCGACTACAAACTCGCGGCCATCGCCAGCGACATGGTTATAAACACCCGTGACCAGGGAAGACAACAACGTGGACTTGCCGTGATAACCGCCACCGACAATCAACGTCACGCCCCGCGGAATACCCATGCCGTGCACGGTTTTGCCCGACGGCAGCTGAAAACTGTGCTGCAGCGATTCCGGTGAGGTAAACGCAGTCGCGCCTGGCTTCGGCAGCTGGCTATTGCCCGCCTGACGAGGCAACACCGCACCGTCTGCCACAAACCCAATCAGGTCCGCGTCCGCCACTGCACGGCGCAAAAAGAGCTGGTCATACTCCAATTCCGCGGCTGCCTCGAGCGCATCGATGGGTGCGTTCACGATGGCGTCGTCAAGCGCGTCCAACAAATCCTCACAGATCAAGCGCGCCGCCTCACGCCCGAGAATGCGTCGGCCGCGGGCGGGCAGTTGGATTTCTAGGCTGATCTGGAGGGCATCGTCATGCTTATCGACGTCGTGCGCATCCGCACGGAGCTCAGCGACAGCTGCTCGGCGCAAGACCTGCTGACCTGGGGAATCAATGAACAGCCCGCGACCATGCTTCTTCAAAGCGCGCACGAGGCGGCGGTTCAGCAAATCGAGCTCCGCCGTGCTGAACCTGCCGGGTTGTGACCGGGAGGCGCCGCGATAGTCCAGTACGGACAGCGGAATATGGACGCGTGCCCGTGATGCCGGGGCATAGGGGTCGGATTGGACCTTGTCGATAAACAGCGTCGCGTCCAGATCCGGGAGGTCGTGGGAGCCACGCAAAGATTTGTATGCACCGTAGCTCTTGCCATCGAGGTTGGAGAGACGCCGATAAAGGTCAGCGGGCATATTTCTACTTTCGTTGAAGATGTTAGATGTTCTTCCCGCGAGTGTAGTGGCTGAGGGGACAAGCGCGATTCGGTCTTTGACTGGCCTGGGCAGACAGCCACGTGCGGTAGCGCCGTTGCTGCGGACAGGTAGCGTAAAAGGTATGACGGATAGCTCGGAAGCTGCCAAACCCGCAGGGGAGAACCCAGAGTCGGTGCAAAAACACGCCAGCGCCAACGCCAAGCGCTACGTTTGGGCGCACGGTTTGCAGAATATTGGCGATCAAATCGTCGCGGCAAAGACGTTGTTGCCATGGTTGCTGCATTCGGCTGGCGCGCCGGGCTTCTTCATCGCCATGCTTGTGCCAGTGCGCGAGTCCGGCTCGATGCTTCCGCAGGCAGCGCTGACACCGTGGGTGAAATCTCGGTCTCGCCGCACCACCGTCTGGATTGCCGGGGCGTTGGGGCAAGCGGTCGCGGCAGCGCTGATTGGTCTGGCGACGTTGTTCCTCGAAGGTGTGGCGCTTGGTGTCGCAGTCATCCTCGCGCTTGCAGGCTTTGCGACGGCCCGAGCACTGTGCTCAATGGCCTCGAAGGATGTCCAGGGCCGTACGATTCCGAAGGGGCAGCGCGGGCAGATCAGCGGCCGAGCTGCGATGTTGGGTGGTGTCGCCGCAATTATCGTTGGTGCGGTGTTGTGGATCATCCGCGACAACGTCACCAAACCAATCGTGGCAGGGCTCATCTTTGTTGCGGCACTGTCGTGGGTGGCAGCGGTTTTGATTTTCCGCGGAATTGTCGAGCCCACCAATGAAGGTGACAAGGAAGAGCCGAATAAAACCTGGTGGCAGGACACCTGGCGGCTCTTTGCAGAGGATAAAAACTTCCGCGACTTTGTAATCGTTCGAAGCTTGTTGCTGGTCACAGCGCTATCTACGTCGTTCATCGTGACCTTGAGTGCGCAGGTGGGTGCTGATCTGGAAGCTTCAGACGGTAGCGGCGGGGGAGTGAACGCAAACGTCGGCATCTTCATGCTCGCTGCGGGTTTCGCTTCTCTGATTGGTGGAAAAGTCGCCGGAATCTGGTCGGATAAATCCTCAAAGAAGGTCCTGACCTACTCTTCGCTGGTCGGTTCGATTGTGCTTTTCCTGCTGGTCGCCAGTTCACACTGGCTTTCCACCAGCACCAATGCCTGGATATTCCCACTCGGCTTCTTCGCAATGTCGGTCGTCCACGCCGGTGTTCGCGTGGCTCGGTCGACCTATGTCGTTGACATGGCAGAAGGAGACAAGCGCACCGAGTACGTCGGAGCGGCCAACACCATCATGGGCGTTGTCCTGCTCATCGTCGGTGCGTTGTCAGGTGTTATCGCTAGCTTCGGTCCCGCGGCAGCTTTGATCTTCCTGGCGCTGATGGGATTGGTTGGTGTCGCTATGTCCAGCAGGCTGAAGGAAGTCTCGGCTCCGCGCAAGGCAGTTCTATAGTTCGTTAGAACTCTACGACCATCTTGCCGGTATTGCCTCCGCTAAACAGCTCGAGGAATGCAGCTGGCATGTTCTCGATACCGTGGCGAGTGGTGACATCGTAAGCGACCTTACCGCTGACGACCAGCGGAGCCATTCGCTCCTGGAATTCACCTGCCAGGTGCAGGTACTTGCCCAATACGAAGCCGCGCAACGTAATGCACTTGCCAATGGCCAGAGCTAGGTTGCGTGGTCCGGTCGGAGCTCCGGTGTTGTTGTACTGGGAGATTGCGCCACACATAGCGACACGGCCAAAGGTGCGCATCGCGCCGATGGCTGCCTCCAGGTGGTCTCCACCAACGTTGTCGAAGTAGAAGTCAATGCCCTCTGGTGCCGCCTTTGCTAGCTGCTCTGCAACCGGGCCGTCGTTGTAGTTAAAAGCGGCATCAAAGCCGAGTTCGAGCAGGCGCTTAACCTTCTCGTCCGAGCCGGCGGAGCCAATGACGCGGGAAGCGCCCATCTGCTTGGCGAACTGACCAGCAGCCGAGCCAACTGCGCCAGCAGCGCCAGAGATAAAGACGATGTCGCCTTCCTTCATCTCTCCGACGGCACTCAGCCCAACGTAAGCAGTAAGGCCAGTAAGTCCAAGAATTCCCAGATAGGCTGCAGCTGGAGCAACGTTGAGGTCAACCGGTGTTGCCTCGGAATCGGCAATAACAGCATTGGTCTGCCAGCCGTAAGAGTGGCGGACAGCGTCGCCAACCTTGAACTTATCCGACTTGGACGCGAGGACAGTGCCCACAGCACCGCCAGTCATTGGCTGGTCGAGCTGGAAAGGCGGGACGTACGACTTGACATCATTCATACGGCCGCGCATGTAGGGATCGACGGTAGCGACCGAGTTGGCTACCAAAATGTCGCCGTCGTTAAGCTCTGGCAAATCGACGGTCTCGAGGCGGAAATTCTCGTCAGTTGGCAGGCCAGACGGACGAGACGCTAAAACCCATTGCTGAGTGGTGGTGGGCAGTTCGGCTGTGGACGAAGCATTAACGGAAGTCACTATTATTCTCCTGTCGTGTATTCCTGGATTAATTGTCGGTTTAATTGTTGAATCGCAGGTTACGCCTCTTGTAGCCAGGAATCGAGGCGCTCAATAAGAACGCCCAGGTCCGCTAGCAAAGGCAAGTCGGGCAGTCGTTCGGCAATCACGTTGCGGACGCTTGTGTACCACCACAGTTGCTGGCTCGGAGTTGACCGAAAGCGTTCCCACAGAGCGTGCCCATCGCGGTCTAAATCCTCCAGAGTCTGGCTGAGATTGTGGAACTTATCCGCAGCGGCCACGATGAGGGACTCCTCGCTGCCATGAGAAAGCTGCTCCAGGTAGGCATCGGCACGCTCCTGCCACGAGGGCAGGGAAGAGTCTTTGGTGACGCCCTCGACGATCTCAACCACGCGAGGCCCGAACTCATCTTCCATCTCGGCACGTGAGTAGTTTTCCGGCACGTCTTCCAAAATGTCGTGGAAGAGGGCTGCCAACAGCACGTCTTCGTCGTTAGTCACGCTCGCCGCAATCAACATCACTGACATCGGATGGCTGATATAGGGAACGCCAGAGCCCTTTCGGTAGTGCCCATCGTGTGCGCGGGAAGCAGTTGCGATGCCGCGCATGAGCCTGCTGCTGGGGCGTGCTGAAGCAAAGGTGTCAGCGTTTTGCATGGGTATCCCGACCTTTCGTTGATGCTTGAAAAATAGCAGCGTCTAAGCTTGAACATCATGAACGTCGCAGAAGTAGATCCGCTCATCGAGTCGATGTACCGGTGGTCCGATGTCAGTGGTGTCCTGCTCATGGGCATCATCGGTGGCACCATCGCCCGGCAACGAGGCTACGACATCATCGGGTTCTTCTTTATTGCGTTGTTCTCCGCACTGGGTGGCGGCATGATTCGCGATGTTCTGATTAACCAGGGCACCGTCGCCGCAATGAGCCAGCCGGAGTATCTAATCCTGGCGTTTACCGGTGCGCTCATCGCGCGATTTTTCTATTTCAAAGGAAAGACCTGGGAATACGTTCAGGTCCACGGTGACGCTGTGGTCTCGGGACTCTGGGCAGCTACGGGAACGGTCAAAGGCGTCACTTATGGTCTGCCCATTCTGCCGTGCATCATGATGGGCGTTTTCACCGCCACTGGTGGTTCCATGATCCGCGACATTGTGACCGGGCGGGTACCCGCTGTTTTCGGCGGCAACCAGCCCACGGTCATCCCGGCCGTGGCTTGCGCGGTCATTGTCATCGGAGGCCACCATTTGGGGTTTATGGCCGTGTCCATGGTCATTGGTCCTATCGTCAGCATCCTGCTTTCGCTGCTGGGGTACTGGGGTAATTGGCGAGTGTCGGCACACTCGGAGTGGGCGCCACTGAACGACACCGCGGCGCAGATTGCGGTCCTCGCACGTCGAGCAGAGGGCAAGAGTCGCGAGGTTGGTCGACGTTTCGAGCCCGCACGCCTCCGCAGCTGGCGTCACCGTCAGATGGAAAAGGCGCTGCAGCGTCGCATTCAGGCTGAGGTTGATAGGGGAGTGTCTCGTTCCGACGCTGAGGCCAGCGCGGAGGAATTCCTGGAGGAGTTCAATGCGGACTTTCCAGCGGATCTGCACATGCCGACGGCACAGCAGGAGACAGTGCAGGATGACAGCGACGAATCCGATTTCGGTGTGGACCTATCCGGTGATTCCTATGATGACTACGGAGAAGATACGGCACTGCGGCAGCGGGAATACCGGGAGATGTTGGATCAAATTCTTGCTGACGATGAGGCGACCGATTTACTCGTCGCAAAGCTGATGAAGAAATACGAGCAGCGGGATTAGAGGAGCGGTAGAGACATGGCATCGACGAGTACTGCAAGCAGGCATTTTGGGCACATTATTAAGGAACACACCGTTGAGGTGCCCTGGGATCCTTTTACCGAAGCTGCGAATGCCGCGACATTTGAGCTTTTCGCCAGGGAAATCTATGCGCCAGGAAATGAGGATGCGCCGGCAATTGTCTATTTGCAGGGCGGCCCGGGATTTCCGGCACCGCGTCCGGTAGGTGCCAGCGGAGTAATCGGTGAGGCGCTGAAGGAACTCCGCGTCATCCTGCTGGATCAACGTGGAACAGGACGCTCGCATCGAATTGATGCGACCAATATTGCAGATGTTCCGGCCGAGCGGCTTGCCCAATTGCGTCAGGAATACATCGTCGAAGACGCGGAAGCATTGCGAAAGCATTTGGGCATTGCCAAATGGTCACTGTATGGCCAGTCCTTTGGCGGGTTTTGTATTACTTCGTATCTCAGCCGCTATCCGGAATCCGTGGAGCACGCTTATCTCACAGGCGGTTTACCTGTTCTGGACCGTGGTGCTGACGACCTTTATCGCACGACGTATGCGAAGCTGCGCACCCGTCACGAGCGTTTTTATCGCGAGTATCCGTGGGCCGAAAACCGAATTCGAGAAATCTGCGCGCACCTCGAGCAATCTGCAGAAACTCTCCCCACCGGTGAGCGACTGAGTTCTCGCCGATTCCGCACCATCGGAATTGAATTAGGCCGCGGAGATGGATTCCACAATCTGGCGTATTTGTTGGAAGAGCCATTCCACATTCGCAATGGCGAAAAGCAATTGCGCACCGATTTTCTGGCCGATGTAGGGACTCGCGTGAGTTTCGCCGACGGTCCGCTATACGCCGCGATTCACGAATCCATTTATGGTGGCGTCGGAAACCAGCCCACAACTAATTGGGCAGCTCACCGTATTCGCGAGGAAATCCCAGGTTTTGAAGAAAAGGCCAATCCTGCAGGAGACGAGCCGTTCTACCTCACCGGTGAGCACGTTTTCCCCTGGCAATTCGACGAGGACCCCGCGCTCGTTCCTTTCAAGGAAAAGGCGGAAGCATTTGCGCAGCACACCTGGGAAAGCTCGCCGTATGATTCCGCACGCTTGCTTGCCGACGCCCCAACCTCGGCAGCCGCGGTTTACCTCGACGATATTTTCGTGCCGTTCGAGTACTCCATGGAGACAGCCAACTGCTACCGGGACCTGCGGCCACATGTGACCAATGCATTCCAGCATGACGGCATTCGCCACGATGGTGCGGCAATCTTTGCCCGGCTCCGCGAGCTCGTCGAGGATCACTAGGCGAGTATCCGGGTGCTGCGGAAGACCTGCGCGGAGAGCTAGAAGGAGCCTAGACCTCGGCGCGCGCAAGTCGAGCAAATGCGCCGTCTGCGTTCAGGAGGTTGTCATACGTGCCGCGTTCGATGAGCTGGCCGTTTTCGATGACCAGGATGTCATCGGCCTCGGCCAGTGTCTGAAGTCGGTGCGCAATAAAGATGCAGGTCGCTCCACATGCGCGGGCATTGTCCACGATACGAGCCTGCGTCAGTGGATCCTGGTGGCTGGTGGCTTCGTCGAAAATAACAATCTTTCCGGCGAGGTGTGCAGCGAGGTCATTGGGCTTAGTGCCGTCGGCTAGTACCGCGCGTAAGTAGGTGCGGGCCAGCGCCAGACGTTGACGCTGACCACCGCTGAGCCGCTGCGCGCGGCGGCCAATGGGCCTGTCCAACGGCATCTCAGCAGGGTTGATGGCGGCGAGTTCGAGCGCCCAGTGCATCAGTGATTCGGGAACCTCGCAGCCATCAGGCGCGCCGAGACATAGATTCTCAGCGATGGTGGCCTCCATGAGAAAGGGATTCTGATCTGCGACAACAACCGTTCGGCAGACATTGGTTGAGCCGAGGTCACGGGCATTGTGGCCATTGATGATGACCTCGCCGACATCCGGATCGACATGCCGCTGGATTAGCCGGGAGAGTGTGGACTTGCCCGAACCAGTTGGGCCGACCACACCGATGAACTGGCCTGAGGCAATACGCAGATTGATATTGGTCAGTGCAGGGTTATCGGCGCCAGGGTAGCGGTAGCTGACATCGCTCAGTTCGAGGGAAGGGACTGAGTCGCCGGAGTTGGCCCTCGCGGTCTGCGCGTGGTGCAGGTCCAGCGACTCCGGCTGGTTCGGCTCTTCCACAGTCGGCGGCTGTGCAGCCAACTCCCTGATTCGCGTGACTGCATTGAGTCCCGCTGGAAGAGAAGACGCCAGGAGCTCAATCGAATCCATCGATGAAGCAGTTCCCGCCACCAGGGATGTCGTCACCAAAACGGCAGGGAGCATTCGGTAATCGGCGGAAAGAGCCGGGATACCAGCACAAAAGACAGCGATGCTACCGCCCCAAATCCGAAGCCCCGTCGCACCAGAGCGCAGTCCCGCCCGCTTGCCACCTGCACGCATCTTCTGTGCGAGCTGCTCGTCGAGCTCGCGCAGTCCCTGTAGCCGCTGCTCAGCTGCGCCGTAGACGAGGATTTCCTCCCGAAGTCGCAGCGTATCGGCAATGTACTGTGCAACTTCCGTGCGTGTGGAGTTTGTTGCCGAAGCCTCCGTCGTCGCCTTCTTCGAGCCTGCGAGCGCAATCACAAAGCCAGCCGCGAAGGTCAGCGTCAGAGCAATCGCAGGCAGTGCTCCGGCAGTCAATGCGGCTGTCACGACCGCCAGCAGAGGAATCAGTACCGCCGTCACCGCAGGCGCAATCGTGTGCGCGAAGAAGACTTCCACTCGGTCAACATCACGAATCGCAATTGTGTGAATCCTAGCAGTACCCAGTCCATCGGTTACCGCGGGCGCCTGCGGGATAAGACGTTCGACGATCCACAGCCGCAGCTCGCCGAGCAGCCAAAACGCCGCCAAATGCCCGAGGTACTGCTCGACATACCGCAGAATCGCTTTCAACAGCGCCAGCCCTGCAACCACGCCAATGACCGCCCACGTCCACTGCATGTCCATGCTTTGCGACGAGTCGGTTGCGTCCCACCTCGACAGCGCAATTGTGGCAATTGCCCAGGCAGGCACGGCCAGCATCAATGCGCCCAGTATGTGTCCAGCCACTCGCGCGAGGACAGAGGCACTGAGCGCCCCGCGAGCCTGTGCGGAAAAACGCAGCAACCAGATGATGTTGTTCATGTCAGCTCTCCTCGGTCAGCGCCCGTGCGTAGTACTCATTGCTTGTGCTCAGTTCCTCGGGTTTGCCCACAGCCACGATCCGGCCTTCGGCGACGACAATGACCAGGTCAACGTCCGATAGTGCTTCCATTCTGTGAGCTACCATGATGCTCGTGCGGCCTTCAGCAAGGCGGGTTAAGGACTCCTTGATGAGACCTTCCGTCCGACGATCGATGTCCGCTGTCGGCTCGTCGAGAAGCACAATCGGAGCGGCGCCGAGCAGACCACGCGCAATGGTCAGGCGACGTCGTTGCCCGCCTGAGAGCCAATTGCCCTGATCGCCGACCTCCGAATCGAGACCACCAGGGCGCTGTTCGATTTCGGTGAGTAAGTGCACGTCGCGAAGTGCTTTTCGCATATCGACGGCCGTTGCGTCCGGGCATGCGATGCGAAGATTGTCCGCGACGGTGGTGCCGAAGACGGCTGGTTGCTGGGAGATGAGTAGCGAGTTGGCGAGCAACTCCGGGGTTGAAAGCGCGTGGCCGTCGAGGCAGACTTCCCCGGAATGTGGCTGCAGGCCTGCGAGTACACGCAGGAGTGTGCTCTTTCCGGAACCGCTGGGGCCAACGATGCCGACTCTGCTGCCGGCTGGAATGGTCAGGTTGATATCGGAGAGAATGCGCTTTTCGCCGATGTGAACGCTCAGATTGCGGAGGGCAATTTCCGGTGCGTGCGGTGCGGTGGCCTTGGTGGAATGCGTTGTTGCGACTGTGAGCGCTTCAGCTCGGGGCTCGCCGAATACCTCCACAATTCCATTTCGATGCGTGCGCCCACCGAGGCCGATATAGAAAGTGCGGCCGACGCGATTAACGGGCTCGTAGAGCAGAACGGAGAGAAAAACACCTGCGAGAGCAGTGCCTACGCTGATCGCGCCTGCCTGCAAACGCAGCAGGACAAGGCCAATTGCTGTGGTCGACATTGCAATGCCAAAAACCGCATCGTTGACAATAATCATCAGCTGATTGCGGGCGAGCAGGGCAGTGAGCTCAGCCATCGCAGTGCGGGTTTGGCTGGCGAAGCGGGCCATGACTCGATCAATTGCTCCAAGAACTTTGAATGTTCCCAGCCCTTCGAGCATCTCCAAGTAGGCATGCGTGGCCTTCGCTTGCTTTCGGCGATACGTCGCATTGGATTTCCGCAGAATCTTTCCAGCGCCAATAATGATCAACGGCGTGAAAATGAAAAATAGTGCCAGCCACAAGGCGGTTTTCGTATCCACCCACAAAGCCCACACCGCCAAAATGATCAGTGGAGCACTAAACGAGGCCAACGTGGGAGCGAGAAATGTCGCTCGGTAATTCGCGGTCTGTTCGACGCTTGTGGTCGCGGCATCGAAGAGTAGGCCTTCGCCTGTGTTGGACGCGCTTCGGTGTGCGTGACCAGCTTTCCCTGCGCCGTGCCCTCTTCCATGCGCGTGCTTCGGGGCTTGTTCAGGAGCGGAAAACTCCGGCTTCAGCACACTGCCAACCACATGTGAGCGCCACAGCTTTTCCTGCTCGCCAGCAAGCCGTGGTGGCAATGCCTCGGTGACATAAGCACAGAGGCTTCCCAGAATGACCGCCACAATTGCAGCGGACAGGGATTCATGAAGTCCCCACTGCCCAAACCAGTTGCCGCCACTGGTGTCTGCGACACCGCCGTACAAACTGCTGAGAGCATCGAGCGTGTATCCAAGAGACACGGCGCTGAGAGCGAAGAAAAAGCTGCGCCCCCAGCTGGATAACAAAACCCAGTGCATTCGGCGGGGTGGGGAAGTCAGTGCTTCATGAATCCACATAGCGACGTGAAAACCTATTTTCTATTTAGCCAGTGCGTCAGCGATCTCACGCAGTCCATCGGGCATGTGCATTCCGGCGGTGCCAGAGGTCGTCTTCGCATCAATTAGTTGCACTCGATCATTCTTGACCGCAGCGACGTCGGCAAGCGCCGGATTATCCAGCAACTCCTGGAATGGAGCCGTGCCCTGGCCGTGGAAATCCTGAATCAAAATGACATCCGGATTCAGCTGCACAATTGTTTCCGGATCAGCGGGAACGGCACCCGGGCGCTTACCCTTTGGCGAAATCGGCTCGCCACCGGCCAGCTCAACGAGATTCGTCGTCGCCGACTGCATGCCCATAATCATCTTCTGACCACCGCGGGCAAACAGGACCAGCGTCTTTGGCTTAGTTGTGGAGTCAATTTCCGAGAGAATCTCTTCGGTTTCCGATTCAATCTTGGCAACCATCTCGGCCGCCTTATCTTCGGCTCCGAGCAACTTGCCGAGTTTGGTCACCGACTCTGCCAGCGCCTTCGGCGAGGCGAAATCACTGCTGGCAAACGCCGCGGTCGGAACATCGCTGGCACCCAGCAGCTCACTTGCCGACTGCTCCTGATCATGGCGGCTGGTCATCAACACCATGTCCGGCTCATAGGACAGAATCTGCTCCGGATCCGGCTTCGTGGAGTTGGCAATCGCGTTAGGCACCTGACGCGCCAGCTCAACCTGATTACCCGAGCTCTCATCGAGCGCATTCTTCGTCACCGCGACGACACGCTCTGGCCCAACCAGTTCCAGCGCCAGATCCGCAACTTCGGTCGACAGTGCAACGATGCGCTTCGGCTGACTCTGCACCGTAACGTCGTGATCGCCGACGGTCACAGTACGCGGCCACTGCGCCTGCTGGTTTGTCGAAGTTTCGCTTGACGACGGCTGCTGCGACGCCTCCTCCGAAGAGGAACAGGCGACCATCGCAGCGAGTGGAAGCGCTGCAATCAATGGCAGAGTGAAGGCCTTTTTAGAGTTTCGCTTCAAGGCAGAGATAGGAGAAGTTGGTGAAAACATGAAAGTACTTCCTTGCTTGTTGAGTTTTGATTGTTGGGGAGTTTTCGGTTGCGTTGGTGCTAGCTGGAATCAGACAGTGTGAGTCAGACAGTCTGAAACAGCCAACTGCAATCAGTCAGCCGGGCGAGCTCGAGCCAACGCCGTCACTCGCACCGAACCGGTATGTGGATCGGTATCGACAGCGCTGGAGATGCGATAAATCGCATCTATTCGGGGAGGCGTCAGCACTTCTTCGGCGGAACCAGTGACTTCCAATCCGCCGTTGTGAATCACACTGAGCCGGTGGCAGCTGCGGGCCGCGAGGTTGAGGTCATGAAGGACGACTCCGATACCGTGGCCCTCGTCGGCAAGCTCGCCGAGGAGCTCGAGGATTTCCAGCTGAAACCCGATGTCCAAGGCCGCAGTGGGTTCGTCGAAAAGCATGACCTTGGCCTGTTGTGCCAATAGCTTTGCGATGAACACCAATTGCCGCTGCCCGCCGGACAGAGCCGTGATGGGACGGTCGGCGAGTGCGGTGACACCAACGCGGTCGAGGGCATAGGCGACGATGTCGTGGTCCGTGGAGTTCAGTGAACTGCGGAAACGGTCACGCCGACGGTGGTGCGCGTACCTGCCGAGTGCCACGACAGTTCGAACGTCAATAGCGGCATCGGCCGGTGTGTGCTGCGGCAGGTACGCCAACCGGGTGGCGCGTTCGTGGGCACGAAGCTTCGTCAGCGGCGCACCGAGGAGCTCAACCTGCCCCGAACTCGGTGTCACAATGCCCGCCATAGCACGGAGCAAGGAGGATTTTCCGGTGCCATTGGAACCGATGATGCCGTGGACCTCGCCAGGTCGAATAGCGAGGTTCACGCCACTTACGACGGTCCGATTGCGGTAACCGACACTGAGGTCGGTAGCCCGCAGCAGCGCGGTGCTATCGGCGTCTGGCTTAGTGACGTGGTCGCTGAGGTTTTGTGTCTGCTGACTCATGACTGGCGGCCACCTTGCCGAAGAATCAACGCGAGTAGCGCCGGTGCGCCAAGGAACGCGGTGACTGTGCCAGTTTGCAGAGCAACTGGGGAAAAGAGACTGCGGGCGACGAGGTCGGCGAGAATGAGAAACACTGCGCCGAGGCACATAGAAATGGGCAGCAGGCTGCGGTGATCGGGGCCGATGGCAAGGCGAATCAGGTGCGGGACGACCAATCCGACAAAGGAAATAACGCCAGTGACAGCGACGCCCGCTGCCGTGACTAACGCAGCCAGGGCGAGCAGCAGCTGCCGGATCCACACTGTGCGCATACCAGTGGCAGCGGCCTGTTCTTCGCCGAGGAGGAACAGGTTGAGTTCGGGAATGAGCATCATCAAGATAACCGTGCCGACGGTAATGGGGCCGACTGCCAGTGCAATGTCCTGCCAATTCGAAGCAGTTAAATCGCCGTTGAGCCAGAACATGGCCTGTTGAGCGTCATCGCTGTGTGGCGCGTTCGCGATGGTGGCGGAGATGACTGCGCCGAGGAACGCGTTGAGTGCAATACCGACGAGCAACAGGGTTGCTCCACTGCCGCCATTGAGACCGGCGACGATTTGGACAAATATGACAGCCAGCAACGCGCCTATGAATGCGCCAGCCGAAAGAACCCACGGTGCTTTCGCGGCCACGCCAGTGACGATGAGAATGACGGCTACCACTGCTGCACCGGAGGAGACACCGGTAACACCGGGTTCGGCCAGCGGATTGCGAAAAACTGCCTGCATGGTTGCACCTGCGACAGCGAGCGAGGCACCGACCAGTCCAGCAAGGAGGACACGGGGCAGCCGGATGCTCCAGACAAGTGATTGCGTGGCAGGGGATATCTCTGGCAGAAGGTGGTTGAGAGCCGGGAGGTCGTCGGAAAGCGTCTTGATGAGCGGGGTGAGCAGCGCGACGATGCCGTTGCTGAAACCTGTTCCCGCGGGGCCTATGGAGATCGCCAAGAGGATTGTGGCGGGGACGGCCAGGAAAAGTAGAAAGCCGAAGAGCCGGGCTCGAAGTTTTTGTTTTCGAGTGCGCGGAAGAGAAGCTCTATCGACAATAGTTTTCACTTGGTTAATGATGGACAATTTGAAAATAATTGTCAATAAAGGCGTGTCGGTGGGGCTGTGGGGTCCCCTAAGAACAGCAAAACCCCGCACCAGCTCCCTTGTGAAAACAGGGTGCTAATGCGGGGTGAAGAAGCTCTGTAGCTTACTTCTTGTCGCCCAGGCGCTCGTCTGCCATGTCGCGAACCTTCTTGATCTGGTCGGCCTTGTCCTCGCCGAGCTTGTCCTTGCCCAGCTGCTCAGCCTTGTCCAGAACCTTGTCGGTGTTCTCTTCGTTGCTCAGTGCTTCCTTGGCCTTGTCCATAAGTCCCATGGTGAAGACTCCTTCCATTTTTAATGTCTATTCGCGTTTTTCGTTTGCGGCATAGAGTGTACCGATGAATTGGCGACGTTGCGACCGTTTTGGACTCACGGAGCGAATCCGGGATTCGACTGGCAACACCGTGACTGACGGCTATTGAGTGGCTATTGAGCTGTCTTGGTGCGGGCTTCATCTGCCTTGTGCATGACTTCGCGCTCGTACTTGCCGACGAAGATCATGAGGACAAACGCAATAGCGACAACTCCAATGAGGGTTGCGAATGTGACATTCCAGCCTGCGAAGTCGATCAAGAGACCGACACCAGTGGAGGCGAGTGTTGCGCCGAGAAGGTATCCGAACAATCCAGTGAAACCAGCTGCGGTTCCCGCAACATACTTAGGCGAGAGGTCGATGGCCTGCAGTCCGATGAGCATGATTGGGCCGTAAATGAGTGCGCCGATCAGGGAGATGAGCACATAGAACATCCACAATGGTGCCGTAGCGGGTAGCTGCCAGTATGCGAAAATTGTGATGCCGGTGCCGATCAGGAAGAGCATGCCGGCGCCTGAGCGCCAACCCTTGAAGACCTTGTCGGAGACCCATCCGCACAGCAGGGTGCCCACAATTGCTGCGCCCTCGTAGAGCATGAATCCGATGATTCCGCCCGTGACGTTGGTCTTGTGCAATTCGTTTGTCAGGTAAATCGGAATCCAGTTGAGAACGCCGTAACGAAGTGCGTAGACGAACACATTGGCCAGCGCCAACATGACGATAACCGGATTGGTAAGAACATGGTTCTTGACGATTGCGAACCAGGGTTCTTGTGCCTCGTCATTAGTTCCTTCGACCTTGTCTGGGTCGTTACGGTATTCCTCTACCGGAGGCAGTCCCATGGATTGCGGGTTGTCTCGAATCAGCAGGAATGCGATGGCAGCAATCACGAGCGCGACAATCGCCGGTAGCCAGAATGCGGGAGTCCAGTCGGCATCGGAAGTGGCGAACGAATGCAAGCCCCAGGCTGCCAGAGCACCACCGACGGCGGCACCGACATTGTGGGCAGTGTTCCAGATCGACATCAAAGTGCCGCGCTCGGATGTCGAGAACCAGTGGACGACAACGCGTCCAGAAGGAGGCCAGCCCATGCCTTGGAACCAGCCATTGATGAACATGACTGTCGCGAAAATCGCAACAGAGGCACTGATCGCTGGGACGAACGCAACAAAGAGGTTTACGACCGCGGACAGTGCTAGGCCAAGCGGGAGGAAGTACCTGGCATTGGCCCTGTCGGAGAGCATGGCCATGAAGAACTTGGATAGGCCGTAGGAGAAGAGAACCGCATTGGCTACGATGCCAATTCCGGCTGCACCCAGTAGGTCGTGCTTTTCCAGCACAGCGGACACCAGGGGGATGTTATTTCTGATGAGGTAGAAGCCCGCGTAGCCGATGAAGATGCCCATGAAGACGTTGAACCGCCAGGTCCGGTAGGTCGGGGCAATCTTTTCCTCGGGAAGGGGAGCTGCTGGGCCGGGGGCGCTGAGCCAGCCGAGCCTCTGACTGCTCATGATGAGAGTCCTTTCGCTGAAGGCCGCCGTTGCCTCTGGTGCAACCTGTGTGGGTGGCTAGGGTGGCAGGCGGATAGCTTTATCGTTTCAGCGGTGAGTTTACAGCGACTTTATCCCCTATTAACGGGTTGTTAACTTCCCGGTCTTGGAGGCCTGTGGAGGGGGTTGGTGTAAAGGCGATTAACGCATGTCATTGGTTAGAGAATGTCGTTAATAGCCTCGGTGGGGCGCGCCATCCGTACCCCCTTATTGGTGACGACAAACGGGCGCTCAATCAGGCGTGGGTGCGCAACCATTGCGTCCAGAAGTTCCTCGTCGCTGGAGTCCTTGGAGAGTTCCAGTTCCTTGAACTCTGCTTCCTTGGTGCGCACGGCATCGATGACGTTCAGGCCTGCCGCCTCGATTAGCGAGCGCAGCTCGGCCTTGGTTGGAGGAGTGTCTAGGTACTTGATGATTTCCGGCTCGATGCCGGCTTCGCGTAATACGGCGAGAGCCTGGCGGGACTTTGAGCAGCGGGGGTTGTGATAAATCTTCGCTTCCATGTCTCCATCATGGCTGATGTTGTGGCGTGAAGGTTGGCGCTGTGGCGTGACGGCCTGTGGATAGGGGTTGTTCAATGTTTATCCTTAAAAAATGTCATACCGAAAACACTTAAGTTCAATAGGTTGAAAATAGTTGTCGTTAGGTTTACTCTCGCACGTGATAGATGAACGGCGAAGTGCGCCCCAACCGCCCCTAAGGTGACCAGATTTACTGAAGCGGCCGGTCAGCGTAGCCGTCGTAAAGCAATAACAAACAATCAAGAGCGGACACCAACATGACAATTTCCGGAAAGCTTTCGCGATCAGCTAAGTCCATGTGTGCGGGCCTTTCAATCTTGCTAGCGGGCGCTGGCCTTGCAGCGTGTGGCGATGGCAGTGAGGGAGCCAGCGGCGAGAACCCAATCAACGTCGTGGCTTCCACGACACAGATCTGTGATTACGTGAAGCAGCTGGACATCGATGAAGTTGATTTGACCTGTCTGTTGGCGCCGAATGCAACAGCACATGAGCTGGAAATGACCCATGAGCAGCTGACCAAGACTGGTAACGCCGATCTCTTGTTCGTCAACGGAGTCGATTTGGAGCACTTCCTGGACCAGGCGATTGAGTCCTCGGGTTTTTCCGGAACGATGGCAGTAACCAGTGGCGTTCTCACTGCAGGTGACGTAGATGCCATGAAGGCAGCCAAGGACACGGACAAAACCAAGCCGCTGCCACCAGAGAAGGCGAAGAATGGTAACTACACCATCGACCGAGGGGTGGAAAAGATTGATGTCGCCCCATGGCCTTTCCCGCCGGAAGAACCCGGTGAGGAGGCGGAATTCCGCTTCGATCCGCATGTATGGACCTCGCCGAAGAACGCCAAGGTTCAGGTTGCCAATATCGGCTACGCACTGGAACAGGTCGCTGAGGAACGTGGCGACAATGAGCTGAAGTCCACCATCGCCGACCACGTTGCGGCCTACCAGGACAAGCTGAATCAGCTGGATGAGTGGGCAAATAAGTCCATCGCCACCGTGTCGGACCCTGTGCTGTTTACCAGCCACGATGCCTTTGGATACTTCTCCCACGAGTTCAATATCAACTTCATCGGTGCAGCGCTGTCTGATTTCAACGAGCAGCAGGATGCCACGGCCGCGCATATCGCCGAGGCGGCAAAGACCGTGAAGGACTCGGGTGCAACTGCGCTGTTTGCGGAGAACTCGAACAACTCGAAATCAATTGAGGCGATCGCTAAGGCCGCAGGTGTCAAGGCCATCGTTGGTGAGGACGCACTCTACGGCGACTCCCTTGGTCCGGCTGGCAGTGATGGCGAAACCTACATCGGTTCCATCATCCACAACGTCACTCAGGTTGTGACGGCATGGGACGGAACTGTCGCGCCGCTGCCAGAGGGCATCAAGTGAGCCGTAACCGCTTAGCTAACCCCATGTCTGCCGAACCCATAGTCACGCTCCGCGATGCCTCATTCGGCTACACGGCGGTACCCATCGTCAATCACATCACCGCCAATGTCGCACCGGGTACCGGGCTTGCACTCATCGGCGCCAATGGCTCTGGAAAAACGACTGTGCTGCGCGGAATCCTGGGTGGGACTCGTATTCTCGCTGGTGAGATGCACAACAACGCGAAGATTGTGTCCTACGTCCCGCAGTCGGCAGACCTCGATCGCACTTTTCCGGTCACGGCTTTCGATGTCGTCGCCATGGGGGTGCTGCACGAACTGCACCCCTTCCAACCGCTTGGACACCGCAAAGAACGCATCCACGCAGCGCTAGCCAAAGTCGGGCTTGCCGACCGCACCAGTGAACGTTTCGGCAACCTCTCCGGTGGTCAGCAGCAACGCGTTCTGTTGGCGCGTGCCATCGTCGCACGTCCGCAACTCGTGCTTCTCGACGAGCCGTTTAACGGCCTCGACGCTGAAAATCGGGCGATGCTGCTGAATCTCCTCAACGAACTGAAGGAAAATGGCACGGCAATTATCGCGGCCACCCATGATCTCGTGCTTGCCGAGGAAACCTGCGAAAACACATTAATCGTGGCGGAGCAGCCAGCTTTTGGTGCGACCTCGAAGTTGGTGCCAGCCTATGTGGACTGAGCTTGCGAATGAGCTTGGGGTAGCGCCTTTCATGTTTAGGCCACTAGTGCTGCTGATTGCCCTCGGGGCGGTCTCTGGCCTGGTCGGTGTCATCGTGAACCTGCGTAGCCTCGAGTTCAATGCCGAGGCCATGGTGCATTCTATTTTTCCCGGAATTGTGGCCGGTGCCGTATTCGGCGGCATCGACATGATTATCCCGGTGGCTGCAGCATTTGCGGTGGTAGTGGCAGTAGCACTGACCTTAGTATCGCGCTCGCACATGTCGGAAGCCGGAGTTGCAGTTGTACTGACCAGCTTCTTTTCCATCGGTGTGATTCTCTCGCTGAAGAAAGGTGACCAGTCAGGACAGCTGGAAGCGCTCATGTTCGGGCGACTGCTGGAAGTCACTGACTCCCGTCTCACCAGCGCCCTGATTGTCTGTGCCATCGCCTTGGTTCTTATCGCAGTGACCTGGCGCCAGCAGGTGTTTGTTGCCTTTGATCGCTTCGGTGCCAAAGCCGCAGGCGTCAATGTGTGGGGCGCCGACCTCACCATTAACGCGGCGATTGCTGCGGTCGTGGTGTCGTCGGCAAGCGCAGTGGGCGTGCTGCTGGTAGTCGGATATCTGGTCGTGCCGGGAGCGGCGGCGAGACTGCTGACTCGCCGAGTTCATGTGATGGTGCCGATCGCGATTGCAGTGGGCTGCCTCAGCGGAATCGTTGGTTTGGCACTGGTGCCTTTGGGGCCGGTGTCGCCTCAGGCAGTCGTCGCGCTGACCTCGGTGGGACTGTATTTCATGGCACTGGGGCTGCGCGTCGTGCTGGGAGGCGACCGTGTCTAGCATCCTGATTTTGCCCATTATCGAACTGATACTGGTAGGAGCCCTGGCTGGAGTAGTTGGGGTGCTCGCGGTGCTGGGAAAACAAGTGTTCTTCGCAGAAGCGATTACACATGCGACTTTTCCCGGCGCGGTTGTGGGCGTTGTAATTGCGGCAGCGCTCGGCCTGGGCCACTCGTGGATTTCGGTGTTCCTCTTTATCGGAGCATTTCTGATGTGTATTCCGATTGGGGCACTGTTTGGTCTGTCAAAGGTGGGAACAACGTCCTCGGCGGCGGGAATTGTGCTGACATTTGGGTTCGCACTGGGCTACTTCCTGAACAAGTGGTTCGCCCCGTTGCCGGTGAAGGTAGAAAGCTTCCTGGTCGGCAGCGTACTCAACGTGAACAAGATTGATATTGCGCTGTCGGGTGGCCTCTTGCTGCTGGTGGCGTTGGTGCTGCTTGCTCGGTGGCGGCAGCTGATTTACTTCACATTCGACCCGGAGTCTTTCGGAGTCGCGCATTCGAGGAGAAAAGCACAGCTGGTCATCAGCGGGCTAATCGTTCTGACTCTGGTGGCGCTGATTCCGGCTGTCGGCACGATTCTATCCATCGCGCTGCTAGCTGCCCCGGCAGCTGCGCTCGTTGGGGTAGTGAACGATACCCGTTTGCTATTCGTGTTGGCGCCATTGATGGGTATCGCGATTGGCCTGGTGGGGCTATTCATTGCGGTGGCGGCGAATCTGTCAGTTGGCGGCTGCATTGGCGTGTGCGCCGGCTGTTTCTATGTCCCCCTCAAGATTGCGGCAACACGCAATAACGCTAAAGTCTAAAGAATGCACGTGGAGGATTTACCAGCAAAGACCCAGGACTACCTCAAGGTCATTTGGGATTTGCACGAGCGCACCGGTGAAAAAGTGGCACTTGGCGATGTCGCTGAGCGGATGGGTGAAAAGAAGCCCACCGCCAGCGAGGCCGTGAAGAAGCTAGCTGCACGTGGCCTTGTCAACCACGAGCCGTATCGGGGCATTAGCCTGTCGGACCGTGGGCGAGACATTGCGCTAATCATGGTGCGTCGCCACCGGCTGATTGAAAGCTTCTTGGTCTCGACTCTGGGATACACCTGGGATGAGGTTCACGAGGAAGCCGAAAAGCTTGAACATGCGGTCTCGGATGATTTCATTAGTCGCATTGATGCAATGCTGGGATTCCCTGAGCGCGATCCGCATGGCGATCCAATTCCCAGCGCAAGCGGTACCATCGCCAGCGCAGTGCGCACCGACCTGACGGATATCGAAGCCGGCGCGATGGTGGTAGTCGATCGCATTAACGACTCCGACCCTGAACTACTGCGCTATTTGGCGACATCAGGGGTAGGACCGGGGACCGTGCTCCGAGCCGAAGCCGCACCATATGCAGGCATGCATGTCTTTGCCATCCTCGATGAGGTGGACGATACCGAGCCAAAGAAAATTCATGTGGCAGACTCGGCACTATGGGCAATCAAGGCGACTCCAACAACGAACTGACGAGGGCCGCAGCGCGCTCTTACTATAAGGTGTCGCGGAATCTCACTGGGCCAACTAAAGTGCCACCCGCACCGTCAGTTTCGTTCGACAGCGTGAAGAGTGCTCGTCGACAGGCATATGCCAGTGTCGAGAGCGTTGATGTGCCACTCAATGCCATCGCTATCTCGCCTGCTGAGCAGCAGGAACACATGGCTAATCTCGAACGTCGCTTGAATGCCTCGACCAAAGACATGCGTGCCCTGGTTGACTACGAAGAGCAGCGCATTGCGGTCACTAGCACCGTCAAAGAGGCAATCGTCTATACGCTGCTGGCAATACTCCTTCTGGCAGCAGCCATCGGACTTGGCTACGCCAGCCACCTGGGGGCCGATGCGATTTTGAATGCTGCGGCGGAGGTGACACCGCGGTGAGTAAAAGCTCGGGCTCCGACAATGGGTGCGTGACGGTCATTGTCGTATTTTTCTTCTTCGGCCTGATTATTCAGCTCTTCGGTGTCACGCTGTGGATTCTGCAATATGCATTGCCAGTGGCGGGTTTGGTGCTTGCGATCCTCATCGCATACCAGGCTTGGGCCGGTGCGCGCCGCAGTGCTGAGGCGCACGAGCTCGCCGAGCGTAATCACGCGGAGCTGCAGCAGATTGCCATGGACACCGAGTACCAGCTCACCGCAATCCTTACTGCCTGGGACAATGTGAACACCACAATGGGTGTCGGCACCATCTACAAGGATGTATTTGCCTCCGGTGAGGCTACGCCGGAGCTCATCGAGCTACGCGGTGAGCTCTCTCGTGCCCGGAAGTTAAACAACCGACTGCGCGAGCAGCGCGAAACTATGACCAACCGGGAGCTGGTGGAAGCCATCTCTGATGCCGACGAGCTGTGGTGCTCGCTGACGAAGACGTATCAAAACGCTCGTCGCGAGCTGTAGTAACGCACTTGAATTACTCGACGGTCATCACAATTTTGCCGTCAGCGTGCCCGTCTTCCAATACTCGGTGGACCTCGGCGACTTCGGTGAGATTCTTAGTCAGGCCGATAGGAAGTGAAATCTCACCGGCAACCACGCGGTCGGCCAGGTCGGCGTAAATAGTCGTGTCATTCGAAATAGCCGGAATGTGCGCCTCAATGCCACGTTCCTTCGCCGGTGTCAGGTCGGCCAGTGAAGGTAGCGCCACAATCCGACCATCCGATGCCAACACATCCAGCGAGGGTAGGAAAGTGTCGAAGTACACGCCATCGAGCACAACATCTACGCCCTCGGGGAACCGCCGGCGCACAGCCTCGAATACATCTTCCGCTGTGTAATCAATATGCTGCGCGCCAAAGCCCACTAGTTTTTCATGATGGCGTGACGACGCACTGGCCAACACAGTTGCGCCACGGGCAACCGCCAGCTGCGTCATCAGCTGGCCAACACCGCCACCTGCACCATGGATGAGTACGGTGTCACCGCTTTTTACCTTCGCTAGCTGATCGACAGCCACGGTCGCCGTGATTCCCACTAGGGCAAGGCCCGCAGCGGTAACGTCGTCAAGCGAATCGGGTGTTCGAACCACACCGTCGGCGGGGAAGACGTTGTGCGTTGCGTAGGTGCCGCGGAAGTCGTCTAAGCCGCGCATGCCGAAGACTCGGTCGCCGGGGACGAAATTGTCCACGCCTTCGCCGACGGCAACGACTTCACCAGCCGCTTCGCGTCCGAGGACGGCGGGAGGGTTGAATTTTGCGCACAGACCGGAAGAGCCATCGCGCATCTTGTAATCCAGCGGATTCGCGCCGATGGCTGTGGTTTTGACCAGGATTTCGCCGGGACCGGGCTGAGCATGATCGATAAGTGTCCTGGTGAAAATGTCAGCGGGGCCGAACTCCGGAATGGTCATTGCGTATGCGTTGCCTGAATTTGCTGCCATGTCCATCACTGTAGTCCTAGCAGCTAATTATCAACGGTCGGCAAGCGGGAGGGCAGCGGTGACGGCACTGAACGACTCATTGAGGTAGGCGCTGAGGAGGTCGGCGGCGTGGTTTGGGGTGTCCTCGATGAGAACTTTGGCGATACTGATGTGGCGATCGGCGTATCGGGCATGGAGTTCGATGCTTTGGGGGTAGGAGAGGAAGCAAAGACGGAGTTGGGCCTGAATTGATTCGGCGGTGGCTAACAGGTCGGGGGACCCGGAAGCTCTGACGATGGCGAGGTGAAAGGCATTATTCCGTTCGGGAAGGTTCAATGATGACTGTGAACCACAAATAGAAAGAATCTCTTCGCCGAGGAGCTTTGCCTGGCTCTTGCTTAGCGATCGCAGTGTTCCGCATTCGACGACATGGCGAAAGGCATACAGTTCGCGGATGCGTTGTTTGTCGAAGGAAGCGATAAACACGCCGTGATGAGGGATGTGAGTAAGTAGCCCCTCAGATTCCAGCTTGCGGTAGACCTGTCGGATGGTGTTGCGACTGACCTGCAGTCGAGCAGCAAGTTGGGTTTCACGGAGCTGCTCGCCGCTGTAGTGCTTTCCGGCGAGAATCTCTCGGCGCAGGACAGTTGCGGTGACATCCGCTACTGAAACGTCATGTTGTTTTTCCCCAGAGGACGTGTGGGTCTGATCGTCGAGGATGCTTCCGGGGGTAGTCATGTAATACAGACTACTAAATCACTTTTGTGTGGCGGCCATCACCAATTAACATACGAGACATTGTTCAACAATCTCTGTGCAGGCGATCTTCAACGTAGGAATCCTTCAACGTAGGAATCGTCTGACTTATAGGGAAAGGCCTTACGCTATGGACGCTGCAACATCTGCCCACAAGGCGCGTCGAACGGCACTCCTCGGCGCTATATTCCTGATGGCGACCAGCGCTATCGGGCCGGGCTTCCTCACCCAGACCGCAACCTTTACGGCCAAGCTTGGCGCGGCTTTCGCCTTTGCCATTTTGATCTCGGTGCTACTTGATATTGCGATTCAGCTCAACGTGTGGCGAGTGATCGCTGTCTCTGGACGCCGAGCGCAGGAGCTCGGCAACGCCGTGATTCCGGGGTTGGGCTGGTTAATGTCAATTCTCATTGTCATCGGTGGTGTGGTCTTCAATATTGGCAACGTCGGCGGAGCTGGACTTGGTGCGAACGCGATGTTGGGGGTGGACGCAAAGATCGGTGGCATTGTTACTGCAATCCTCGCCATTGGCTTCTTTCTCTCCCGGCGGGCGGGTATGGCGCTGGACAAGGCACTCGTTGTGCTCGGTGTAGTGATGATTCTGGTCACTGGAATTGTGGCGTTCAGCTCTAATCCGCCAGTAGGGGAAGCGCTGAAAAACACGGTCATGCCCGACACGATTGACTTGCTGGCAATCATCACGCTCGTCGGAGGCACTGTTGGCGGTTATATTACATACGCTGGCGCTCACCGCATGCTTGACGCTGGTGCCGGCGGTGTAGAGAATCTCGCGCAGACCACTCGCTCATCTGTGACGAGCATCATCGTCACGGCCATCATGCGCTTTCTGCTTTTCCTAGCTGTTTTGGGAGTGGTCGCTGGTGGCGTGGTCCTCAATACGGATGGAAACCCCGCTGCAGAGGCATTCCAAGCTGCGGCAGGAGATTGGGGTATGCGCTTCTTTGGCGTTGTCCTGTGGGCTGCGGGAATCTCGTCGATTGTGGGTGCCAGCTACACCTCAGCAACATTTCTGACTCGTTCCTCGGGTGCTGGAGCCAAGACTCAAAACACGATCACCATTGTCCTAATTGCAATCTCCACGCTGCTCTTCGGTCTCATCGGTACGGCTCCAGCGACGCTGTTGGTTTTCGCCGGAGCCTTCAATGGTTTGGTTCTTCCAATTGGCGTTACTGTGCTGATTTACATCGCGCTGTTCCGTGCGGATCTCATGAATGGTTACAAGTACCCGAAGTGGTTGGCGGCTATCGGAATCTTGGGTGTCGCAGTCGCCTGGTTCTTGGCGTGGCGCTCATTCGGCGGTGTGTTTGAAATGCTCGGCTAATCCCCCCCCGGTTTCTCGCACAGCTCAGATGAGAACCAACATAACAACGGTACAAAGACCAGCATTATTACTTGGAAGGAGCGGTGACGTTTATGGGCGCCACTATCGATCTCAACTCTGACCTTGGGGAAGCGTTCGGCTCGTGGAAGATGGGTGATGATATCGCTCTGCTGAACATTGTGACCAGTGCCAATATTGCCTGCGGGTATCACGCGGGTGACGCTAGCGTCATGATGGAGACCTGTGAGGCAGCTGCTGCGCGCGGAATTCGCATCGGCGCGCACGTCGCCTACCGCGATCTCCCCGGGTTTGGACGACGTCGCATGGATTACGCACATCGAGAATTGCGAGCCGAAACCGTCTACCAGATTGGTGCACTTTCGGCATGTGCACGGGCGGTGGGTACCGAAGTTTCCTACGTCAAGCCCCACGGTGCCCTCTACAACCGCATCGCAGTGGATGAAAATCAGGCCGCTGCAGTGGTGGAGGCGCTCCTGCTCGCTCGCTCCACCTGCGGAGATGAGCTTGCCATTATGGCGCAGCCGGGGTCGGTCATCGAACGGCTCAGCCTCGACGCGGACCTCCCTGTGATTAGGGAAGCTTTTGCAGATCGCGCTTACAACTCCGATGGAACTCTGGTGTCCCGAGTACTCGAGGGGTCGGTCATTGTAGAACCCGATGCCGTCGTCAAACGCGTCATTGCAATGGCTAGCGGGGAACCAATCGTCGCCTACGACGGTTCACCGTTGACCGTGCAGGCTGACTCTATTTGTTTGCACGGAGACACCCCTGGTGCGGTCGAACTCTCCCGTATGATTCGCCAAGGGCTCGTCGACGCCGGAGTCACCGTCGCTGCCCACGTATAGCGCGGACTCGCACGCCGGTCCTATCAACCGCAGTTTTTCAACCCCGCAAGAAAGAAAGGATCAGCACCGCCATGGCCGAGATTCGCCCTATGGGAACAAATGCGCTGCTTATCGACTATTCATCATCGGCCAATCCGTTGGCGAAGGTACTTCGTGCACACTCTGCTGCGGCTGAGATTGAGGGACTCGTTGACAGGGTACCTGCAGCCCAAACGCTCCTTCTTCGCTTTCGTGGACCGGCTCGTCGTTACCTCGGCGCAGTAGAAACCGCGCTGCGGGGCAACAATGCGCAGAGGCAGACCGTCGACAAGCGAAAAACAATGACGATTCCCGTTCACTATGACGGCGCCGACCTTGAGTCCTTGGCACAAAGCCTTGGGATGAGCCCTCAAGCGTTAATCGATTGGCACTGCGAACGCCCTTGGACGGCCGCGTTCGGTGGATTCGCGCCGGGCTTTTATTACATGGTGCGCGGGAGCGGTCAGGGGTGGCCAGAGCCGCTTGATATTCCCCGCCTTACGACGCCGCGCACTCGAGTTCCCAAGGGCTCCGTCGGACTCGCGGGCCAATTCGCAGGTGTATATCCCATCGATTCGCCCGGTGGCTGGCAGCTCTTGGGACATACAGATGTGGAGATGTGGGACTTGAATCGGCCTAATCCGGCGCTGCTTGAGCCCGGGGTTGAGGTGCAATTTGAAGCGACTTCTACGGTGAGTGCGGCGTAGAAAAAGGGGGCGGAAGAGATGAAGAATTCTATCGAGATTATTCGACCCGGCATATTGACGACGATTCAGGATTTGGGCCGTGCAGGGCAAGGCAGCCTGGGCGTGAGTACCTCCGGTGCGTTCGACCACGAGTCCGCGGCAGCTGCTAACCGGATGGTTGTCAACGAAGAAAGCCTGGCGGTGCTTGAGTGCGTCGTCGGCGGGTTGGAGTTCCAAGTAGCGGAGGGAGCAATCATATCCTTCGCAGGAGCCCACGGTGAGGTGACTGTCGAGCAGGATGGCAAGGTCATCAAGACCTCGATGAATAGTCGAATTGTGGTCGGGGCGAAGGCAATTGTGCGGCTTGGTACCTTCGATGCAGGTCTTCGCGGGTACGTCGCGATTCGAGGGGGCATCGATGTCGCGGAAGTGCTGGGCTCGCGGTCATACGATACGCTCGGCAAGCTCGGCCCAGCGCCTTTGCAGGCCGGTCAGGTCTTGCAGGTCGGCGACCCGGAGTATTCGACGGGGTCGTCAATCGCAATTTATCCCGCGCCTCATTGGTCGAGCGAGGCTGCGCGCTTAGATGTTGTTCCTGGCCCTCGGGCGGACTGGTTTACGCGGGAAAGCGTCAGTGATTTCTTTCACGAGACATGGACCGTGACGCAAGAGGCCAACCGCGTCGGACTTCGGCTGAATGGGACTACTCTTGAGCGCCAGGTCACCCATGAGTTGGCAAGCGAGGGAATGGTCCCCGGTGCGATACAAGTGCCCGCATCGGGGCAGCCGATTATTTTCGGTCCTGATCATCCGGCGACGGGTGGATATCCGGTCATTGGTGTGTTGACGGAGCCGTCATTGTCGAGGGCCGGGCAATTGATGCCCGGCGCGAAGGTACAATTCCGCCGGGTGCGGGCGGTATAGGTCTGCGGCTTCATTCTGCGCGATGGTGCGCCACTACGTTTGCCAGCTATGAGCGTCACACCGTTCTTCGCAGTAAAATCAGCCACCATGATTGAACACGCCTCCTTTTCTCAACTCAGCGCGACGGATGTTTATGCCATCTCGGCGTTGCGTACCGACGTGTTTTATCTTGAGCAGTCCTGTACAGAGCCGGAAATGGATTGGCGCGACCTGGAAGATACCGCAGAGCACTATTTCATCCGCGACGACAATGACTCCCGCAAGATTATTGCGTACTTGCGTGTGATTGACACGCTCGATGAGTACTCGTCGAGCTACCCGCGCACCATCGGCCGAGTTGTCGTCGATGCTGCGAGCCGGGGTAGGGGGTTGTCCTCGAAACTGCTGCAGCAGGTCATCGCTGACCACCCGGATAAGGGGCTGATTCTGCATGCCCAGACGCAGGCGAAGGCTGTGTACGCAAAAGCCGGCTTCCATGAGATCGGGGAGACCTTCATGGAAGCCGGCATTGAGCACATCACGATGGTTCGTGATGGGTCCTAGGGGAAAGTACTTAGGCTCCGGTTTGTACGGCGTTGCTTGCCTGAAGTTTTAAGCGTTGACCTTCGAACTCGCCAGGATGCGGTTCAGAGAGTCGACGCTGGCCTTCGCATCGCCGATAAGCATGTCGGTGTTTTCGTTGAAGAACAACGGGTTCTGCACGCCCGAGTAACCCGAACCCATCGAACGCTTGAGAACAATCACGCGCTCAGATTCCCACACCTTCAGCACCGGCATACCCGCAATCGGGGAGCCCGGCTGCTCTGCCATCGGGTTGACGGTGTCATTTGCACCGATGACCAGGGTGACATCCACATCAGCGAAGTCATCGTTGACCTCGTCCAGCTCCAGCACGATGTCGTAGGGAACCTTGGCTTCAGCCAGCAGCACGTTCATGTGACCCGGCAGGCGGCCAGCGACTGGGTGGATACCGAAGACCACTTCCTTGCCGGCCTCACGCAGGTTACGGACTAGGTCAGCAACAGCGTACTGAGCCTGTGCCACAGCCATACCGTAGCCCGGAGCGATGAGGATCTTGTCTGCGTCACGCAGAATCTCGGAGGTGTCCTCGTGGCTGACCTCGGTGTGGGAGCCTTCCACGGCGCTTCCCGACGAAGCCTCGGAGCCAAAGCCACCCAGAATAACGTTGGCAAAGGAGCGGTTCATGGCCTCACACATGATGTACGACAGGTAGGCGCCGGAGGAACCAACCAGCGCACCAGTGATGATGAGCAGCGGGTTGCCAAGCATGAGACCGGTGAAAGCGGCGGCCCAGCCGGAGTACGAGTTCATGATGGACACGACAACCGGCATGTCGCCGCCACCGATGGCGATGACCAGGTGCCAGCCCAAGAACAGGCCCAAAGCAGTCACTGCAACCATGCATGCCCATGCGATGGCGCCGCCCTCGGTGCCGGTTGCGATGAAGACAGCCAGGAGAACCAGAGTGACCACCAGAATGGCAATGTTCAGAGCGTTGCGGCCCGGCAGCAGAAGCGGCGAGCCCTTGATCTTCTCAGACAGCTTCAGGCCTGCGACGATGGAGCCAGTGAAGGTCACAGCGCCGATGAAGACGCCAATGTAGACCTCACCGAAGTGGAACTTCAGGGCATCGGGGGCGACATCTTCCGCGAAGATGTAGGAGTTGAAGCCGATGAAGATAGCGCCGAGTCCGACCAGACCATTGAACAGTGCAATCAGCTGCGGCATGCCAGTCATGGCAACGCGGCGTGCGCGACTGATACCGATGACACCACCGATGCCGATAGCGACGGCGATGAGAATCAGGGTAATCAGCGGCGAGAAGTGAGTATCCGGCTTGGTGTCTGCGGTGACGAGTGCCTGGAAGATGGCAATGACAACGGCTACAGCCATACCAGCAATACCGAAGGAGTTACCGCGGCGAGCGGTCTCCGGCTTGGACAGGCCCGAGAGGGCAGCGAGGAACAGGACAGCGGCGACAATGTAGCCGACGTTGGACAGGCGGTAGGTCCAGTCCAGAAGCGAAGCAGTATCAATGCTAGCCATTAGACTTTATGCCTCCTCTTTCACAAACATGCCAAGCATGCGGTCGGTGACGGCGAAACCGCCGAAGATATTGATGGAGCTGACCACAATGGCCGCGAACGCGAGACCGGAAACCAGCAGGTTGGAGCTTCCCACCTGGAGAATCGCACCCACCAGAACAATGCCGGAGATCGCGTTGGTCTCAGACATCAGTGGTGTGTGCAGGCGCGGCGTGACCGCGGAGATCACGTAGAAGCCGAGCACGATAGCCAAGGTGAGAACCATGAAGTTGGCGCTCACGCTGTGCGGTGCGCTGAGCATAACCACAATGGCCAGCAGTGCCGTCAGGCCCAGAGCAACCTTCGAGCCCAGGCCCGATCCCATGAAGGAAACCTTCTCCGGCGCATTCTCTTCTAATGCGGCCTGGTGAGCCTGCTGCTCCTGCAGTGGGGCAGCAGGGGTGACAGCGACCTTGATTGGCGGTGGTGGCCAGAGAATCTCAGCTCCGGTAGCGCCGGCGCCATTTTGTGAGCGAGCCTTTGTCACCGTGATGCCACGGATAATCTCGTCCTCGAGATTGAGAACTGGAGAGCCATCCTTTTCCGGCGTGATCAGCTTGAACAGGTTGAAAATGTTCTGTCCGTACAGCGACGATGCCTGCGCGGGCAGACGTCCTGCAAGGTCGGTGTAACCGATGATGGTCACACCGTTGTCAGTGACAATGGTCTTGCCTGGAACGGTCATCTCGCAGTTGCCGCCACCTGCGGCAGCCATGTCGACGATGACGCTGCCTGGCTTCATAGCTGCAACATCGGCAGCAGTCAGCAGCAGTGGAGAGCGACGGCCCGGGATATTCGCGGTGGTAATGACAATGTCAGCCTGCGCGGACTGCTCGGAGTAGAGCTTCGCGGCAGCGGCAGCCTGATCATTGGTCATTTCCTTGGCGTAGCCATCTTCGGACTTCTCGGTGGCGGCCGGAATCGGGATGAACTCTGCACCCATCGATTCGACCTGTTCACCGGCTTCAGGGCGCAGGTCTGTTGCCTTAACAACCGCGCCCATAGAGTTGGCCGTACCGATCGCCGCAAGTCCGCCGACACCAGCGCCGATGACGTAAACGGTAGCTGGTGGCATCTTTCCTGCGGCAGTCACCTGACCAGTGAAGAGGCGACCATATGCAGAAGCCGCTTCGACTACTGCGCGGTAGCCGCCGATGTTGGCCATCGACGACAGCACGTCCATCGACTGTGCCCTGGAAATGCGGGGAACTGCATCCATAGCAAGGGCAGTGATGTTGCGTTGCGCGAGCTCTTCGACCAGTTCTTCGTTTCGGCCTGGCGCAAGTCGGCTGATCAGCATGGCACCGTCGTTAAGCAGTGCACGGAACTGCTCCGGCGGAGTGTCGAGCGTTACGACGATATCGCTGTGCCAGACAGACTCGTCGACAATGGTGGCACCGGCGGATTCGTAGTCCGCGTCGGTGAACTTAGCAGCCAGGCCGGCGTCAGCCTGCACGGCGACCTCGTAGCCAAGCTTGACGAGTTTGCCGACGGTCTCCGGGGTCGCAGCCACAATTGTTTGCTGGGGATCGGGTTCTAAAGGGATGCCGATTCTCATTGTGGGAGTTCTTTTCTGTTCGGGGGTTTTATTAAGGGCCATGCGCACTCGGTTGTCGGTTAACAGTGAGTGTGGGCGTGACCACTTTCTCCTTGGTGTCAATAAGGTATGCGCTGGTGGGGAGGCAGCGGAGGCGTTTGTGGAAAAAGGTAATAAAAATATGTGGGTAACGGTGGTGAGGTGGGTTTTCTGAATTTGTGCACTCTTGGAAAGGGGGTAGGAAATGGGGGTAGTGGTGTTAATTTTGGGCGAGAGTGAACATTTTCAGCGCTCTGAATGATTGTTTGAGGGGTGAAAGATGGGGGAGGCTATTTCTGTCTTTACGTATGTATTTACGTATTAGGTAAATTCGTATTCCTAGGTTCTTGGTAAGAGTTAAGGAAAACGATGATTGGTTCACTAAAGACGGCCGGAAAGCCCGTGTCGGCATCCCGTCAAGGGCGGACGCGCACGTTCTCGAAGGTGGTTGCTCTCTCGCTCGCAGCTGGTGTGGTTCTCGGCGGACAGGCGCCAGCGCAGGCGGCACCGCGCATTGGCCAGCTGCCGGACATCACTGCACGTGAAAGCACTGTTGACTACCAGAACTCGGAAACCGTGGACAAAATTGGCGGTGGTCTGGTGGATGTTATGGGTGGCGTGAACCGCGCCATCTCCGGTGGTGAAAGTGGCCATATCACCGAGCCGTTCGCCCCAGAGGCGGGGTACCTGCGCAAGGAGTTCGGAGCGATGGGCTCCCACCCAGTTGCCGCAACCCGTGAAGCAATGCCATGTGATGGTGTCGTCTACACCATCTACAACCGCGTACTGCGGGACCTCCACGGTCTCCACGGCACCACCGGCTGCTATGACGTGTTGCCGGAATCGGCCAACGCCTCCCCAGTTGGCGCGCAGCTCATTTACCCGGCGGATATCGACTCCATGGAGTCCGCGCCGCTGATGGTTCTGAGCCCTGGCATTGGTACTGAGCCAGGTATGTACGACGCGCAAGCACGACTCTATGCAAGCCACGGATATGTCGTGGCTCTTGGCTACAACTTCACCAACTGGTTCGCGCCACAGATGGTGCTGGCAGCTTCAGTTGCCGCAGCGGCCAATGAGGACGAGTCCACGCCACTTGCAGGCAAGATCGATTTCTCCCGCACGATGCTGGTCGGGCACTCTGCAGGTGGCGGCTCCGCAATCTTCCTGAACAACAGGATGGATAAGGCGTTCCAGGCTGCGGGCATCGATATGGTCACCCGCGGGCTGGTCGCCATCAACCCAGGGCCTTCCGACGCTGGACTGATCTCCACCCCACCGGAGATTCCGAGCCTGGTGGCCATTGCTGAGCACGAGGACATCGTTCCTTTTGATGCCGATCGACGTGGTTACCGCGATGCAGCAGGGCCTGCCTGGGAAGCGGTAGTCACCGGTTCCTACCACGGCACCTACCTGGATGATCCGTCCAAGAATGTGCTCGGCTCGCTGGTGCTGTCCTTTAGTGAGTATGTGCTCGCCGGAACGAGTCGAGCAAAGGCCGTCTATGAGGGCGCCAACTATGGCCTGGCCGCTGACTCCGAGCTCAAGGACGTTCAGCGCAAGGGCGTCTAGAGCTGGCTACTCCATCGACTCTGGAATTAGCTTTGCCGCGGCCTCGGCGATTGCCTTGCGCTGCGCTTTCGTGAGCTGATTGCCGTTGAGGTAGTCGTTAGCCCAGAGTCCATCGGAAATCATTTGGACAACGTAGGCCATGCAGGCATCCTCATCGGTGGCAATCTTCTCCGCCGGCGGATTCCACCGGCGCAAAAGGCGCGTCCAAATCTCGCGCAGCTCCGACTCGGCGGCAGAGTCGATGGACATGAGTAGCTCGGCCCTCGTTGCCGTATCCAGTGAGACCTGGAGGTTTGCGCGTAGGCGGTTGGCGGGGGATACCTCCTCCGCAGGCCCACCCGCGGCTTCGATAAGCTCCTCTTCCCATAACTGCGCCATGTGCTCATGGACGCTGCGAATCATGTCTTCGAGGGAGGGGAAGTGGTAAATCAACCCTGATTTACTCATTCCGCATTGAGTTGCGACATTTTCGTAGGTGACCTCGGAAAAGCCGTTTGTCTCGATAATCTCAACGATTGTGTCGAGAATGGCAGTGCGCTTACTCGTGCGCATATTCAGTCTCCTTCGGGTTGCCGCGAAATGCCACCGCAGTCGCAATCGCTGCAATGACAGCAACGACAGCCAGGATAATCAAAATGGCCAGGTAGGAACTGTCGAGGCCGGCGCGGGCGCCGTCGTTAAGCGCTGGCGTGTGAAGTGCATCGGTGAGTGAGATGCTGGCGTCGACAGGCGTGAACAAGGCGTAGAACATGGGTAGGAGGCTGCCTGTGATTGCGACGGTGATCAGTGTGCCAAATTCGTAGGACACGGATTCCATCGCTGCCGCCATACCGGCCTTTGACCTCGGGGCTGAGCCGATAATCGCGGTCGACGACACCGACAACACAGAACCTGCGCCCGCGCCGAGCAGTATCAATCCTGCGATCATGAGCGGGAAATTGCCCGAGGAAACACCGTAGTACATGCCCGCCAGGCCGACGGCGTTGAGGAGGAAGCCGCCGGTGATGAGTGTGCGGAAACCCACTCGATGCAGCGCCATGCCGCCGATGACACCAACTGGCAAGGACGCCAGTGCCGCGGTGGCAACTAGCAAGCCCGCGTCGAGTGGTGTGTATCCGACGGAAATCTGGAAGCGCTGCGTCGTCGTCAATTCGGCGCCTGCCAGGACAAACATGGCAAGCGCGGCTGCCAGCACGCCACCGGAAAACATCGGCGAACGGAAGACGGAGAAGTCGATGAGGGGTTCAGTAAGACGTGCCTGACGACGCTGAAACAGTACCGCGCCCACTAGCCCGCAGGCGATAGCTGCGACGATGACGGTGGAGGTGCGATGACCGGCGAGTTCCTTAATGAGCGAAACCAGGCCCAGCATGGCCAGCATCGCGTAGAGACTGGTGAGAAAATCCCAGCGCTTGGCCGGGTTTGGCTGATTCGGCGGAGCAAAAATCAGCGTGCCAATGATTGCGAAAACTACTACAGGGATGTTGATAAGGAAGATTGAGCCCCACCAGAAGTGCTCCAATAGGAAACCGCCAACGACGGGGCCGGCGGCGGCACCCAGTGTTGCCGTGGCAGACCAAATGCCAATAGCTGTGGCAAGTTCACGAGGGTGGCGGAAGGTCTCACGTAGTAGTGCGAGGGTCGCCGGCATCATGGTCGCGGCGCCCAGTCCTAGACAGCCGCGGGCGATGACCAGCGCCCAGGCGTGCGGCGCAAAGGCCGCGGCCAGGGAAGAGAAGCCAAAAATTGTCAGGCCCACAAGAAACATCTTGCGGTGACCGATGCGGTCGCCCAGGGTTCCTGTGCCGAGGAGGAGTGCGGAGATCACCAGTGGGTAGGCGTTGATGATCCACAGGCCCTCCAACTCGGTTGTGTGGAGCTGCTCGCGCAGAACCGGCAGAGCAGTGTAGAGCACCGAGTTATCTATGCTGATGAGTAGTAGGCCGGCGCTGATGATAGCGAGGAAGATCCACCTGTGGGTGACTGAAGTGGGCGGATTAGCCCTCGTGGAAGCGGCGTGGTCGGTACTTGTCATTCCAGTAACTGTAACGAACGTTCGGTTTAGTTACAACTTCTGAAGAGTGCCGATTTAGGTCTAAAACTTCAAGAAAAGTAAGCCAATCCCGCCCAAGGAGCCGGTGAAAAAGTGTCTAAGTTGCAGGCGTTGTTGAGGTGCGAATTCACGGACGCCGTTCGATCCCCCGTGGCGCCCGAGCGGGTAAAGATCAGCTTTTGCGCGCTGACTTTATGCTCGGAGGCTTACGGTCGGAGCTTTACGATCGGACGTTGTGACCAATCACCGCCGGGATAGTAATTGGCGCATCCCCGAAAAGCTCCTTCTGGTATTCGTTCTGCTCGAAAGCGCCGGCATCGTTATCCCTGATCGTGGCCACGTTTGTCAGTTTGCGTGCCGACGGTGCGGAGCCCTTTTGGAGCAGTCCGCCACGGCTGCCCGCAGTGGTGGCCGCGAAAGCCCCTGCGCCACGGTTTCCAGCAGCGGCGCCCGTGGTTCCGCCAGCAGTACCCGTAGCTCCGGTAGCAGTACTGTTGCGCGCGCTGATTAGGGAATTCATCAATCCACTTCCGCGCTGTGCAGGGCTATTCGAGGCGTTTGGCAAGGCAGAACCAGCAATCCCGGGCCCCAAGCCGGTTCCCATCCCGCGCCCCGCTGTTGGCGCTGGCATACGACCGGGACTCGAAGTCGGAAGTCCCGAGGCCGGTGGACGGGGGCTTGCGTTTCCAGAAGGCGGCAGTGCCGGGATATTGCCCGCTGGTGTGAGCCCCGCAGTGCGTCCTGCGCCGAGAGGGCCAGCCGGCCGGTTGCCGTGAACTCCGTAAGGCGAGACTCCTTGCGGTGATGTGCGTTGAAGTGGGGCGCTCGCTCCCGAAGGGGTGACCATGGCTGGATTCGCCGTGCTCGGTTGAGCCATGGTTGATGTACCGGTCGGGGATGTTGGCGAGATTGTGGAGCTCGTTGGGCTGCTTGGTGGTGCGGGGTGCACAGGGGCAGCAGACGGATTTGTGGGGTTCGACAAAGTCGAAGTGCTCGGTTGCACGTGCGAAGGAGCGGAAGGGCTCGCGGATGTGGATTGTGGTGTTGGAGAATCCGGAACAGTTGAGGTGGCACCAACTGGTGTGCTGGCGGCCTGCATGCTTCCAGTCATCCCCGCAGGCGAAAGGCTGAACTGGCTAGTTCCAGAACGCCCGGCGACTGTGGCTCCAACGGACACCTCGGCAGTCACACCACTTCCCGCATCGGCAGAAACCAGGTTAGGAATTCGGGGAATAGCTGTCTGTAGCTGTGCGGTATACGGACCAGAGAGAAAGGCTGCTACCTCGGCCTGTTCAAAAGCCTTTTGCGCGCCAGGGTTTGGGAGTGCCTTGGATTCGGCTTCGATCGCTGATAGTGCATTGACGGCCATCGCCTTCACAGATGGCAATACGGCAAGGTGCCCGGCCATGACCTCAGATGCGGTGGCGATGCTGGTTGCGCGTGCGGCTAGACCTTTCATTGTCGTATCCGCAGCAGAGAAGACAGCACCGCTGTTGCTCGACACCAAGCCGGATGAGATGGAGGTTAGATTGCTGGCCAACGTGGTCATAGTGTCGGCGAAGTTGTTCCAGTAGGCGATTGCCTCGGCTACGGCACCGTCATTTGTCGAGGAAAACATGGAAAGTAGGGACTTCGCATCGAGACCAAGTTCCGCGGAAAGAGTGACTGGCGCGAAAGTGAGACTTCCAGCTTCAAACATCGGCCGACGCTGAAATACACCGCTTGTGCGCGCTACTTCAGCAAGGGAAGCGCCGTCACCATTGAATGGGTTAATGCTTCGAAGAATCCGATTCATGGTGGATTCGTGCTCAGTGATCACGCGACGGAAGTCAGCGAGATTTGTTTGCGCCCACGTGAGCTGTTTGCCCAGAGACAAGCCGACGGCGGCAGAGCTTCCTGAGCTGCCGGAAATTGCGAGACTGTGTTCTGTCGCCACCAGCTGGAGTGACGGAACCTGTGAGTAGCCGGCCAAGTTGGGCTGCATAAACCTGGAACCGCTTGCTAGAACATTCGTAATACTGAACTTCTGGATTGCAGAGTCGATTGTTGGAATTACGGTATGCATCATGATTCTTCCCCCAAGTAATCAATTAACAGCTCATTTACGGGAGCGCATAGTCGGTGCTGTGGGTCAGGGCTATCTTGTCCGGTTGTGTCGATAACGAATCCAAGAGCCCCTTGTCCTGTTTCGATAGAAGCAATACAGGCGGAACTTCCTAGAGGTTCTGTTTGAGTGAATGTCACCCAATTGAAAATTCCTTCGTGATGAGCCAAAGGCTCGGCACTGTAGCGCTCGAGTTGCGAGTGAGCGACCGCAGCATGCCAGATACTCAATAGACCGGAAGCGTCGGATTCGATAACGCAGCCAATCTGTTTATTACCTTCGATTCGGCCCTCCATGTACGTCTGCTCCCGGAACCCCAGCCTGTCTAAACGCCCCATAATCTCAGGGTCGTCACACGGATTGGTCAGGACGAATTCGGGTGCGTCGTAGTTATAGTGCCCATCGGGGCCAAGTGGAGCATCACCGGGCTCCGGCGGGTTGTTGGGTGGAAGCACACCCGCAGGTAACGTCACGCCCGAGTCAGTAGTCATGGTTATCGCATTGTCGCCGACAGGTTGAACGTCCTCGCCGGAAGCCTTGGTCGATGCGCAACTAGTCCCCGTTATTCCCCATAGAAGTGCTGACAGTAGGGCGGCAGTAGTCGCCTTTTTCAATTTTTCCCTCCCCAAAGAATTTGTGTGAGAAAGATATAACACCGCGGTCACAATTGCGCTTGCTGAGAAGACGAAAAAATAGACCGGCTGTGGATAACTTTTAGGGGTGTGGACAACGCGGTCGCCGCGAGAAACAACGCCGCTGTACAGCCACAACCTGCCCCTTTGGGGTGCGTTCTCCGTGCCGTCGTTAAGCGTTGGTGGGCAGCGTGGGTGTAATAACCGAAGTAATCCGAACGATTGGTTAGACTATGAGGCGCATTACAAAACCACGGGAGTGCCAACCGAAATTCCGGCACTGAGAGGACGCTAGGGATCGAGCGTCGACCGGACGAACCTGAATCTGGGTAATACCAGCGTAGGAAAGGGATGTGTTGCTTCATGGCCGCACGTGTATCTGTATCCGCTCCGCCGAAAGAGGGCGAGGTTACAACTGGCCCGATTTACCGCAGCAACAAGCATTACGACGAGGTTGCGTTCAGCAACGATTTCGGTGAGGCGAACCTGCGCATTCCAGTTCGTCGAATCAATCTGACGGATGGCACTCACTTCGATGCGTACGACACCTCGGGTATTTACACCGAGGAAAATCCGGAGCTGAACCTGAAGGAGGGTTTGGCTAAGACTCGTGACTCTTGGCCGAAGGCTCCGGCAGTGCCGGCGGTTGCGGGGTCTGAGGACGCCCCGAAGGTCAAGACGCAGCTGGCATGGGCTCGAGCGGGAATTGTCACCCCAGAGATGGCATTCATTGCCGCTCGTGAAAATGTGGATCCGGAAGTTGTTCGCGAAGAGGTTGCTGCGGGGCGTGCCGTGATTCCGGCCAACCACAAGCACCCGGAGACTGAGCCGATGATTATCGGCAAGCGTTTTGCCACCAAGATCAACGCAAATATCGGCAACTCGGCCGTGACTTCGTCCATCTCTGAAGAGGTGGAGAAGATGGTGTGGGCAACCCGTTGGGGCGCGGACACCATCATGGACCTGTCCACTGGCAAGGACATTCACGAAACCCGCGAGTGGATTCTGCGTAACTCCCCGGTGCCGGTTGGTACGGTGCCGATTTACCAGGCGCTGGAGAAGGTCAAGGGTGACCCGGCCAAGCTGACCTGGGAAATCTACCGCGAAACCATCATTGAGCAGTGTGAACAGGGCGTGGACTACATGACCGTTCACGCGGGTGTGCTGCTGCGCTATGTGCCTCTGGCCGCCAACCGCGTGACAGGCATTGTTTCCCGCGGTGGCTCGATTATGGCCGCATGGTGCCTCGCGCATCACCAGGAGAGCTTCCTCTACGCGCGCTTCGCTGAGCTGTGTGACATTCTGGCGCAGTACGATGTCACGTTCTCCCTCGGTGATGGCCTGCGTCCGGGCTCCATTGCCGACGCTAACGATGAAGCCCAGCTGGCTGAGCTGCGCACCCTCGGCGAGCTGACCAAGATCGCTAAGTCCCGCGGCTGTCAGGTCATGATTGAAGGTCCAGGCCACGTTCCGATGCACAAGATCGCCGACAACGTGAAGTGGGAAGAGGAGTGGTGTGAGGAAGCTCCGTTCTACACCCTCGGCCCGCTGGCAACCGATATCGCGCCGGGCTATGACCACATCACCTCGGCTATCGGTGCGGCAATCATTGCGCAGGCTGGCACCGCCATGCTTTGCTACGTCACGCCGAAGGAGCACCTGGGGCTGCCGAACCGCGACGACGTCAAGGTCGGCGTGATTACTTACAAGATTTCCGCGCACGCCGCCGACTTGGCGAAGGGGCTGCCGCGCGCTCAGGAGCGTGACGACGCGCTGTCGAAGGCCCGCTTCGAGTTCCGTTGGCATGACCAGTTTGCACTGGCTCTGGATCCGGACACTGCGCTGGATTACCACGATGAGACTCTGCCTGCAGAGCCGGCAAAGACTGCGCATTTCTGTTCCATGTGTGGTCCGAAGTTCTGCTCCATGCGTATTTCCAAGGATGTACAGGACTACGCGAAGGAACACGGCCTGGACTCCGTTGAAGCGATCGAGGCCGGCATGGCTGAGAAGTCCCAGGAGTTCGCTGATCAGGGGAGCCGCGTCTACCTGCCGATTACCGCGGAGTAGCTGGTTGTCTTAGAAGCTGCTGAAGTAAGCCGTGGTCGAGCTCTATTGGGCTTGGCCGCGGTTTTCTTTTGCTTTCAGCTATTTCTGCCGGCCTCAGTGTTGAGCCTCAAACGGGGGAGGGTAAGGCGCACCTTCATAAAGGCGTTAGGTAAACCTAACTAGTGGGGTGTACATTGCTTATATGCACAGCCTGAGATTCCTGACTTTCGATAATTCCCACCGCCATCTCGCAGGTGCTCGCAACACTCGCAACACTCGCCGTTCATTCAGCTCTGAATCATCCACGGTTGGAGAAGACGTGCGTCGACCGGTGGGGCGGGGTGCGCGCAGAGCTGCGACTGCGGTTTCGCTGTCCGGCGCCATGGTTCTTTCGGCGTTTGTGTCCCCGGCAATGGCTGAAACTGCGAAGCCAATCGTGCCGGACAATTTTCCCAATGTGATTAATCCAGCGGAGAACTTCCAGCCGCAGGATTCACAGTATGTCGAATCCCCGGAAGTTACTGTCACTTTTGAGGACGGCACACCAGCTGAAGGTGCCACGGTTCATCGCGGCGATGTTCTTATTGTTCGCGGCAGTGGTTTCAATCCGTCGGCCAACCGTGGTGGTTACCCGCTTCCAATTCCTCCGGGTGTGCCCAATGGTGTTTACGTTCTCTACAGTGCGTTCCCAGACTCGTGGAAGCCAAGTGAAGGTGCTCCGTCTTCGGCGCGGAAACATCCACACGACAACATTGCCTGGGTCACGCCGGCCGGAACTCTCGAGGCCATACCGAACCAGGGCGTCGATATGCGGCGTTCTATCGCTCGTCAGGCTACCCCGATGACAGATGACGGCAGTTTTGAAGCCCGCATTGTTGTTGACCCGCCAGAGACCCCAGCTGGTGAAAACTGGGGTATTTACGTCTACCCGGCAGCCGGCTCTATTAATGAGGCCGAGGAAATCTATATTCCGTTGAATTATTCGGATGCTCCGGGCAAGAATGCCCCGGCTCCCTCCAGCGAGGATTTAGTAATTCCTGTATCTGCGCTGGAGAAGGTATTCGGCGCACTGGGTGGCGGAGTCACTGCTAAGAACGGTGCTCTAGAGCCTGAGGACGGTGTTGTCTCATTCACCCGCGACAATGACAACAGCGATGCCGAAGGGGAGAGCTACCGCGGAGAAGTTCACTTCACCGCGAAGTTCAGTCTGGTTCATGTGGTCGTTCGTAATCCGCGCATTGAGGACGGCCCGACCGGAAAGATTATTACGGCAGAGGTCTCGCAGGGCTACGATGTCGGTCCGGATGAGATGGAGCGTATGCCCATAGCCGCTGTTGTCAACAGTGATGGCGATCAGCTGATCACGACCATCGGCACTATCTCGCAGTTCCGGTAGTCCCTCCGGTCATCATGGCCGCCAATTGTTGTCCACCTGGCACTTCGTTCAAAGTAAGCCGTCATACCTTGCGGGTTCTTGTGGGGTTGTAACCACTGCCGTATTGGAATCACTACATTAGATAGAGGCGCTTACCAGCGATGAGGAGGAACGTGGGACGGCATAGTCGGGCAGAAGGACCGGTGTCACAGGATGGGGCATCGTCACAGGTTGCGGAGTCGCAACGTGCTGTTGCGGAGTCTCCGTCGCGGGCCTCGCGAAAAATATGGGTTCGCAAACCCAATCAGGTCCCTGCGCTGACGCAATCGCCTGTGATGAGCTGGCCTCTTATGCTGGTCTCGCTGCTCGGTGGTCTTGCCTCGCTGCTGGCCTGGAATGGCCGCACCCAGCCGGACGATTGGGCGTCGCTCTGGGTGGGCGGGCTACTGATGGACAGGGGACTTGAGTCCCATCTCTATGATGCCGATCCAATCGATTTCACCGCCATGAGCGGAGAGGTCTGGCCACGCCTGGCGCAGGAAGTGTCTGCGCCATTTACGCATCCCTTTGTGCAAAACCCTTTGTTTGCAAAGGCTCTGGGAGCGATATCCCACGTCATGAGCTTTGAAACCTCGGTTGCTTGGTTGCTGTTTCTTTCCGGAATGGCCGTTGTGGTCCTGGTCGCAGCTTCCTACCACCTGTGGTTTCGGTCGACCATGCCCTGGGGTATCGCAGCGCTGGTTACCGCATGCGTATTCGCCCTGCCGACCACTCTTAATTCGTTCTGGATTGGTCAGACGACACCGCTGATTGTCGCGGGCGTCGCCTATGGGCTTGCCGCCTCGCGCACTCGTCCTTGGCTCGCGGGCATCGTCCTCGGCATCGTCGCATCCATTAAATTGACTCCGTATGCGCTCATCGCCGTGATGCTCTTTTTCGCTTATCGACGGCGCGCAGCCCTCTGGTCGCTGGCCACCACGGCGGTACTGGCGGTCTGGATGTTTATCCGCATTGACATACCGGTTATTTCGGACTGGATTGATCGAATCGACGACATTGGTGCGTCGGTCTTGGTCGGTGGTGCGAATCAGTCGTTGGCGTCGACTTTAGCCACAGATCTGGGCAATCCTGATTTATTAGTAACAGTGGTTCGTGATTATCCGAGTCACGTGAAAACGATTCCACTGTGTATTGCGCTTGGCGTGGTGTTGATGGTCACGGCAGTTGCGTGGTTGAACCCGGTCTACCGGTTTGAGGTTCTAATCACCGGCGCGTGGCTTATTGCAGCCACATTCTCATCGATTCTTTGGACCCACTACATGTTGATGCTGGTCACGCCTGTGTTCGGTTTGGCCGCCATGGCGCGGACCCGATTGACCAGACAGTGGCCGTATATCGGTATTGCGTTGCTAGTGGTCCTGCTGACGTTCCCTGTGACAAACCCGATTGCTGCTACGCCGTATACCGGCGGATTTGTGTACTCGGGGATTACTGCGATGCTCTTGACGCTGGCATTGATGCTCATTATTGGTGGCTGCCACGCGTTTGCGGTACATCGGTACGGCGATGGTGATGCAGGCGAGGTTGGAGCTGGATTGGGCAGTGAATTAGCTGCCGCGGAGACATTGAAATTTCCTCAGCCAGAGCCAATGGTCTTATTCGACTTGAGGAAGCGCTAGATTTAGCGGCTCAGCATAGAGACGATGTCACGGGCAGACATGTCGCTGTAAATCTCGTTTCGGGCGCTCTTAACCTGGTGTCCGAAGTGGACTGCGTTAGCGTCACTGCTGGTGTCGCGGGTAAGAGCCTCGCGCAGCGGCTGAGAGAAAAAGGCGCGCTTGGTAGTGAAAGAGCGGGGGAACAGGTTTTCAAGGCTCACGGTATAAACCCTTTCTGTGGTCGGAATCCGGTCGGGACTCCGGTTTGAGAGGTTCTGTATTCAAATGGTTTTCTTTGATGCGGTTGCCACTATATGTCTGAATATGCCCGATATCGAGTTAAAACGGGCAAAAGTGACTAAGTGGATACCGTTCCCAACATGAAAGCTGCATCACACTGTGGATCGGCTCAATGCTCGGTCACGGTCAGTTGTGGGCTCCAATACAATGAAATCCGGAATCAAATGTGAAGTAGGAGTTTGGTTATGGCTATTTCTTCGGCACCCACCCCTGAGTCCCCGGATTCAGCGGATACCTCGGAAGCGGCATCGCGCAGAGTTCCGGCGGCAGCGCTCAGTCACGTTGAGGATTTAATAGATTTTGTGGCTGCGTCGCCAAGCTCATTTCATGCGGCACAACAGGTCGTTGACCGTCTGAGTGCAGCCGGTGCCACGGTCATCGATGAGCACGAACAGTGGCCAAGTAAACCCGGTGCCTACGTCCTGCGTCGCGATGGCGCTGCCGTTGCTTGGATCGTCCCGGAGACGCCGGCTGCCGATTTCACCGGTTTCCGTATTGTGGGTTCCCACACGGATTCGCCCGGTTTTCGTGTGAAGCCCAACGCGCGCACCTCCGCCGCAGGCTATGCGCAGGTCGCCGTTGAAGTCTACGGCGGCGCGTTGTTGGGAAGCTGGACCGACCGCGAAATTGAGTTCGCCGGTCGGGTAATTGATAAAAGCGGCAATGAGCACCTTGCTCGCACTGGCCCGGTTGCGCGTATTCCGCAGTTGGCTATCCACCTCAATCGTGCGGTTAACGAAGAGGGGTTGAAGCTCCACAAGCAGAATCACACTGCACCAATCATCGGACTGGATACCTTCGGCACCGATGTGCACCAGGTCATCGCCGATGCTGCGGGACTGTCTATCGACGACATCGTCGCCTGGGACCTCATTTCTTTCGACACCCACCAGCCGCGCACCTTCGGTGCTCACGATGAATTCCTGGCTTCAGGTCGACTCGACAACCTGCTCAGCGTCCACTCCTCCCTAGTCGCCTTCGAGGCCTTGCTCCGCCAAAACTGGAGCACGCCAACCACCATCCCCGTCATGGTCGCTTTCGATCACGAGGAAGTTGGGTCCGCCTCCACCACGGGCGCTGCAGGGCCACTGCTTGCCGACGTTCTGTCCCGCATCGCAGCGGCCACAGGCGCTGACCTGGAACGCACCCAGCAGCTCTACCGCGGCTCCATCTGTCTCTCTGCCGACGGCGCACACGGTGTGCACCCGAACTATGCAGGCGAACACGAGCCGGGGCACCAGCCGGAACTCAATGCCGGCCCGGTGGTGAAGATCAATGCCAACCAGCGCTACGCCACTACGGCGGCCGGTCAGGCTGAGGTTGTCCGAATCGCAGCGGAAACCTCTAAGCGCATTGGCCAGGAAGTGCCGGTGCAGTATTTTGTCTCTGCGAACCACAAGCCATGTGGCTCCACTATCGGCCCGATCACTGCAACGCGACTGGGTATCGACACCATTGATATCGGAGCTGCGATGGTCTCCATGCACTCGGCGCGTGAGATGTGCGGCACGATTGATCCATGGTGGTTGGCCGAACTCACCGTGGATTTCTGGGGTGCCGGAAACTAGCAGCTCGCGTGCAGCGCTTAAGTCACCTCTAGCAGGGGAGATGTCGGGGCGCTGTGGCCGTCGTGAAGCGACAATGGGTGAGGGAGTTTCCGTAGCTGCTCGTCGTGGAGCCTATTTTCTGTCATGCTATGAACCATGACTGATGCTAACGACACCCTGCCGTCGCACCGCCTTGAAGTACCTATCGAAGAGGCGGTGGCATGGCGTCGCCAACTGCACCAGAATCCGGAGCTGAGCTTCCGGGAGTACAGGACCTCGGACATGATTGAGGATCTGCTCAATCAATGGGACATCCCGACGTACCGGTTAACCCCGACGTCCGTGATTGGCGTCATCGAGGGTACAGCGGGCGACCCCAGCACTGGCCGTGTGATCGGCTACCGCGCAGATATTGACGCCCTGCCGATTCAAGAGGAAACGGGATTGCCGTACGCCTCGCGCACGCCGGGTGTGATGCACGCCTGTGGTCATGATGTGCACACGGCGATGCTGCTGGGCACGGCGAAGGTGCTCTCTGGAATGCGCGATCAGCTGCACGGCAAGGTGCTGTGCATCTTCCAGCACGCCGAAGAAATGCTGCCGGGCGGCGCGCGTGAGTTGGTCGACAAGGGTGCCGCCGATGACTTGGATGAGGTCTATGCTTTCCACGTCGCGCCGCATCCGGTGGGACATGTGGGAATCTGCGCTGGGCGAGTGACAACCATGTCGGGCATTGTCTCCATCGCGATTCGTGGCCGTGGCGGACACTCTTCGAACCCGCAGCTGTCGATTGACCCGGTGCTCATCGCCAGCGAGGTGACTCTCATGCTGAACACGATTGTCTCCCGCGATGTGGATCCGAAGCACATGAACATCGTCAACGTCGGTTCACTGCACTCAGGTGAGGCCGGCAACGTGATCCCGGACACGGCCAACCTGGAAGTGTCCATCCGCTCGGTGGATGAGGCCGACTGGGAGATTGTCTGCCAGCGTATCGAGGCCGTCGTCAACGGCGTCTGCCAAGCTCACGGCGCACAGGCGACTTTCGACTGGCAGATTCCGTACCCGATGGTGGTCAACGCCGACATTGCAGTCAATCGTGCCTGGCATGCGGCGACGAAGGCGGTTGGCAACTCCAAGGTGTTCGCTGCCGATCCGTGGGCTCCTTCGGATGACTTCTCCTATTTTTCTCGTGAAGCGCCGGGCTGTTACATGTTCCTCGGCACCGGTGGCCCGGAAGCGGGTAATCCCTTCTTTCTCCACAATTCCAAGTTTAAAATTGTGGAGAGAGCCATGGTCAATGGCATGCGCACGGAAATCCAAATCGCGCTCGACGCACTGAACCCGTCGAAGAATCATCCGCCGGAGCGCCCTGCCACATCTCCGACCATGCCCGCAGCAGGTTCCGTGCCTCCACGGCCGCGGAAGGCAGGCCTTGGCACGCCGCAGTCGCATGCGGGTCAGGCGCGGGCGTCGTCAAGCGAATCGGCGGGGGAGACCTCACCGAGTCCTGAGGCGGCGACATCAGATAATTCCAATCAGGCTCAGGCACCTAGAGAGGATGCATAGGACAATGTCCACGACCCCCAACGCCCCTGATAAGACGCTCGCTGCCGCACCTGAGTGGTCGAAGTGGGCGATTGGATGGCACGTCTATCCACTGGGGTTTGTGGGAGCGCCCATCCGTGAGAAGGATCGAGGCGCCGCGCCGGTCAATCGAATTCGCAAACTGATTGACTGGCTTCCGTACGTCCAGGAGCTCGGGCTCAACGTCCTGCAGCTGGCTCCAGTATTCGAGTCGACTAGCCACGGCTACGATACCGAGGACTACTACCGCATTGACTCGCGCCTGGGTACCGAAGAGGACATGAAGGCTGTTATCGAAGCTGCCCATGAGCGCGGCATCAAAGTGCTTTTCGACGGCGTCTTCAACCACATCGGGTCAGAGGCGCCCGCGCTGAAGACCGCGAAGGAAAACCCTGACTCTGAAGAAGCACAGCTCTTTGCGTTTACTCACTCAGATGGCGACATGACCGCGCCCGTGTTTGAGGGCCATGAGAGTTTGGTCGAATTCGATCACACCAGTGACGCGACTGTTAATTTTGTCGTCAACGTGATGAATTACTGGCTGGCGCGGGGGATTGATGGCTGGCGACTGGATGCGGCCTACGCAGTGGACCCACAGCTTTGGCACAAGGTTTTGCCGCGAGTGCGTGCTGAGCACCCGCACGCCTTTATCTACGGCGAGGTCATCCACGGTGACTATGCGGAGATTGTGTCGGTGTCCGGCATGGACTCGGTGACGGAGTACGAGCTGTGGAAAGCGACCTGGTCTGCGCTGAAGGAGGAAAACTTCTTCGAGTTGGACTGGACTCTGAAGCGCCATAATACCTTCGCGGAGTCTTTTGTGCCGGTGACGTTTGTGGGCAACCACGATGTTTCACGCATTGCGACGCAGGTAGGGGCCGACAAGGCCGTGCTGGCGGCGACGGTGCTGTTTACCGTGGCCGGTGTGCCGCTGGTCTACTACGGCGACGAACAGGGTTACACCGGTCTCAAAGAGGAACGCATCGGCGGTGACGACCAGATTCGACCAGTGTTCCCGGATAGCCCGGAGGAACTCTCTGCGCTTGGTGAGGACCTCTACCGCGCTTACCAGCAGCTCGTTGCGGTGCGACGCCGGTTCCCATGGTTGCACTCCGCTCGCGTGGAGACTGATGAATTGCGCAATGGTTTTCTTCGCTACCGCGTGACCGCAACCGACGCGGCGCTCGTGGACGATGCTGCCGGAGCCTCGGGTGAGGCTGGAGCTTCCGGCGAGATGCCCTCGCTCGTTGTCGAGCTGAACCTGGAAAACGGCGCAACCAGCGCGGTGATCCGTGATGGTGACCACGTGGAATTTGAGTTTTCCTAGGCTCTCTAGGCGGCTCTAGGCTGCCCCGGAGAACCAAAACCGCCCGGACACAATGTCCAGGCGGTAATTCTTTCGTGCCCCATCGATGAGTGGGCACAAGGGGTAGTGACTGCGTTTATGTTTGCTGGCTACCCCTGTTTTCGCAGATGCAGTGATTACATCTCTGCGGTCTCAGCAGGGGTCATCTCGTCGGAGGATGCCGGAGTGGTGGCCTTCTGCTCGAAGGTCTCCGACGGGTTGGCCTGGTCGCCGACCTTCACGTCCGAGTCAACCTGATTCGGGGGAGAGCAAGCGACCAGGGCTGCTGCGGCAATAGCGGATGCGGCTATAGCGCCGGCGATGCGGTTACGCATGGATGTGGCTCCTCTGTCGGAAAAACAATAGCTACAAGGGGCTAATAAACTTTTCTCACATTATCTTAAAGCAATATCTTAGAGGATTCTTAACGGCTTGCGGGAACCAAGGGGCCAATCGCCCCCGCGCCGATGCATAGGGTTGCCCCCGGAGTCGCCTTTTCCACATCGACATGGAGAGTATTTCCGCCACCGTTGAGGTACACATAGCGCGGTCGCAGATCGTTGTTCATCTTCACGACTGTGGAACCACCGCGGGTTTGCTCTTCAGTCTCGAAAGGATTGGGGAGCGACAGGCGCACATCCATGTCCTCGGAGGCGGTGGCCGGGAACTCAAGCACCCAGTCACCGAGCTTGATGATGTTCTCCAACTTGATGTCCTCCGACGCGGTGCCGTCCTCGCCAACTGTGATGCGATGGCCACACTGCTCGACAGGGCCGTCAGTGACACGGGTGACCTCGGAGACCTTGGCGTCGATAAGCGAACCGTCTGTATTGAACATGCGCGGGTGACCGGTGACGCGCTCAAACGGCGGGCGATCGGAGACCGCATCAAACACCCGCGAGTACATGTTCATCGGAGCGGCGACGGGCACGAGAACTTCGAAGGGGACGGGCTGGTCGATGAGATTGTAGTCGATCGCCTTGTCGGGGCCAGCGGCATCGGCTTCCTCGCGCAGCGCGGACAGCGACGCCTTGGTGTTGCCGATCCACTCCATTGCGATGTCATCAGACCAGGCATTGCGGTAAGTGACCACGGAAATCGTGGAGGTGACAGCCAGCGCGATGCCCAGCGACCAAATCAGAATGTGCGTACGAGCCGGTAGCAGCGCTGGCGCCTCGTCCTTCGGTGGGAGTCCAGCCAGGGAGATCGCGACGCAGATTACGATCACGAGCGCGACATCAGAGTAGTAGTGCAAAGTGTGCGCCAGCACGCCAGAGGTGTTCTCTCCCGAGCGGAACAGGGTGATGGCGAACAAGGTGGTGAACATGTACGCCACCGATAGCGTCCACGGAGCCCAGCCACGGTAATCGCGGCCGATGAGGGTGGCGGACAGAATCAACAGGATAATGCCGCCGAGAGTAATCAGCTGAGACGAAGCGGAGGCAAACGGCTGTCCCGGAGCCCAGCGTTCCCAGCTTGTTGGTCCGCCGATGATGCCGGCAAAAATCTGGCCGAGGCCGTTGAAGAACAGTTCGGGCTGTAGCTTGTCGGAAATGAAGCCAGTGGTTTCGGCGGGGCCGAAGTAGTACCACAGTGCCCAGGCGCCGGTCAGCAGCATCGATGGGATCCAGATGACGAGGCCACGGCGGAGAACCTGCAGGATATTTCTGCGTTCCATGTAAGCCAACGTGACGACAACCAGCATGGAGATCGGTGCGATAGCCAGGGACTTCTCAAAGAATCCCAGCGCCACGGCCAGCAGCACGAACAGGCCTACGGCTTCCCACGGGCGGGGGCCGAAGGAACGACGCATAGTGGTGCGAATGGCGACAATCATGAAAACCACGAATGCTAGGTGGAACGGCTGGGAATTGGCCGCGGCCGACCACCAGGTGTCTCCCGGAAGCATCAGCGGAGTCCAGGCGACGACCGTGATGAGGAAGAGCGATACCAGCGTACGGCCGGTGAGAAGCTCAAAGAGTTTCGCTGTGGCGTATGTCAGCACTGCCGACATCACGGCCATGGTGATAGCCGGTAGCCACCAGTTCCACGGCGCGATGAGGTGATAGAGGCCTTGCACCAAGAAAGCCAGTGGCGCAAGGTGCCCGTCGTGATCCTGAAGCAGGTAGTCCTTGCTCAGCAGTGGGGTGTCGTAAAGATGGCCAACAATGATGAAGTCATCCCAGTAAAAACCATGGCTAGTCAGCACCAGAATGCGAGCGACAAGCTGTATCGCAATAACAACTCCGATGAGTGGCCACCACTGCTTCGCAGACAGGTCAAGTCGCTCGCCCCACGTCAATGTGGGCATGTAGTATGGGCGAGAACTTTCCTGCTCAGCGGTGTTGTCAGCACCAGGGGCCTCGGCAGTTTGCACTGCGGAATCCGCGGCTGTCCCCTCATCGCCGACTGGCGGCGTATGAGGGGTTTGGGCAGTTGGGGTATCTCCTGTAGATGACCGCTCGGCTTTAGTCATGGTTCCTTATGTTATCTAGGCCATCTGCTGGGCGCGGTAGGGTAGGCAAAAGTTAGTGCTTAGGGCGTGTCGACACAGGCTTCATACGCCGCTAATGAATACATCAATAATGTTTGAGCAATACCGCTCGAGTTAAAGAAAAATAGGAGCAAGTGGGATGACGCAATCGGCGAGTGCAGCGCGCGCTAACTTCTCGTGGCGCAATATTGACATCATCATTGCAGCTGTTATCGGCGTGGCCGTTGGCCTGATTTTTGTTATCTGGAACATCATCGGCGGTGCGGGCTATGAAGCAGTCAACGCGCTTACTCCTGGTCTTGGCGGTTTGGTCGCTGGTATGTGGTTCCTCGGTGGTCCGCTCGGCGCGTACATCATTCGCAAGCCGGGTGCAGCTATCTTCGTCGAGGTAATCGCGGCGACGGTTTCAGCACTGATCGGTAACCAGTGGGGTATCCCCACCCTGTACTCAGGTTTGGCGCAGGGGCTCGGTGCGGAGCTGGTGTTCCTCATTTTGGCGTATAAGAGCTACAACCTGGTCACCGTGGTTATCTCGGGTCTCATGGCAGGTGTCGGCGCGTGGACCTATGAGTTTTTCACCGGCAACCTGGCCAAGACTTTCGAATTCAACATCATCTACCTGATCTCCACGGCGCTGTCTGGTGCCGTCCTCGCCGGTCTGCTGGCTTACTTCCTGGCTAAGGCACTGGCGGCAACTGGAGCGCTGGATCGGTTTGCCATCGGGCGAGAGCGGCACGGCGACGTCTAGGAAAAATCGATGACAGATGAGGCGTTGACGCGGAGGCCGTCGTCAAGCGGAAATGTCCCTGCGGTGAGCGCGCGGGGGTTCGGATATCGGCACGCGGGGCGCAAAGCTGCGGTACTGAATGACATCACACTGGACGTGGAGCGTGGTGAAAAGGTGCTGTTGCTCGGCGCGTCGGGGGTAGGGAAGTCGACGCTGCTTGCCGCTATTGCTGGCGTACTTGGCGACGACTCCGATGGCGAAGCCACCGGAGAGCTCCTGATTGAAGGTTGTACTCCCGCTTCCGCACGGGGCGCGGTGGGCTTAGTGCTGCAAGACCCTGACTCGCAGACGATTAGTGCCCGCGTTGGCGACGATGTTGCCTTTGGTGCGGAAAACCTTGGCGTTGCCCCGGCTGAGATCGGCAACCGAGTACGCGCCAGCCTGGATGTGGTGGGACTGGATTTGCCGCTGGACCATCCCACGCACCGGCTTTCCGGGGGACAGAAACAGCGCCTCGCATTGGCGGGTGTGCTGGCGATGGGCGCACGGGTCATTTGCTTGGACGAGCCGACGGCCAACATCGATCCGGCCGGTGTGCCGGTACTGCGCGATGCGGCGATTACCGCGGCGGAGAGAACCGGTGCGGCGCTGATCGTGGTCGAGCATCGAGTGGATGCGTGGGTCGATGTGGTTGACCGCATCATCGTGCTGGGCTGCGAAGGTGTGATTGCCGATGGTGCGCCTCATCGAGTCTTGGAAGACCACGGACAGGCTCTGACGGATGCTGGGGTGTGGATTCCGAATGCGCCGCCCGCGCTGCCGGGCGCCCGTTCCGTTGCCTGCGACCAGGACGGGCACCCTAGCGGTGACATCGCGATTGAAACCCGCGAGTTGGCCATCGGCTATGGCGCGAAGAAGTCCTGGTTCAGCGGTGGCGAAACTGTTGAACCGATTGCTCGCGGTGTATCAATTTCAATCCCATCTCAAGCTTCCACCTGCATTGTTGGTCACAATGGCAGCGGCAAGTCCACGTTAGCGCTGACGCTCGGCGGTCTGCTTGAGCCGATGGCGGGCACGGTCCAAGTGGCAGGCAGCGGTAGCGCGCCGTGGAAATGGCCATCGAAGAGGTTGGCTACTCGGATTGGCACGGTATTCCAGGACCCCGAGCATCAATTCGTCACCGGCACAGTGCTGGAAGAGTTGCAGCTTGGCCCCAAGCTTGTCGGTGTCAACGCTGATCAGCGCATCGAGGAGTTACTTGAGCGGCTGCGACTAACCGCCCTGACCAAGGCGAATCCATTCTCGCTTTCCGGCGGTGAGAAGCGACGTCTGTCGGTGGCGACCATGCTGGCGACAGCGCCGGATATTGTGCTTCTCGACGAACCGACCTTCGGCCAAGACCGCCGGACATTCACCGAGCTGCTCACTTTGCTTCGCCAACTTGCAGACGACGGTCGAACTGTTATTTCGATTACCCACGATCCGTTGGTGGTCCAAGCAATGGGGGACTACGTCGTCGACATGGATGCGTTTCATCCGGAGCGGTCAGGCCGTGCGGCGCCGGGACAGCGTGGTTCGGGGGAGCAGGCCGGTCCGAGCAGCAATAGCGGTTCGCGCGGCCAGGGCGAAGTAGGAGGGAAATCGTGACTGAAGTCGGTTCCGCCGGTACGGCTGAAGGTACGCAGAGCGCCGAGCAGAGCAAGCAGCCTTTCCTCGCGACGGTCAACCCGGTGGCGAGAGTTCTGGGCCTATTCTTGCTCACCACACCGCTGCTGATTTCCATCGACTGGGTCTCCGCAGTGGTGGCACTTGTCTGCACGCTTTTCTTGGTGCCACTGTCGGGTCTGGGTTTTCGTCGTTTTCTAGGACGCAGCCTGCCGCTTCTTATCGCCGCGCCCATCTCGGGCATCTCGATGGCGCTCTACGGCAACCCGGAGGGCAAAGAGTATTTCTCCTTTCTGCTTGCGCATGTGACGGATAATTCCATTTCCCTGGCCATCGCGATCATGTTGCGTGTGCTGGCTATCGGTACTCCAGTTATCGTGCTGACAGCCAATATCGATCCCACCGATCTGGGCAATGGGCTGGCGCAGATTCTCAAGCTGCCCAGCCGCTTTGTGCTGGCAACGGTGGCGAGTCTGCGGCTCGTCGGCCTGTTCATCAGCGATTGGCAGGCGCTGACCCGAGCCCGTCGCGCACGCGGTTTGGGCGACCACGGTGCAATCCGCCGCACTACTTCTCAGGTGTTCGCTCTGCTGGTGTTTGCGCTGCGCCGCGGCACCAAACTGGCTACGGCCATGGAAGCCCGCGGCTTTGGCACACCGATTAAGCGTACGTGGTGGCACACCTCGACATTGGCCGCGCGTGACTATGTCACCATGGCCGCCTGCCTTGCCATCGCCGTCGCAGCAATCGGTATTTCCGTGTGGGCCGGGGAGTTCCGCTTCCTGGGCGTGGCGTAGCAAAGGCGTTTCGATCACGATGATTCTGCTTATCGACGGCCGTTCCGGCAGTGGCAAAACCACCTTTTCGGCAAAGTTGCACAGTATCCTCGGTTGGCCAGTTATCCACTTGGAGGATGTATATCCGGGCTGGTCCGGTCTGCAGAAAGCATCGGCCGCAGTTGCGGAGACCATTTTGAACCCCGCGCTACCGGCCGATGAGCGCGGGTACCGCCGGTGGGACTGGTACGCCAGTGAATTCGCCGAGTGGGTCCCCACGCCACCGGACTCCTCGCTCATCGTCGAAGGCTGCGGCGCTGTCACTGAAGCTAACCTTGCCGCTGCCCGCGCCATCGGCGACGGCAACGCCTGGGGAGTCTGGGTAGAGCTGGACACGCAGACTCGATTTGCCCGTGCCATGGCTTGCGACGACCACTTCGAGGAACACTGGGACATGTGGGCCGAGCAGGAATCCCAGCATATGGCGAAGCACAATCCGCAACAGCTCGTCGACTGGACCATCAACGTCCCAGAACAGTTAACGTGGAAGCTCTGATGAGAAAAACACTCGCGTGCCTCGGTGCAGGCTTCGGTTCCATGCTCCTCGTCGGCGGACTAGGCGTCGCCGCTAATTCGGAGCTACGACCACCACGCCTGCCCAATCGCAGACCTCCGCGGTGGGTTCTTCCCACAGTAGGTGCCGCGTGGATACTGGCCAGCTGCCGCGCCTACTACGCTCGCGCATCGCATCGCTTGACGACGCCCCTGCTCGCCGGCCTCGCAGTACCAGGAGCCGCAGCGATCGTTTTCGAGGCCGTTCGTCTTCGATGTGCAGCCCAAAAACCAACTGTGCCGCCACACACCGTGGTTGTGCTGGGATGCGGATTGAAGAACAATCGGCCCTCGGTCCTGCTGGCCAGAAGATTACAGCGAGCAGTCTCAGCGTGTGATGAGCGTACCGAGCGAATCATCTGCTCCGGTGGGGTCGGCAGTGAAGCGGTGACAGATGCCACCTGCTCCGAAGCGGACGCCATGGTGGAGTGGTTGGAGGCGAACGCTGGGGACGTCGTAAAGCGCGGCGACATCGAGTTGATCCCCGAGGACCAATCGACGAATACGTCGGAAAACATTGACTATGCGTGCGAATTGATGCGCGGCATGGACGGTGCGTTGAGCGCTGGAACGGTTGTTGTGACCAGTGATTTTCATGCGCCACGGGTAGCGAAGCTCATGCGCGAACGGGGGCTGGAACCCTGGTGTGTCGTCGGCGCCTATACGCCGTTGAGGTACTGGGCGACATCGCTGCTGCGGGAATTCCTCGCGCAGTTTATTCTGTGGGCGCCGAGCGGCAACGCGAGAATTTTACGAATTTCGCGGGTAGGGCGAAGCGTTAGCCACTAGTATCGAACGAAGATAAATACGTCGTGCGGTGATAGTGCTGCGTAGAAATGCGTAGAGCGCGATATCGAACACGACATCGGAATCATTAAATCGGGAGGAACACCCACATGGCTTTGACCCCAGGATTCGACCTGTTCCAGCTGCCAGAGGAGCACCAGGAGCTCCGCGCCGTTATCCGTGATCTGGCGGAGAAGCAGATTGCTCCGTACGCAGCGGACGTCGATGAGAACGAGCGTTTCCCGGAGGAGGCCCTGAAGGCTCTCAACGAGGCTGGATTCAACGCCGTCCACGTGCCGGAGCAGTTCGGTGGTCAGGGTGCGGACTCGGTTGCGGCCTGCATTGTCATTGAGGAAGTTGCTCGTGTCTGTGGCTCGGCTTCTCTTATCCCGGCTGTGAACAAGCTCGGCACCATGGGCTTGATCCTCAAGGGCTCCGACGAGCTGAAGAGCAAGGTTCTGCCGGACATCGCCAACGGTGAAATGGCTTCCTACGCACTGACTGAGCGTGAGGCCGGTTCGGATGCCGGTTCCATGAAGACCCGCGCGGTCCGTGAGGGCGATGAGTGGGTTCTCAACGGCTCCAAGTGCTTCATCACTAACGGTGGCCGCTCCACTTGGTACACCGTCATGGCTGTCACCGACCCGGAGAAGGGTGCCAACGGCATCTCCGCATTCATGGTCCACAAGGACGACGAGGGCTTCCGCGTCGGTGGCCTGGAGCACAAGCTGGGCATCAAGGGTTCCCCGACCGCGGAGCTGTACTTCGAAAACTGCCGCATCCCGGCTGACCGCATCATCGGCGAAGAGGGCACCGGTTTCAAGACTGCCCTGGAGACCCTGGATCACACTCGCCCGACTATTGGTGCACAGGCACTGGGCATCGCGCAGGGTGCTTACGACTACGCCGTTGGTTACGTGCAGGAGCGTCAGCAGTTCGGCAAGCCGATCGCTGCTTTCCAGAACACCCAGTTCATGCTGGCTGACATGCGTATGAAGATCGACGCTGCTCGTCTCATGGTCTACACCGCAGCCGCTAACGCTGAGCGTGGCACCGCTGAGGGCGGCGCTCGCCTGGGTCTGATGGCCGCAAACGCCAAGACCTTCGCCTCTGACGTTGCTATGCAGGTCACCACCGATGCCGTGCAGCTGCTCGGCGGTTACGGCTTCACCCGTGACTTCCCGGTTGAGCGCATGATGCGTGACGCCAAGATCACCCAGATCTACGAGGGCACCAACCAGATTTGCCGCATGGTCGCAGGTCGCCAGATCCTCGCAGACGCACAGAAGCGCTAATCACCAGCGCAAACGCTAAGCCCTCGCTACCAAGGCGAGGGCTTTTTCATGCTGCCACATCACTCAGGATTTGTCGCTTAACCCCAATGCGCGCTAGTGACTGCGTTTATGGTCGGCGGCGGTGGGGCGATGCGAGTTACTGACTGCGTTTATGACAGAAATGGCCCGGTAGGGTCAGGCGGTCATTGCATCATGGATAACACCAGAGATTACCTCCCGGGGAGTTAACCCGTCGAGCACTACCCGTGGCCGGTTATTCAGC
>NZ_JBFLKW010000007.1:0-103360 GCF_040743205.1 Corynebacterium sp. 045007
CTGAATAACCGGCCACGGGTAGTGCTCGACGGGTTAACTCCCCGGGAGGTAATCTCTGGTGTTATCCATGATGCAATGACCGCCTGACCCTACCGCCTGAAAAATGGCTTGAAACTGTCATAAACTAAGTCAGTTTCACATTTGCAGCCCCCATTCATACAGGCAGCCCGCAGTCATACAGGCAGCCCGTCTCCACACGGGCAGGCCGCAATCTTTGGGGCTGCCCTAGCCCTACTTGCGGAATCGCTGCTTAAACTCGTGACCAGCCAGGCGACCAATCTCCGACCCCAGGTTTTTTACCTGCTGCGAGCGGTGCTTGAATCCCCACTTGGTGACCTGCAGCAGAGACTGCTTCACAAAGCTGCCATCCATCTTGGACTCGCCGTACTCGCGCTCAGTAAAGGTGATCGGAACCTCCTCCACCAAGAAGCCCGCCTGTACAGCCTCAAAAGCGAGCTCGGTCTGGAACAGGTACGCAGCCTTGCCAATGTTCTCGAGGTCAAGGGTTTCGAGAACTTCCCGTCGATAAGCACGGTAGCCAGCGGTGATATCCGAGATGCCCGCGCCGAGCGCCAGCGAGATGTAGAGGTTGCCGCCGCGGGAGAGAACCTGACGGCTCATTGGCCAGTTGACGGTCTTGCCGCCCGGAATGTAGCGGGAACCGATGACGACATCGGCACCGTCCTCGAGCTTCTCCAGCAGCAGATGGAACTGCTCTGGTGCGTGGGAGCCGTCGGCATCCATCTCGCAGAGAACCTCGTAGTCTCGCTCGAGACCCCAAGCGAAGCCCGCGCGGTACGCACCCCAGAGACCGCCCTTGCCCTCGCGGTGCAGGACGTAGATGTGTTCTTCGCCGTTGTCCGACTTGTCAGCGGCAGCGATTTCATCGGCGAGCTCACCGGTGCCGTCTGGTGAAGAGTCATCGACAACCAAAATGTCGACGCGAGGCTCCGCTGCGCGCAGGCGTGCAATCACGCCCGGCAGGTTTTCCCGCTCGTTGAAAGTGGGAATGACAACCAGCGTCGACTCATTTAGGGCAGTCACTCGTGATTCTCCTTAGTGCATGTTCTGCTCAGTATCCCGGCCATCAACTTCATCTGCGCCTGCCCTGGCATCTCCGCCACGGCGACGCAGGACGGCACCAACCACACAAAGAATACCGAATGCGGTCAGTAGACCTTCAATCCACGTCTCGAAGCGGGCTGCAAAAGTCAGGTGGGCGTACTGAGGCAGAGTTTCAGTGAGTACCTTCTGCTCGAAGATTTTGCTCCGCTTTACGACGTCTCCGTGCGCATCCACAATCGCGCTCACACCGCTGGTTGCGGCGACGGCCGTGGAGCGTTGGAACTCCATGGCTCGCATGCGGCTCATGGCCAGCTGTTGGTAGGTCATGTCGGTGAAACCGAAGGTGGCGTTATTTGTGGGCGTGGCCAGCATGGTTGCGCCGTGTTTGACTGCGTTGCGGAAGGCACCATCGAAGACCACTTCGTAACAGGTGGCCACGCCTAGATTGACCTTCTTTAAACCATCGGTGCCTGGCGTTGTAACCACGGCATCGCCGTTGCCCGGAGTCATGTCTCCGGCGTGAGCGACCATGTCGGAAAAGTGACGTAGCAGTTCGCGGAATGGCATGGTCTCGCCGAAGGGCTGGAGATAGATTTTCTCGTGCTGGTCGCCGGGGCCGGTCTGCGGATCCCAGACCACCATGGTGTTTTGCACCCCATTGGTGTAGGTAAAGGTGCCGACCACGATGGGAGCGCCAATATTCATCGCGGCGTTTTCGATAATGCGTGCCGCTTCCCCATCCGTAAACGGGCTGACATCGGAGGAGTTTTCGGGCCAGATGACGATGTCCGGCTGCTCTTCCTTACCTTGGTGGACACGTCGGGCCAGCTCATTGGTGGCATCGGCGTGGTTTTGCAGGACTGCGCGGCGCTGGGCATTGAACTCTAAACCGAGGCGCGGAACATTGCCCTGGATAACCGCGACACGGGTGTTGTCAGCGGCCGTAGGCTCAGGCAGCGGTTGGGTCCACGCAGGAAGAACCCAGCCGACGAATAACGCTCCCACCAAAAGCGCAGCGGAGGTTGCATAGGAACGTAGCGTGAGCGCGACCAGTCCCGCACCAACGCAAGCAGCGAGGAAAGTGACCAATGCAGTGCTGCCGATTGCCACTGCTGGGGCCAGCGGGCCGTCGACCTGCCCCCAGGCAACGCGGAGCCAGGGGAAGCCTCCGAAAGGCCAGCGGGCTAGCAGCGCCTCCCCTGCCACGAGCGCAGCGGCCATGCCAGGGAGCTTCAGCGCGAGGGGGAAACTGGATTGGGCAATCAGCCACATCGCAAGCGCCGCCGGAATTGCGAGCAGTCCCAGCACAATTGAGAGCGCCACGTAGGGGCCAATGCCGACGAAGGAGCCGATCCACGGCAGTGAGAAAAGAGCCGTCGCTGTTGCCCAGCTGAAGCCCACCACTACGCTGGATTTCCAATCGGCTGCGCAGAAGAAGGCAAAAATGAGCAGGGCGAGGCCGATCCAGGCCGTCCACCACCAGCTCATGGGCGCATAGCTTAAGAACTGCAATCCACCAGCGAGGATTGCAATGAAGGCGAGAACGAGGCGCTGCTTTAGTGGGGTAAGCGCGCGAAAGCGCGCCTGCCAGCGATTCGGATTCTCCAGAATGTCTTTCGAAGCGTCTTTCTGAGCGACGTTCCCGTGCTCGCTGGAGCGCGCTTGGCGGTTAGTGTGCACTTGTATAAGAGAACTCTCTACGTTTGCGAGTTTTTGAGTTAGCGCTTGTCGCTGTCGTCCTGGTCATCATCCCAGGCGTTGTCCGGTGCCGGTGGGACGATTTTATCCTGTGGGAAGGCCTTGCCATCCGCACCCGGGAAACCACCAGAGAATCCAGGGAAACCCGAAAAACCGCCAGCACCAGCGCCAGTTCCTGGAGCACCCGGGTTCATGCCGTACTGAGAGACCACCATCATGCTGCGGTCACTGAAGTTGCGGAGTCCGTTGAGCAGCGCCACCGATCCGCTCTTACGAATCAGCCAGCGAGTCGGCGGTAGCACCATGAGGAAACCAACAACCGTGGAGACGACGCCCGGCAGGGCAATCAGCCAAGAGCCAACCAACAGGATTGCCGAGTCAGCCACAAAGTGTCCCGCGCCCTTTGCCGAGCGCTTGATTGCCTCCTCCGGATGCTTCTGTCCGTACTCAGTAAGAGTACGAGAAGTATCCAGCAGCAACTTCTGGTAGATGCGCTTGAACTCGATGGCGGCGAAAACCAATCCCAGAATGAATAGACCCAGAACCAGCAGGACGGTCCAGCCATAGCCAATCCATTCACCAAGTGCGATAAAGGCCGCAATCTCGGCGATGAGGTAAATAATTGTGAACCACTTGCTCATAGTTCCCCAGTGTAACCGCCACTAGATGAGCAAGTGGTTACGGCTATCGGCCGGTTAGACGACGACTAGCGGTCGCCTACCGGTCAGCGCGCTCCTCCAAGTCGCCCTCTGTATCCAGGTAGGTCTGGCGCAGCAGATCCATGCGTTCCTGGTCGGGGTTTTCCCACATACCGCGCTCTGCGGCCTCCATCAGGCGCTCGGAAATATCGTGCAGAGCCCACGGATTCGACTGTTCAAAGAACTCGCGGTTTTCCGGGTTCGCAACGTACTCGTCGGTAAGCGTTTCGTACATCCAGTCATCCATGACCTTCGCCGTCGCGTCGTAACCGAAGAGGTAGTCGACGGTTGCGGCCATTTCGAAGGCGCCCTTGTAGCCGTGGTTACGCATTGCCTGCATCCAGCGTGGGTTGACCACGCGGGCACGGAAGACACGTCGCGTCTCCTCGTGCAGGGTGCGGGTACGCACGGCGTCCGGGCGCGTGGAATCTCCCACATACGCTTCTGGAGCGGAACCCGTCAGTGCACGGACCGTGGCGATCATGCCGCCGTGGAACTGGAAGTAGTCATCGGAGTCGGCGATATCGTGCTCGCGGGTATCGGCATTCTTCGCGGCAACCTGAATACGGCGGTAGGCCGTCTTCATGTCGTCAGCGGCCTCTTCCCCGTCGACGCCGCGGCCATAGGCGTAGCCGCCCCAGGTTGTGTAGACCTTCGCCAGGTCCGCGTCATCGCGCCAGGAACCGGAATCGATAAGTTGCAGCAGGCCAGCTCCATAGGTGCCCGGCTTGGAACCGAAGATACGGCGCGGGCGCTCCTGCTGGTCGGCCTTCGCATGGGCGCGCACGTAGTTGTCCTCATCGGATTCATCAAGCTTGACGACGAGCTGAAACGCGTCATCCAAAAGGTCGATAACATGCGGAAACGCATCACGGAAGAAGCCGGAAATACGGACGGTCACGTCAATGCGCGGTCGGCCCAGCTCCTCCAGCGGAATCGGCTCAAGGCCGACAATACGGCGAGATGCGTCATCCCACACCGGATGCACACCAATCAACGCGAGCACCTCGGCGATGTCATCGCCCGAGGTACGCATGGCGGAAGTGCCCCATACCGACAAGCCAACCGACTTCGGGTACTCGCCGTGGTCGGCGCGGTAGCGTTCAATCAGGCCATCGGCGAGGTTGACGCCGGTTTCCCAAGCCAGGCGCGACGGCACCGCCTTGGGGTCGACCGAGTAGAAGTTGCGGGCAGTTGGCAGCACGTTGACCAGGCCGCGCAGTGGTGAACCGGAGGGGCCAGCCGGAACGAATTCGCCATCGAGAGCGGAAAGAATGCGCGGGATCTCCTCGCTGGTAGCAGCCAGGCGCGGGAGAATTTCGTCGCGGGTGAACTGCAGCAGCTCGACAACCTGATCGAGGCCGTTTGGTGCCGCGATATCGGCGAATTCCTCGGAGCCGAGCACATCAGCCGCGATCTGTGTCACTGGTTGGTCGGGATTCTTCACCACGGCGGTTACCAGTGCCGTAGCCAGTGCATCGATAGAGTCCACAGCGTGGCGTTCATCGGTGCCGTCCTCGGCCAGGCCGAGAGCTTCGCGCAGGCCCGGCAGGGTCTGCTTGCCGCCCCACAGCTGGCGGGCGCGCAACATGGTGGTCACAGTGCCGATTAGAGATTCGTCTTCCGGTGCCTGGCTGAGCACGTGGAGGCCACCGCGGATGGCGACGTCCTTAATCTCGCAGAGCCAGCCGTCGACATGCATGAGCATGTCATCGAAGACCTCCTCGTCCGGGCGCTCGTCCCAGCCGAGGTCGCGGTCCATCTTCGCGGCGGTCAGCAGCGTCCAAATCTCCTGGCGGATGGCCGGCAGCTTGGCCGGATCCATGGCGGAGATGTTCTGGTGCTCGTCGAGAAGCTGTTCCAGACGGGTGATGTCACCGTAGGATTCGGCGCGGGCCATTGGCGGAATGAGGTGGTCGACAAGCGTGGCGTGAGCACGGCGCTTGGCCTGTGTGCCTTCGCCCGGGTCGTTGACCAGGAAGGGGTAGATCATTGGCAGCTCGCCGATGGCAGCATCCGGGCCGCAGGAAGCGGAAAGGCCGACGGTCTTGCCCGGCAGCCACTCCAGGTTGCCGTGCTTGCCCATGTGAACCACGGCATCGGCGCCGAAACCGCCCTCCGCCTGCGGCAGCGACAGGAAGCGGTAGCAGGCCAGGTAATGGTGCGTCGGCGGCAGATCCGGGTCGTGGTAGATACCCACCGGGTTGTCACCGAAACCGCGCGGTGGCTGCACCATGACCACGACATTGCCGAAGGTCAGGCCCGCAATGTAGATGTCCTGGGTATCCGGGTGGACGTACAGGGTGCCCGGCGCGGCACCCCACTTGTCCTGCATGTCGGAGCGAAGTTCTTCCGGCAAGGTAGCGAAGAACTTCTCGTAGGTGGCAGCGGGCAGGCGAAGCTCGGCTGCCTCCATAACCTCTTCGGTCAGCCAGTCCGGGTCCTGGCCGCCGGCCTCGATGATGGCGTGCATGAACGCATCTGGTTCATCGGCACCATCCTCGGCGGTGGCATATCCGGGGATTTTGGTGGTGTCGCCGAGGTTGTATCCGGCGTCGGCAAGCGCGTGCAGCACCTTCAACGTGGATGCTGGTGTGTCCAGACCGACAGCGTTGCCGATGCGGGCGTGCTTGGTCGGGTACGCAGAGAGCATGACGGCGACGCGCTTGTCAGCGTTGTTGATGTGGCGGAGCGCGGCGTAACGGGTGGCGATGCCGGCCAGGCGGTCGCAACGCTCGAGATCCGGGACGTAGGAAATGAGCTCGTCGGAGTCGATTTCCTTAAACGAGAACGCGACCGAGATGATGCGGCCGTCGAATTCGGGGACGGCGACCTGTGTTGCGACGTCCAGCGGCGACAGACCTTCGTCGTTGTCCTCCCATGCCGCCTTGGACGAAGTCAGGGCCAAACCCTGGATGATGGGAATGTTCAGGTCTGCGAGTGCGGCGACATCCCAGCCGTCATCGTCCTGGCCGGCCTGCGCGAGTGCCGGGCGGTTGCCGCCAGCGGCGAGCACCGTGGTGATGAGCGCGTCGCAGGAAGCTAGCTCTGCCAGCAGTTCATCGCTGGCGGTGCGCAGGGACGCGGCGAAGATAGGCTTGGCGACGTAGCCGCGAGCCTCGACCGCGTCAGCAAGCGCCTCAATGTAGTGCGTATTTCCCGCCAGGTGCTGGGCGCGGTAGTAAATAATGCCGACGGTGCCGCGGGAATCTTCCGTGGCCACCTTGGAGTCGCGCTCCAGGAAACCCCAGGCCGGCATGCGAGTGGGCTCTTCAAAGCCAAGACCGGTCAGAAGCAGTGTGTCCGACAGGAAATTGTGCAGCTGTGCGAGGTTCTTTGCGCCGCCTTCCGCCAGGTAAATGTGCGTTTGCGTGGCGACGTTTGCGGGAACTGTCGAATACTCGGTGAGTTCGGCATCGGGTGCCTGCTCACCGGAGACGAGGACGGTGGGAATACCGGAGTTCACAAAGTAGTCGATGCCGGATTCCCAGGCGCGGCGGCCACCGAGAAGTCGGATGATGACGACATCGGCGCCGTCGGCAAGCGTGGGCAAATCATCGTCGAGCAGACGCGCCGGGTTTGCCCAACGGTAGGACACCTCCGGGTTGGCCTGAGCGGCCGCGCGGGCGGACAGAAGGTCGGTATCCGAGGTCGACAGCAGCAGAATCACGGTGTAGACATTCACTTCCTGGGGAGCAACGCGTCCCCGGTCGGCGGGAGTCTGCCTTCTAACCGATGACGAGGTCTGACTGTGACAGTGGCGCGACCGTGCGGATTTTCACCGAGCTTCTCGTCAGAGGCATGGCAGTGGATTTCTCCATCACTCTACTGCAGCGCCTGTTGCTAGAGTTCCAGCGACTGCTCTGCGGGCTGGTCCGGGAAGTGCGACCAGAGGAAGTCGGTGGCATTAGTCAGTTCCGCGAGCATCGGAACGACATGGTTCAGGCCAGTCTTCGGCAGCAGAGGCGAAGTCGTGTTTTCGACGTACTCCAGGTCGGTGAAGCCGAGATTCAGCCAGGCATCACGGAGCTTGCGGACCTGGTTGATAGGGATAATGTCATCGTGCTCACCCGAGTAGAGGTACACCGGGGCATTTGGCACGAAGTTGCCGACACGCTGGCGTGCGAGTTCCTTCTGCACCGGATCGTAGCGCTTAATCAGCTCGCTGAGGGATTCCCCGCTAGTCGTGTACTGATCGGTGGTTTCAAACGAGTGATGGAAACCCAAGCCACCCGCGCAGTAGTTGCCTACGTTGTCCAGCAGTTCTTTGCCTTCGGGGCTGATTTCTTCTTTGAGGACTCGGCGCAGCTCCGGATCCTTGTCCAGGACAGAGTTGATTGCCAGTGCGATCGCGGCGGTCAGCGTGGTGCCGTCAATCTGGTCGAGGACGTTTGCGAGATCGGAAGGCGGGCCGCCTGCGGCAGATGCGGCGACGTTGAGCTCCGGAGCATAGACACCTGCGCGCTCAGCGGCTGCGGCAGCTGCGGAGCCGCCCTGGGAGTAGCCATAGATTCCCACGGGTGCCTTCTTGTCCACGCCGAGCTCGTGTGAGGCAGACACGGCATCAAACAGCGACTGTGCCGAGGCAATGTTGTCGACATAGTCCTGGTTGCCCTGGGCATTGCGGTGGTGGTCAATCATCACCACAGTTGCGCCTCGCTTCAGGTTTGCGACCATCGGAATCGTCTCGTATGGGGCAATAATGTCCATCGGGCCGAACTCGATCTTCAACCCGGTCTGTGACGAGACCGAAGGATCGCACTTTTCCGCGCCACCCTGCGTGCCCGGCGCGATTGCCACGACCGGGCGCGGACCACTGCCCTTCCACTCCGTCTTCGGAGTCACCACAATGGCGGTGTCGACACTGGGATTTCCGAGAGAATCTGTGGAGTTGTAGTGAATACGCTTGGCATCTACATTCCACAGCTTGTCGTTCACCATCATCTCGGCATTCTCGCTGCTGACCAGCGTGCCGGCATTTGCCGTGCGCGACGGGGTCAGCGGCAGGGAATTCAGCGGAGAGGCTGCGGCCACGCGTGCCTGTTCCGGGGTCAGCTGCCTGCCTGCACCCTCGCTGTCAGACTCCTCATCGTCCTCCTCGATGCCAAGCAGCCGCTCGACATTCGGATTTGGCACATGCCCGAAGCCAGGCAATTCGCGGCTTGCGCCCACCGACGGCACCTTATCCCCCAGCGCACTATCTGACAGGTCCGGGATGTTTAGCGGCTGTGCGGTTGCCGGGGTAGCCAGACCGATGGTCATAAGACCCGCTAACGCTACCCCGATTCCCGTTCGGATTGTGCGACGGTTTCGTCGTGAAGCAGAGCGTGTCTGTGTCGAGGCACGGCCGGTGCCGACGGTGTCGTGTGCCTCGTGCGTGAGTGCTTCAGCGTCGTGATGTGGCATGAAATCTCCTGAATAACCCCAGATTGAAAACCCAATGAAAACTTCCCTTAATTCAGAGGAAGTTAGGTTATGAAAACAATAAGGTTTTAAAAAGGTAGATCGGTGGATTTTCAGTGAAGAATTTGTATGTTTTTGCGGAGGGGTATGAAAACTCCACTTCAGGATGGTTTCGTTGGGCTGGAAAGGGGCTGGATAATGTGCCCCTGTTTTCGGGGGCTCAGCTCTGTGTGTGTTTGCGTATTCTTGAGAGTATGACTGCATCTGATCAAGGAACCCGCACTCGTCAGGACGGTTGCCCCGGCAGCCGCAAGGTTCATATCGCAGCTGATGGCGCAATTGGTCGTCTGCGCTTCCCCGGAGGCTTTCTCCCCGCGCCGGGCTTCGCCGTACTCGCCGATTTGGCCGAGAATTTCGGCGACGGTGATATTCACTTCACCTCCCGCGGCAATGTTCAGATCCGGGGCATCACCAACACCGGCGCATTCGCCGATGCCGCGGAAGAAGAGAAGCTGGTTCCCTCCACCAGCCACGACCGCGTACGCAACGTTCTTCAGTCGCCGCTGTCCGGTCGCGTCGGCGGTAAAGCTGATGTGCGTGACCTGGTTCAAGAGTTCGACAAGGCTCTCATCGCGGAGCCGTCGCTGGCAACACTGCCAGGTCGCACACTCATGGCTTTCGACGATGGCCGCGGTGACGTGCTCGGTGAGCGCCCCGACTTCGGTGTTGTCGCCCACGATGAGAACACGTTCGAACTCATCATTGGCGGCGCGACCTCGGGGCTTGTCGTCTCGCGTGACGACGTCGTGGAGGCTCTCATCACCACAGCGAAGGTGTGGAATGACAGCCGTGGTTCAGCCTGGCGCATCGCGGAAGCCAATGCGGCCGAGCGCATTGCTGATGCCGTAGTCGAGGAATTGGGCGCGCGAGTTCGTCGCCAGGAGCCGACCCCGGCTGAGAGCTTTGATGCCACCGCCGGGCTGTCCCGCCAGATCGGTTGGATTGACCAGCCGGATGGCCTGGTTAGCCTGGCCGCTGGCCTGCGCTTTGGCGTCCTCCCGGCGCGTCTGGCCCGTGCGATTTCGCATACGCAAGTTCCTGTGCACGTCACTCCGTGGTACTCGCTGATTCTGCACGATTTGGAAGAGGAAGTTGCCGAACAGGTCGTCAAGGTATTGGCGCCCAATGGCCTGATCTTCGACCGGAAGTCCACCTGGCTGCGCGTCAGCGCCTGCACCGGACGCCCCGGCTGCAAAAAGTCTCTGGCTGACACCCGCGGCGATGCTTCTCACGCAATTGCCGATGGCCGACTGCCCGAGGGGCGCGTGCACTTCTCCGGTTGTGAGCGTCGCTGCGGCAAGCCCAAGGGCGGTTACTTCGACTATCTCGCCACCGGAGACGGAGAATACGAAGTCACTGCTGTGGACTAGGCTTTAAGCCTATGAAGCGCTTTGAGTACAACACCGACGGTGCGGATATTTACCGTAACTCGTTTGCCATCATTCGCGAAGAAAGCGATCTTTCCCGCTTCGATGCCGATGAGGAAACCGTCGCTGTCAGAATGATTCACGCAGCAGGTCAGACCGACCTGGCCAAGGACATCGTCTTTTCCACGGGAGCTGTGCGCGCAGCTCGCCAGGCTCTCGAGGAAGGCGCTCCTATCTTCACCGATGTCAACATGATCGCCTCGGGTATTACCCGCAAGCGCTTACCTGCTGACAACGAGGTCATCTGCCTGCTGCGTGATGAGCGCGTCCCCGAGCTGGCTCAAGAACTCGGCACCACGCGCACTGCTGCTGCCGTGGAGCTGTGGAAGCCACGCCTAGAGGGCGCGGTCGTCGCCATCGGCAACGCTCCCACTGCCCTCTTCCACCTGCTCAACCGCATTAATGAGGGCTCCTTCCCCATGCCCGCTGCCATTTTGGCCCTGCCAGTGGGCTTCGTCGGTGCCGCGGAATCAAAGCAGGCCACTATCGACTCCGGTGCCGAAAACCCAGAGCTGAAGTACATCACCGTCACCGGCCGTCGCGGTGGCTCGGCTATCACCTGTGCTGCCCTCAATGCCATTGCCACCGCAAAGGAGATTATCTAAACCATGTCCGGCTCCTACAGTGCTCAGCCTGGTCATCTCTACGGCGTCGGACTCGGTCCCGGCGACGCAGGTCTCATTACACTCCGCGGTGCCGACATCATCCGCACAGCCGATGTCATCGCCTACCATGCAGGAACTCACGGACGTTCCACGGCGCGCTCAATCGCCGCCGAACTGATTGACGCGCGTGACGACGCTGCCGTGGAAGAGCAGTTGCAATACCCGGTGACCACCGGGCGCCCAGTCGACTACCGCGAGCAGCTCGCCGGTTTCTATGCAGAGGCCACTGCTCGCCTGCACAAGCACTTGGCCGAGGGACGAAGTGTTGCAGTTCTTTCGCTCGGTGACCCGATGCTCTATAGCTCGTACCAGCATCTGCATCACGCCCTCAGCGAGGACTTTCCCACTGAGATTGTCCCTGGAGTGGCCAGCATTACTGCGGCGGCAGCAGAGATTGGTCAGCCGCTCGGCGAGGCTACCGAAATCGTCAGCGTTGTTCCCGCCACCGCTGATTCCGAGCGCATCGCTGCGGTTCTTGACGCCTCAGACTGTGTAGTCATTATGAAGCTGGGGAAAAACGTTGAGAAGGTTCGTACAGCGTTGCAGTCCGCAGGCATGCTCGAGCGCGCCTACGTTGTCGAGCGAGCAACCATGAATGAGCACACCAGCTACCCGCTGGCCGATGCAGACCCGGAGAAAGTTCCGTACTTCGCAGTAGCCGTCGTGCCTTCCGCTGTCTACGGAACTGAACGGAGTGTTTCTGGGGCGCCTGAGCCAGCTAATGATGCGGCGAGCGATACAGTCACCGATACGGCGACTGAGTCGGCTGCCCCAGCAGTTGGTGAAGTCGTCGTTGTCGGCCTAGGCCCGGGTGCGGAGCGCTGGACCACCCCAGAAGTCACCGAGGAACTGGCCCGAGCCACGGATCTGGTTGGCTACTCCACCTACATCAACCGGGTTCCTGAGCGCGCCGGGCAACGCCGCCACCTCTCAGACAACCGCGTAGAGGCAGAGCGAGCCACTATGGCGCTGGATATCGCCAAGCGTGGAGGTCGAGTTGCGGTGGTCAGTTCCGGTGACCCGGGGGTCTTCGCCATGGCGGCCGCAGTGCTGGAAGTCGCTGATGACGATATGTGGCGAAACATTCCAGTTCGAGTCGTGCCGGGCATGACTGCTGCTCAGGCTGTCGCAAGTCGAGTGGGTGCTCCCCTTGGCCATGACTTTGCGATGCTCAGTCTCTCCGACAGGTTGAAGCCCTGGGAGGTCGTCGTTAAGCGAGTGCGTGCCGTAGCCGGAGCAGACATGGCATTTGCTGTCTACAACCCGGCATCCAAGTCGCGGAGATGGCAGATTCGAGAGCTACGCGCATTGGCCATGGAGTACCGCGAACCGACAACGCCTGTGATTGTGGCACGGGCAGTTGGCTCGGAGCAGGAAAACGTTACCGTGACCACGTTGGCGGAGTTCGATCCGGATGTCGTCGATATGCGAACCATGGTGATTATCGGTTCGTCGTCGACGAAGGCGTATCGTGTCGGCAAGACCACTCGGGTCTACACCGCACGTCACTACGGTGAGGGCGGCACCAGCGGAACTGGCGAGTTGCTGCGTTAGCCGCTACGCCCGGCGGATGACGGCGTTGTACGCCTCATCCACCGTTGTGGCGACGGTGGCGATATCCGCGCCGGGCAGCTGTGGGCGCTGCACGATAACGACCGGCTTCTTCAGGTCGCGGGCGGCCTCAATCTTGGCGTAGGTAGCAGCACCACCGGAGTTTTTGGTCACTACGCAGTCCACGGCGTAATCCCGCATGAGCTTGCGCTCCGCTGCGACATCGTAAGGCCCACGGCTGAGAATAATCTTCCGATTCTTCGGCAGCGGCGGCGCGGGCTGTTCCACGCAGCGAATGAGGTAACGGCCGTTGGAGTCACCGGCAAATGGAGCAAGCTGCTGACGGCCAATAGTGAGAAACGGGCTGTAGAAACGGTCGGCAACAACGTCCGCGGCCTCCTGCATAGAGGACACCTCAATCCAGTTGTCTCCTGGCTGCTTCTCCCACGCAGGGCGATGCAGCGCAACAAGCGGAATACCGGTGGCGCGGGCAGCTTCAGCAGCAGATTCGCTGATCTGTTCTGCATACGGATGCGTGGCATCGATGATGACTTCAGTGGCATCGGAGATGAGCCACCGAGTCAGTCCTGCGGGACCGCCAAAACCGCCAATGCGGACATTGCCGACGGGCAGCTTCGGGTTAGAAACGCGACCGGCCAGTGAAGAGGTGACAAACCAGCCCTCGCCCACTAAGCGCTTGGCCAGGGCGCGGGCTTCAGCAGTTCCACCCAGAATTAGTGCACGCATGGAATGGTCCGTCCGTGTTCATCGCGTGGACGATCATCGCTGTAGAGGTAGCTATCCGGGAACGCCTCGGCGGTGAGCACCTTGCCGACAATGATGACAGCCGTACGAGTCACACCTGCATCCTTGACCTGCTGCGCGATATCAGACAGCGTGCCGCGGAGAATAACCTGTTCCGGACGGGATGCGAAAGCCACGACTGCCACCGGACCGTGCTCACCATAATGCGGGGTGAGCTCCTCGACCACACGATCGATGTCGTGGGCGGCCAAGTGAATGCACAGAGTTGCGCCCGTGCGGCCGAAGTTCTCCAGGGTCTCGCCCTCCGGCATCTTGGAAGCGCGCCCGGAGATACGAGTCAGCACCACCGACTGGCCAACAGTTGGCACCGTGAGCTCGTGGCCGAGAGCGGCCGCAGCCGCGGAAAATGCCGGCACACCCGGAACGATTTCGTAGTCAATGCCGAGCTCGCTGAGACGACGGACCTGTTCTGCCAGCGCCGACCACACCGACGGGTCGCCGGACTGCAGGCGTGCGACATCCTTGCCCGCCGCATGCGCTGCCTGAATGGTTTCGATGATGGTATCCAGCGGCATTCGCGCGGTGTTGATGATCTCTGCGCCTTCGGGGCAGTGTTCCAGCACCTCAGGCGGGACAATCGATCCCGCGTAAAGGCACACTGGGCAGGAACGAATAAGCCGGTCCGCGCGCAGCGTCAGCAAATCCGCTGCCCCCGGGCCTGCACCGATGAAATACACAGTCATTGTGAGTTACAGAGTCCTCAATATTTTCTAGACAGAGAAATTACGTCTATGGTAGCGCAGGCTCTACTGGCTTCTCCGCCACCCACTGCACCACCGGCAACGTAGGGCGCCACGCAGTGAAACTGCCGACTGCACCTGCGCGCTCCACGGAAATCCGGGTGACATCCCCGCCATAGTCGCGACGCGCCTGCCACAGCAGAGCCTCCGACTCCAGCGTCACGGTGTTTGCGACGATGGTGCCTCCCGGGGCAAGGCGTTGCCAACAGGTTTCAATCATGCCGTCAGCAGTGAGACCTCCGCCGATGAAAATGGCATCGGGGCGAAGATTCGAGTCAGCCAAAACCTCTGGCGCTGCGCCATGGTGGACATTCACATTGCCAGACAGAGTCGCCACATTCTTAGCAATTCGCTCTGCACGAATAGCATCGCACTCGAAAATTTCCGCACGTCCGCCGTGCCGAGCCCACTCAATGCCAATCGACCCCGTGCCACCGCCGACATCCCACAGCAGCGCTCCCGGCCGCGGATCCAACGCAGCGACCGTCATTTGGCGAATCGGCGCCTTCGTCAGCTGGCCATCTGAATCAAAGTCACCGTCGCGCAGCCAGCCGCGCGCGCTTCCCGACGGCTCCACCGCCAGCACCGTGAGGTTGCCAGCTGGAACTGGTGGGTTCGCCACCGTGCCTGCGGCAACGGACTCCGGCAGCCCTGTAGCTTCCGTGCCGCCGAGATTGGTCAGCGCGGTGAGCTTGGTGTCTGGGCGGTCGGCTAAAACCGTAGCGACCTCTTTCACTGAGTCCGCGTTTCGGCACAGCACCAGGAAGGGCCGTAGTGAATCCGCTACCGGTACGACACGCGCGGCACCAGGTAGCCCCGGCTCGCCTGTCACCAGCGAAATCACCGGAGTGTCATGCAAGGGCCAGCCGAGGTAAGCGCAGGCCAACGAGGCTGACGATGGCGCTGGAATAACCTCCACGGCGCCACGGCCGAGCTCCCGGACCAGGGACACGCCGACACCGTGGAACATGGGATCGCCACTGGCGAGGATGACATCGACTGCGGGGTCAATATCTGCCAGGGTGGCCCGCCAATCCTTCCAGAAGCCACCTGGCCAAGGTGAGAGGTCGGCGTCCAGGTTGACGTCGGCAAGCAAATGGAGCTGACGGGGAGAGCCAATGATGCGGCGAGCCGACGACAACGCCTCGACAGCGCGCGCGGATAGGCCAGGGTACCCGTCGCAGCCGATGCCGACGACGCGAAGCTTTGGGCTCATCGGGGCATCTTCCGCCAAATCCAGCGCGGAGTCAGATGTGTGACGCGTGCGAGCAATGCCAATTTACGCGGCACCCAGACGTGGGGCTTCCGACCGTCGAAAGCAGTGACGGCGGCCTCCGCGACCTCGGCGGGGCGCGAGGACATCGGCGCTGGCTTCATGCCTTCGGTCATGCGGCCGATGACGAAGCCCGGCCGGACAATCGTCAGCTGAATATGGCTCCCGTGCAGGCGGTCCTGCATGCCCTGGAGGAAACCATCGAGACCGGCCTTCGCCGAACCGTAGACGTAGTTGGCGCGGCGCACGCGGGCACCTGCGATAGAGGAAAAGGCCATGATGCGGCCCGCGACCTTATCGCGCACAGGCAGCGTGCCGGAGGCGATGTCGGACTCCATGCGCGCGACAATCTCAGTGAGAATCGATGCCTGTGCTGTGAAGTCGGTATGAATGACTGCCGCAGCAGCCTCGCCGGACTCCTCACACTTCCGTTGATCACCGAGGATACCGAACGCGACAATCACCGTGTCGATGGGACCGTGCTGCCAGGCGTGCTCGACGAACTGGCGGTGTGCCGCGATGTCATCGGCATCAAAGTGGATGCGGTGCACCGCGACGGCACCGGAGTCGATGAGCCGACCGGCAATGCCGTCGAGCGCCTCAGTGCGGCGCGCAGCGAGCGTGAAGGTGTTGTGGTTGGCCAGTCGCGCGGCAACTTCCCCGCCGATCTCGCTGGTGGCACCAAGAACGAGTACGTGTCCCATGCGCTAGAAAATACCTTTCCTCTAAACCTCGATTAGACGGTAATTAAATCGTGCGGACCATTATTGACCGATTCTCCGCCGTCTTCGGTGACAACGATGATGTCTTCCAGCCGCATACCGAACTCACCCGGCAGGTACACACCCGGCTCCACCGAAAACGCCATGCCAGGCTCGAGCTTGAGCTCATTGCCAGCCATAATGAACGGCTCTTCATGCGTGGACAGGCCAATGCCATGACCAGTGCGGTGAATGAAGTACTCGCCGTAGCCCGCAGCGGTGAGGCTATTACGCGCAATCGCATCGATCTCTGCAGCCGTCACACCGGGGCGCACCGCCGCCACGGCAGCTTCCTGCGCCTTGCGCAGAGCCGCCCACGCTGCAGCTTCCTTCTCCCCCGGCTTGCCGACGACATAGGTGCGCGTGCAATCGGAGTGGTAGCCAAGCGGCAAGGTGCCTCCGATATCGACGACCACCACGTCGCCTTCCTCGATGACGCGGTCGGAGAAATCGTGGTGCGGATTCGCACCATTTTCAGCGGAGCCGACAATGACGAAGTCAATGGCGACGTGCCCCTCCTCCAGGATGGCAGCCGAAATCTCATCGGCGACCTCGCGCTCAGTGCGACCTGCGCGCAGCATACCCGGCACACGAGCGTGAACGCGGTCAATAGCGGCGCCGGCCTCGCGCAGCTGATCAATCTCAGCGGCGTCCTTGCGCATGAACAGTTCCTTCAGAAGGTCTCCGGCCAACACAGTCTTAGCTCCGGTGAGATCCTGGATAGGAATCAAGTGGTCAGCGGTCAAAGAGGCTCCCACTGCGAGGGTGCCCACGTGGCCCACCAAGTCGGCGACAATGCGGTGCGGATTCTGGCCGTCTTCCCACAACACCACATCGGCATTGAGGTCACCGATTGCACACAGTGGCAGGTCCCCGCGCTCAACAGCGGGCAGTACCAGCGTGGTGGTGCCGGATGCAGTGACCACCAGCGCGGTCAGGCGTTCATGCGAAGTGACCGCAGAACCAATGAGATACTGCAGGTCAGCGCCGGTTCCAAAGACTGCAGCGTCCGCATCGCGGCTGCGGAGTAGCTCCGCAGTGCGATCCAGACGCTGCTGATAGATGTCAAAGCTAAAGATACCGTTGCTCATAGTTGCCAACTGTACCCGTCGGCCTGTGCCCGTCGCCGGTTGAGTGGCCTCGGGGCGGCGAGGCTTCGGCTGACCAACGTAACCGGCAACTAATTGTTCAGCGCCACTACGCCCCTGCGAATTGCCTGAATAGCCTCGGCGGACTTGTCGCGAATGTCCGTGGAGTAGCCGGTCTTCTTGATCTGCTGCAGCAGGTCAATGACCTGACGGCACCAGCGGACAAAGTCGCCCGGGGTCAGCTCCGCGCCACTCTCGGCGGCGGCTTGCAGGCAGTACCCCAGCGGTGCACCCGCAGTCCACTGATGAATTGCGGTGGCAAAAGCCATATCCGGCAAGTCCGTTACCGGCAGCCGGTAACGGCGCTCGTCCTCCGACAGTTCCTCCCAGATGCGGTAGGTGTTCCCCAGCGCCTTGGCCAGCGGCTCGGTAGGCACCTCGTCACTGCCTTGACTGGCCTTGCGGTTTTCAAAGACCAAACTCGACACCGCACCGGCCAGTTCCGCGGGGTCCAGATCATCCCAAATACCGCGGCGCAGACACGTGGCCACCAGCAAATCCGAGCCGTTGTGAATCTGCGCCAGCCGCAGGCCTTCCTCGGTAATTGTCGGCTCCGCGCTCTCCGGCCATTCCACGTAGTCCATTTGTGTTAGCAACTGCAGCATGCGGTCGAATGTGCGCGCCAATGTATCCGAGGCGGAATCGACGCGCTTTTGCAGCTTGGCCACATGCGCCTCGGCCTGCCGTAGCGTATCGGCGTGACGAGCCATCGTCTCCACCGCAGGATCGCCATGTAGCGGATGCTCGCGCAGCTCCTGTCGCAGCTTCCTCACCGCCGGCGAGTTGCCACCAGTGCGACGCTTCAGCCGCTTTGGTCCCTTTAGCCCCTTGCGGCCAATCTCTGCGCGCACAATTCCGAGCGCACGTCGCGGATGCCGGTCCGCATCCCGAGGCAGCTTAATCGCGCCGACCGTCTGCGGCGCCGCTGGGAAGATATGCGGCTCCACACGCCCCACGAACCCGCCGACACTGATGACACCGGGACGTGGATTTGACTTCGAATGGTCCTCTCGGTACACCACCGCCAGCTGCACCTTCTTACCCTTCGGCAGCGGAATAACCTCGCCTCGACGGAGTCTGCGCAGCGCGGTCACCGTTTCTGTGTGGTGGTCTTCAATATTGCGGCGCTTGGCGTTCTTCTCCTCCTGGGTCAGCTTCGCGCGCAGATCCAGGTATTCAAGCATCTGGGTCAGGCGCTCGTCGTCACGCGAACTGCCTTCCTCGCTTGACGACGACGCTTCAGCCTCCGACCCTTCAGCGTGTGCGTCGGCTCCCCTGCCGAGCAATTCCGCACGCAGGGCCGCGGCTTCCTGCTTGGCCTTGGATAGTTCGGCGGCAACTCCGACGATGTCGCCATCCGCCTGGAACTGGGCGAATGAGCGCTCCATGACGCGCTTCGAGCCGTCGTAACCGAGCGTCTGCAGGAGGTTGACGCTCATGTTGTAGCTCGGCGCGAAGGTGGAAATCAGCGGATATGTGCGCGTAGATGCCAGCCCTGCGACAGCCTTCGGATCCATTGCCGGGGCCCACTGCACCACTGCGTTGCCGACAGTGTCGATACCGCGGCGGCCAGCGCGACCGGTCATCTGCGTGTACTGACCCGGCGTGAGATCCACATGTGCTTCGCCGTTGAACTTGACCAGCTTCTCCAGCACGACCGTGCGGGCAGGCATGTTGATGCCCAGTGCGAGCGTCTCGGTGGCGAAGACGACCTTGACCAGGCCTTCGTTAAAGAGCTCTTCGACAATGTGCCGGAACGCCGGCAGCATGCCCGCGTGGTGTGCCGCAAAACCACGGATGAGAATGCGGCGCCAGCGCAGGAAGCCGAGAACCTGCAGGTCTTCCTTCGGAATGTGCGCAACACCGTCATCGATGATCTTGGCGATGCGCTCCTGCTCATCCCGGTCAGTGAGCTCTGCGCGAGTAGCGCCGACCTGCGCCAGCGCGCCTTCGCAGCCCGCGCGGGAGAAGATGAAAACAATTGCGGGCAGCATGTTCATGGAACCGAGCATGCGGATAACATCGCCGCGCTTCGGCGGGCGGAACTTGCGCTGCCCCTTATCGCCCCAGCTATACGAGCGTCCACCGCCCTTGTGCTTTTTGTACTGGTAGCGCTCCCTGGCCCCAGCGTCGCCGTAGCCGAACTCGGCACGACGGCACGCCTCCAACAGGTCCTGATTGACCTTGTCCGACTTCGCCTCGAAAAGCGGATAGAGCCGGTTTCCCACCAGCATGTGCTGATGCAGCGGAACCGGGCGCAGATCCGTGACAATGACGTCCGTGTGCCCGCGCACCGTGGACAGCCAGCGGCCGAACTCCTCGGAGTTGGACACCGTCGCGGACAAACCGATGACGGCCACGGACTGGTCGAGGTTCAAAATAACCTCTTCCCAGACAGCGCCGCGCTCGCGGTCTGCGAGGTAGTGAATCTCGTCCATCACCACATGCGTGAGCCTCTTCAGCGTCGGCGAGTCCGCATAAATCATGTTGCGCAGCACCTCGGTGGTCATCACCACGATGTCCGCGTCGCCATTAATAGAAGTGTCGCCAGTGAGCAGGCCTACGCGGTCCTCGCCGTAGTCCTCGATTAGGTCGTGGTACTTCTGGTTGCTCAACGCCTTGATAGGTGTGGTGTAAAAGCACTTGCCACCGCGCTCAAGAGCTGCATAAATAGCGAATTCGCCAACAATGGTCTTGCCCGCACCGGTGGGTGCACAGACGACAACGCCCCGCCCTGCCTCAATTGATTGGCAGGCGCGGAGCTGAAAGTCGTCAAGATCGAAATCCTGTTGGCTGACGAAATCGCCGAGAAGAGTCATGCCTCTAGAGTGTCATAAACCGCGCTAGAGAACATCATCAAAGTCGCTCGTCGGACGATTTCGCAAGTCCTGCGTCGGCATCGGAGTCTCCGGAATCATGCCCTGTGGCCGTGGTGGACGCGAATTGCGAGTAGGACGCATCTGGGATGCCCGCGTCGGCGTCGGCGCGTTCACTGGCGTGGGGCCAGAGACCGGAGAGGTCGTCGGGGCCGCTGATGCCGTCGGCATGCCGCCCGGCTGAATCGACGTCGGCGCACTTACTGAAGTCGGGGCGTCGATGCCGCCCACGTCACCGATACCGCCAGTAGAGCCAATTGGACCGGAGGCCGTGATTGGTCCGGAGCCTTGTTCGTCATCCAAATCCAGCCATTCCGGACGCTCATTTGCTTTACGACGGTCATGGAGGCGACAAATCTGGATTGCGACTTCCACCAGCAATGTCAGCGCCGTCGCCATTGCGACCATAGATATTGGTTCCTGACCTGGGGTCATAAAAGCCGCAAAGACAAACAGCGACATGATGATAATGCTGCGTTTGTCCTTGATGCCCTCGTAGGTAATGACGCCCGCCATATTCAACATCACCACGAAGAGTGGAACTTCGAAGCTGACTCCGAAAACCAGAATTAGTGCGAGGACGAAACCGAAGTATTGCGAACCGGTGAGTGCAGAAATCTGCGTTTCTTTACCGATCTGAAGCAAGAACTCCAAACCGAAGGCGACAACGAAGTAAGCCAGGACGGAACCCATGACAAACAGCAGTGCTGCGGCAGTCACAACTCGGCGGGTGGTGCGGCGTTCCTTCCGAACCAAGCCAGGGGTGATGTAGGCCCAAATTTGGTAGAGCCACCATGGCGACGACATCACCAGACCGGCCAACGCGCCGACCTTTAGTCGCAGCATGAACATTTCGAACGGACTGGTCGCCAGCAGACGACACTCCGCACCCTCGCCGCCGCCGAGACGCATCTCGGGTGGAAGCTGACAGTACGGATCCTTGAGCAATTCACCCAGGGACTTAAAGTGCAGCGGACCGACATCGGTCGAGGTAAACGGTATGCGGAACTGGCCAATTGTAAAGGCGGTCTGGTACCAGATGAAGCCCACAACAGTGCCAACGGCGATACCAGCAAGAGAGAGAACGAGACGACGCCGGAGCTCTTGAATGTGCTCGACAATAGTCATCACGCCCTCGGGATTGCGCTTACGTTGGCGCTTCCGAGGACGTGATGTGGATGTAGCTGAAGTCACGCTTCAACCGGCCTTCTACTACTGCTGCGGCTGGCCAGGGTTGTTCTGGCCAGGCTGCGGCTGGTACGGCTGCTGCGGCTGAGCCTGCGGCGCCGGCTGCTGGTACTGCTGCTGCGGCTGAGCCTGCGGCGCCGGCTGCTGGTACTGCTGCTGCGGCTGGTACGGCTGCTGTGGCTGGGCCTGCGGAGCCTGCTGGATTGCAGCCTGCTCCTGCTGCTCGTCATCGTTGCGCATTTCCTTGACTTCGGACTTGAAGATACGCATGGAGCGGCCGAGCGAACGAGCGGCATCCGGCAACTTCTTTGCGCCAAAGAGCAAAACAAGAACGACCAGGATAATGATGATTTCCCAGGGACCTAGGTTCGGCATCCGCTTAGAGACCTTTCAAATGAATACAAATACAAGTGGCAAGTTGCCACATTGTGCGCGATAGAAGCTCTAGTTTAAGCTTTGTCGTTTCGACCATACTCTGCCAAAGCTTCGGAAGCTCGCGCAACAACGGCGTTTTTCAATTTTAGGGGCTCAGTGACTTTTACGCTCGGTGAACGGCGGAGCACAAAGGAGACTGTTGCAGCCAGGTCGGACATGGGCACGTCAGCGGCAAATTTCGACTGCCCTAAGCCTTGGTCAGAGACCGGTTCGGTATCCTCTTCTTCTCCCTCATCTTCAGTAAAGAAGACCGGTTCATAGTCTGCGATCCACGTAGCATCGGCGTCGATAAGCACACTCGCCCATTCGGACGTTCCCGTTTCCGCACCAAAGGCGTGGGGATCACGGATATCGACAGGCTCTGGGCGGTGGAAACCGGCGGGAGTGTCGAGGACCTCGGCGGCCTCCAGGCGGTCGACGCGGAAGCTCTTCTGGCGACGGTCTTCCTGCGCACGGTCGACAGCGCGGAGATACGTCGTGGACTCAACTGTATAAACGTTGACACAGTCAAGCTCACGGACTGTAACCTGCCCTGAGGCATTCCGGTAGCGCACCTTCAACACCTTGCGCTGATGCAGTGCGGCGTAAATCTGCTCAGAATAGGAAAAGGATTTGCCATCGTCCGCGGCGGTCGAGTCAATGATGGGGACGTTTGTTCCCAGAGCACTGCGTAGTTTTGTCGCGGCCGTCTGCGCGGCCTCGGAGGAAGTGGTGGCTGCGGAGTCCTCGATGGTTTCCAGGATGAGCAGCAAGGTCGCGGTTTCTTCGGCTGTGAGCGCACGTGGCTGGCTGAGCACCGTTGCCTGAGGGCGAATACGGACATCAAAGCTGTTGCGGTAATCAACTTCAAAAGCCCGCACTCCGAGGAGTCCCGGCTGGTCGATGTCGGCAATCTGCTCCACGATTGCCCGAATTCGGGCGAAAGGAATGGCCAGCTCGGTAGCGGCCTCTGTCATTGAACGGTGCTGCGAAAAATACGGTACGACCGCCAACAACTCGTCGACGCTGACACCTGCGTCAAGTTCCCGGGCTGCATGCACTGTCATTAGTTGCCCTCCAAAGCGTTCTTCGCACCATTCAATCCGCCATGGCGAGCGAGTACCTGCTCCAACCGAGCAATAATCTCCGACCGTGCCTCTTCAGGTGATTCCACAATCAAATCCGGTGCGTAACTCAAACCTGTGGACACAATCTCACTCACAGGTGCCGCTGGCAGCTCGTAGCGCCCATCCCCCAACGCGGTCGCTTTCATCACCACATCAGCGCAGGTATTCGGAGCGATACGAACAACCGCCTGATAGGTCTTGCCACCGCGGTGCAACATGTTTTCCGCAATCTGTTGCAAGTCACCATCGGGCATTGGCTGGGTCGCCGACGTCCCTGTATCCGACACATCGCGGATACGGCTGAGCCGGAACATACGCGCCGCCTCACGCTGCGGATCAAAGCCCAACACATAAAAGCGCCCGCGCAGGTTAATCAGACCCCACGGCTCCAGCACGCGCAGTTCATCATCCACGCCGTACTGGCGGGAGTACCACATCTCCACTGTCCGGCGCGGCGAGGTCATTGCAGTCAGCAGTGTGCTGAAATCCACTCGACTCATATCCACCGCATCGGCCACCACCACCGACTCATCCGGCTTCGCAATGGCGCTGCGCTGCGCAAACGATGCGAGCTTCCGCCACGCCGCCACAGCCGTCGAGCTCAGCTCCTCCGAACCAAACGCCGCATTCGCCGCCTGGAAAACCACCGAAGCCTCCGCTTCAGTGAACTCGGGGTCGTGCTGGGGCCACCGTAGTCTGTTCAGGCGCAGACGTTTGACCTTATCGCCCGCGCTTGACGACGAAACCTCCACCGGGACCCCGGCTGCCAGGAGTGCCGCGGTGTCCGCACGTAAATAACGAGCCCGGGAATCCTCGGAAACACGGGAGTAACCCTCGACATGTTTGGAGATCCACGACTCGCTGACCCACCCGGTGTCGTCGGCAAGCGCCAACAGCAGCTGAACCTGGCGTTGGGTCTCACTGATCGCAGCGGATCCGGGGCTTTCCGATACCGGTGGGACAGACACGACTGTGGGGCTCCTTTTCCTGGGGCAGTTTCCGGGGGCGGAACTAGTTTTCCGGATCCGTATCCGAGGTCTTCTTCGCGGCCGTCAGAATCTCGATCATCTCATTGACCTCATTGTTTTCCGTGGCAAAGGGGTCGCCGAGCATGGTGGAGATGGGATCGTCACCGGAAATCTTCAGGTGTGTCCAGTCCACTACGGTCTTCAAACTGGAGTCTTCAGCTGCAACGAGGAAATCACCGCGCAGCTTCGCACGAGTAGTTGGCGGTGCGATGCGGACTGCCTCAGCGACCTGCTCATCGGTGATCCACCGCGAGGCAATGCCACGGGCTTCCAGCGCACGGAAGATGCCTCGGCCGGGACGGATGTCGTGGTAGGCCAAGTCGATTTGATGAAGCTTGGGGTCCTCCAGCGTTAGACCGCGATCCAGGTAGCGTTTCATGAGCGAGTACTTAATGGCCCAGTCAATGTCGTGCTCAATGAGAGACCAGTCACCGGTTTCCACGGCATCCAGCGCGCGACCCCACAGCTCGACGATGCGGCCCATTTCCTCGTTGGACGTGCCGGCCCCGGCAATGCCCTTGTCTTCATTGACCATGTTTTCTTCGCGGACCTTCAGCCACTCCGTCGCAGCGTCCAGGAACTCGCGTTGAATCTGCAGTGCGGTGGCAGTTTCGCCACTGCGCAGTGGAATCTCGGCCTTGCCGGTCATATCGCGGCTCACCGCACGGATGGACTTGATTTCGTTGGCGACTTCGAAGTCCGGCAACTTCACGCCGGCTTCAATCATCTCCAGTACCAGCTGAGTGGAGCCAATTTTGAGCGCAGTCGTCGTCTCACTCATGTTGGAGTCGCCCACGATGACGTGCAAGCGGCGGAAGCGGTTGGAGTCCGCGTGTGGCTCATCGCGAGTGTTAATAATCGGCCGGGAGCGCGTCGTTGCACTGGAGACGCCCTCCCACACATGATCCGCGCGCTGCGAGAAGCAGTACTGAATCGGATCGTTGTGATACGGCGAGGTTGGGTACGGCAGGAAAATCTTCCCCGCGCCACAGATGAGCTGTCGCGTAACCAAGAAAGGTAGCAGCAGCTTGGACAGGGACTTCAGTCCCAGTTCACGTCCAACCAGGTAGTTTTCGTGACAACCGTAGGAGTTACCGACGGTATCAACGTTGTTCTTCAGCAGGTAGACCTTGCCACCGATGCCCTCGTCGGCAAGCTCTGCTTCAGCCTTTTCAGCGAGTTCATTCAAGATGACCTCGCCCGAGCGGTCGTACGCTACCAGCTGCGAGACCGAATCGCACTCAGCGGTAGCGTACTCCGGGTGGCTTCCGACATCGAGGTACATACGACCAGCATTGGGGGTGAAAATGTTGGTTGCCCCGTACTTAGCGATCACCGGGCGGAACATGTAGCGGGCAATCTCATCCGGTCCCAGACGGCGCGAGCCATCCAGCGTCAGAGTGATGCCGAACTCGGTCTCAATACCGGTGATGCGTCGGGTCAACGCCTGTGCCGGTACCGGTGTCGGCGTTGCTTCCGGCTCCTGCTGCCCTACCTGCTGGTCAGTCACTTTTTACTGGCCACCCTTCTGTACATACGAGCGCACGAACTCCTCGGCGTTGTTCTCCAGCAGACCATCAATTTCATCCAGCAGGTCGTCAGCAGCTGCAACGTGCTCCTGAGCCTGACCGCCGCCAGCGACCTCGCCGAACTCTTCCTCGTCGCCTCCGCCGGAACCGCCGCCGAAAACCTGAGTGTTACCAGCCATGATTTTGCTCCTTCAAGAAAAACTTTTGAGTATTACTGCTCTATTACTGCACTATGCGTGCCTATTGTTCGCGGATAGCCCCGAGCGTACGCAGATGCTCGACCACCTCGGCCACTGTCTCCGCAGACTCCAACACGTCACCGCATTCTGCGGCAGTGAAACGGTCAACTTCATCCAGCGTAATGTAGGCCAGCGTAATTCCAGGCGACTCCACGTCACGAGTGCTCCGATACACCCCCGCGGTGTCCACCACCAAGCTGGTCCAACTGCCCGCGACGACATCCTTGCCAAAGCGGCGCAGAATGCCACCGCGTACATACGCACGCGTGGATTCCGGCGCGTATTCAACCGCGCGGTCGACTTCTTCCTCTGTCACGAGCGTGCGCATCGAACCACGGCGCACCAGCGCATGGTACAGCCCACGAGCCGGATCAATATCCGAGTACTGAATATCAATCAACGCCAACTTCGGGTGGTCCCAGCCCGCGCCCAGGCGGGTACGCAGGCCCTCCATGAGGTTGTATTTCGCCACCCAATCCAGCAGGTGGGCTGCCTTGCGGGGGTCGTCGGAAAGCACGTCGAGCACTTCACGCCAGAGCTTGACGACGTCGCCCTGCTGGTCGTAGCTCTCCACGCGACGCAGGTACTCGTACTGCATTTCCACTGCGGACATCCACGTGACATGGTCTGCCAGCTGCAGCTTCTCGGTGCAAGTCAAGTCTCGGGAGACCTTATGGACGGCCTCGACGGGGTTGCGGAGCTGCAGGTCGTCGAAACGCACGCCGTCCTCGATGGCGTCGATGACCAAACCTGTGGTGCCCAGCTTGAGGAAGGTGGCGACCTCGCTCATGTTGGCATCACCGATGATGACGTGCAGGCGGCGGAAGCGATCGGAGTCTGCGTGTGGTTCATCGCGGGTGTTGATGATGCCGCGGTTCAAAGTGGTCTCCAGCGAGACCTCAGTCTCGATGTAGTCCGCGCGCTGCGAAATCTGGAAACCCGACTCCTGCCCCGTCTGCCCCAGACCCACGCGACCAGCGCCCGTGAACACCTGGCGGGTGACGAAAAACGGCGTCAGACCGGCGACGATGTCATCGAACTCGGTTTCTCGGGAGAAAAGGTAGTTCTCGTGGGCACCATACGAGGCGCCCTTGCCATCGACATTGTTGCGGTAGAGCTTCAGCATCGGACCTGGATTGCCCTCAGCATCGGTGGCTTCGGCGGCAAGCTGAGCTGCGCGCAGCATAATCTTGTCACCTGCGCGGTCAGCGATAACCGCCTCGCGGGCGGTTGCCGTCTCCGGTGAGGAGTACTCCGGGTGCGCGTGATCGACGTAGAAACGGGCACCATTTTGCACCAGCAGGTTTGCAGCGCCGACGGCATTCGGGTCAACAATCGGTGGCTGGTGGTAACGGCGCAGGTCGAAACCACGGCTGTCGCGCAGTGGCGACTCTGGTGCGTAATCCCAGCGGATGCGCCCCGACAGGCCCTCCTCCTGCTCATGCGCGAAAGCGAGCACGGCCTGCGTGGAGGTGAGAATTGGGCTGACATCCGGGTTGTCCGGGCTGGAAATGCCGTACTCAATCTCCGTGCCGAAGAAGCGGTTCGACTGTGCAGAACTGGCGGCGGATTTAGCCATGGCGAATCACCTCGACCGAGGCAACGCGCGCCGCTGGACGACCGGAGATGCGAGCCCACTCATCCGGGTTCGAGGTGTTTGGCAGGTCCTCGTTCTGCGCGAACTCCTCCGCCACTGCAGACAGCAGGTGATCCAAGCTAATACCAGCCTCGCCGCCAGCGATAACCGACTTGATGGCGGACTTCTTCGCACGGTCGACGATGTTGGAAATCATCGCGCCGGAGTTGAAATCGCGGTAGTACATAACTTCGCTGGTGCCATCGGCATAGCGAATCCGCACGTACTCGTTTTCTTCCGTCTTGGCGTACATCCGCTCAACAACCTGGTCAATGAGGTGTGCGACATTCTGCTCCACCCCACCGCGCGCTTCCACCTCGGCTGCGTTATACGGCAGCTCTGGAGTCAAGTACTTGCGGAAGATATCCTTCGCCGCAGCCTCATTCGGGCGCTCAATGCGGATTTTCACATCCAAGCGTCCTGGGCGCAGAATTGCCGGGTCAATCATCTCCTCGCGGTTGGTGGCACCAATCACGATGACGTTTTCCAGCCCCTCCACACCGTCAAGTTCACTGAGCAGCTGCGGGACCACTGTGTTTTCCATATCCGAGGAGATGCCCGAACCACGAGTGCGGAAAATCGAGTCCATCTCATCGAAGAAGACAATTACCGGCTTGCCATCCTCGGCAATGTCGCGAGCGCGGTCAAAAATCAGGCGAATCTGACGCTCGGTCTCACCCACGAACTTGTTCAGCAGCTCCGGGCCCTTGACATTCAAGAAGTACGATTGCGCCCGCTGCGCCTCCGCCTCGCTCTTGCCTCGGGATAGCGCAATCTTGCGTGCCAACGAATTAGCCACAGCCTTGGCAATCAGCGTCTTACCATTGCCGGGAGGGCCGTAGAGCAGCACACCCTTCGGTGGACGCAGGTTGTACTGCTCAAACAGTTCTGGCTGCAGGAACGGCATCTCCACGGCATCGTGAATCTGCTCAATCTGGCTGTCCAAACCACCGATATCCGTGTAGGTGACATCCGGTACCTCTTCCAGCACCAGGTTTTCCACCTCGGACTTCGGAATGACCTCAAACGCATAGCCCGACTTGCGGTCAATCATCACCGAGTCCCCCGGCTTCGGCGACAAATCCCCCGCCAGAGACACCACGAATTCCTCACCGTGAGTATCCGAGGCCAAAATGCGCTCCCGATCCGGCAGCACCTCACGAACATTGGCGATGTCGCCGCTTTCCGGATAACCGCAGTCCTCCACGATTATCGAGCCCTCATTCAGACGCACCTGCGCGCCCGGCCGAAGCGCCCGCTCATTAATCTCCGGCTGCACCCGCAGGCGCATCCGTCGATTTCCGGTAAAAACCTCTGCGGTGCCTTTCTCCGGCCCCGGCTTAAGGAAAATACCGTACGTGCTAGGCGGCTCCAGCATGTCCTCCATGTCTTGGCGCAGTAGCTCTAGCTTGTTACGGGAGTCCCGCAACAGCTCAACCAGGCGATTATTTCGAATGCCGAGGTTGTAGTTCTTCTGCTCAAGATCACGGATTTTGTCAGACGGCGTTGTCATGTATCCCAGATTACCCATAGGGCCAGATGCCGTTGTTGCTTGGTCGATTTAGACCGTGTGTCGCATCACGCTTTACGACGGCTACACCTCCCAGCGCGTAGAGGCGGGTCTAGAGCTTCTTTTGATTTCGTCGCTGTGGGCGCGGAGGCACCGTGCCGTCGGCAAGCCTGCGTGCCCACACCAGGAATGCGGTATGTGCCTGCATACGGTGCGCCGGGCGGACGGAGAGATCCTGAACATTCCAGTCGCGGACCAGGGATTCCCAGGCGCGTGGTTCGGTGAAGCACTTCTGCGCGCGGATGCCCTCCATGACCTTCATTAGCTGCGGAACAGTGGCGACATAGACCATGAGCACGCCGCCAGGCTGAAGCACCTTCGAAACGGTGTCCAGGCATTCCCATGGAGCGAGCATGTCCAGAATGACTCGGTCGACCGGGCCGCCGAGCGACTCGACGGAGGCCTCGTTGAGATCGCCCAGGCGCAAGTCCCAGTTGTCGGGCTTGTGACCCATGAAGTCGACAACGTTGCGTTCCGCGTGCTCGATGTGGTCCTCGCGGACCTCGTAGGAAATAAGCTGCCCGTCAGCGCCAATGGCGCGGAGCAGGTTGAGACTGAGCGCGCCGGAGCCAGCGCCGGCCTCCAACACGCGCGCACCTGGGAAGATGTCGCCCTCGACGATGATCTGTGCGGCATCCTTCGGGTAAATCACCGCAGCACCGCGCGGCATGGACAGGACGTAATCGACCAGCAAGTGACGCATGGCCAGGTAGACGGTGCCTTCGCCGGAGGTGACGGTGGTGCCTTCCTTGGCGCCGATGAGGTCGTCGTGGAGGATGGTGCCGCGGTGAGTGAAGAACTTGCCACCCTCCTCGAGGATGACGGTGAAGTGGCGATTCTTCGAGTCAGTCAGCTGGACTCGGTCGCCGACCTGGAATGGTCCGCTCAATGCCATAGGTGTGTGGGCTCCTTTTGGGGTTTGGTTGGGTCGGGTTGGGTCTGGTTCGGTTTGGTTGGGTCGGGTTGTGTCGGGTGCAGCCAAATCCGGGCGGTACTCTAACCTGGCTAGTATGCCCGACAATGCCCAAAGTTCTAAGTCAGCTGTTCAGCCTTCCCGCCGCTCTAAGTTGGCGCTGTCGCCGTCGAGAGCTAATGACTACCGCCAGTGCCCGCTGAAGTACCGGTTCCGTGCGATTGACAAGATTCCGGAGCCGTCGACTGTCGCGCAGGTCAAGGGCACGTTGGTGCATGCTGTGCTCGAACAGATGCATGCCTGGCCCCGTGAAGAACGCACTTACCCCGCAGCGGTGAAGCGTTTGAAGCCGACCTGGGAGGACATGCGTGCAAAGGACGAGGAACTGATTGAGCTAGTTCCGGAGGATGATTACTACGACTTCCTGGTCGAATGCCGCGGACTGCTCAAGGGTTATTTCATGATGGAAAACCCCATGGGCTTCGATGCGGCCGAGATGGAAAAGTTCGTTCAGCTGGTTATCGATCCGGATGCAGATCAGACTGTGCCGTTGTCGGTGCCACTTCGTGGTTTTATCGACCGCGTCGATATTGCCCCGACCGGTGAGGTTCGGATTGTCGACTACAAGACGGGCAAGAAGCCCTCTCCTCGCTTCCAGGATGAGGCACTCTTCCAGATGCGGTTTTACGCGCTGGTGTGGTGGCGGCTCACCGGTCGTATCCCGGAACAGCTGCGGTTGATGTACCTGAAGGTCGCCGATGACCTGGTGCTGAGTCCCAACGCGACAGAATTAGAGGCCTTCCAAGCGGAGATTGCTGACTTGTGGTCGGCGATCGTGCGCGACGGTGAAAACGGTGACTTTGTACCGAAGAAGTCCAAGCTCTGCGGGTGGTGTTCTTTCCAGGAGATGTGCCCTGCCTATGGCGGGGTCACACCGGAGTACCCCGGTTGGCCGGGTGCTGTCGGCGATGGTGGCGCTGAGTAAAAGCTGCGGATGGCGGTGGCTCTCGCGGCGATGTTAGCTTTCGCGGGGTGCCGCCGTCGGCGGTAACGGTGCCAGTAAAAGTTACTGACTAGGTTTATGACAGGTGAATGGAATTCACAGCTTCGATTTTGTCATAAACCTAGTCAGTTTCTCTATACGGTGTTTTAGGTAGTCCCCCACTACAGCAGTGCGCTGCCGAAGGCGAAACCGAACGCGACGGACAGGGCAATACATAAGGTGCCTGGGATGATGAACGAGTGGTTAAACACGTATTTGCCAATTCGGGTTGTGCCAGTGTCGTCCATCTCCACCGCGGCAAGGAGCGTCGGGTAAGTAGGCAGTACGAATAGCGCGGAAGTCGCTGCGAAGGAAGCAATCGCAGTGATGGGAGAAACTCCCACCGCGAGTGCAGCGGGCATGATGGCCTTTGCCGTGGCCGCCTGCGAGTACAGCAATGCGGCCGCGAAGAAGAGCACGATTGCCAGCATCCACGGCATTGTGGTCAGTAGGCTGCCGGACGCGGCCTTAATGTCGTCGATGTAGTGGTTGATAATTGTGGTTCCCAGCCACGCCACACCGAGAACGCAGACGCTGGCGGACATGCCCGATTTGAACACCGGTGTGTTCAAAATGGTTGCCGCGTCCAACTTGCAGGCCAGCACGATAACGGTGGCAGCGGTCAACATGATTGACATGATCGCCTCGTTTCGTGGGAGCGTGGGGTCAGCGATGAGGCCGACCTGTTCAGTGCTGATGGTCGCGTAGACCATCACCGCGAGAATCGAGAGTAGGAAAATCGCCACGGACCACTTGGCCGACTTGGTTGGCACGTATTCGCTCATCTGGCCACGTGGCTTGGAGACTAACCCCTTTTCCAAGCGGCTTTGATACTCCGGATCGTCGTCAAGCTCTTTGCCTAGGTGATTCGTGACAAAGGCGGTCGGAAGGATGGCGAGGAACGTCGAAGGAATGACAATCGCCAGGAGTGTGAGATAACCAACGCCGCGGGGTTCCATGAGCGAAGCCATCAGCACCACAGCCGCTGAAATGGGTGATGCCGTAATCGCCAACTGAGATGCGATGACCGCCACGGACAGCGGGCGGGACGGGCGAACGCCTCCCTCCTTGGATACTTCGGCGATAACTGGGAGGGTGGAAAATGCGGTGTGGCCGGTGCCGGCGAGCAGTGTCATCAGGTAGGTGACAACCGGGGCCCAGTAGGTGATGTGTCGCGGATTCTTGCGCAGCAACCGTTCGGCAATGTGGACGAGATAGTCCATGCCTCCGGCCTTCTGCATAGCGGCAATTGCCGCGATTACCGACATAATGATGCCGATGACATCGAACGGAATGTCGTCTTTGGTGACCGGAACCCCGGTGATGCCCAGCGCCAAAACGCCCAGCCCACCGGCGAACCCGATAGCAATTGAACCAAGACGCGCGCCAAGGAGGATCGCTGCTAGAACGATAGAGATTTGGACGGCAACTAACATGTGTATCTCCGAAAAGTCACTCGTTAGACTTGTTGCCGCTTAGGACAAATCGTCGAGGCGAGACTCCCCTGCCACGTAGCGCTTCCCCCGGTATTCCGGGTGCATGAGGTTCTCGGTGCTCAGGACCTGGTTGAGCTCCTTCTCGTCCATCAGCCCGCGTTCGAGGACAATGTCCCGGACGGAGCGGCCAGTGCGAGCGGCTTCCTTGCCAATCATATCGCCCTCGTGGTGGCCAATGACCGGATTCAGGTAGGTCACGATACCGATGGAGTTTTCCACATAGCCGCGGCAAACTTCCGGGTTAGCGGTGATGCCGGTAATGCACTTGTCGCGCAGAGTGTCGGTAGCACTGCGCAGCAGTTCAATCGACTCGAAGAGGCATGCGCCGATGACAGGCTCCATCACGTTTAGCTGCAACTGGCCAGCCTCGGCTGCCCAGGTCAGGGTCACGTCGTTGCCGAAGACCTTGAAGCAGGCCTGGTTCGCGACCTCTGGGATTACCGGGTTAACCTTTGCCGGCATAATCGAAGACCCAGCGGCGCGCTCCGGAAGGTTGATTTCATTCAGTCCGGCTCGTGGACCCGATGCCAGCAGGCGCAGGTCGTTGCACATCTTGGAAATCTTCATGGCCGCGCGCTTCAGGGATGCATGCACGCTGACGTAGGCGCCGGTATCGCTGGTGGCTTCGATTAGGTCCTTCGCAGAGGTCACCTTAAAGCCACTGACCTCACGCAGCGCCTGGGTCACGGCCTCGCGGTAGCCTGCCGGCGCATTTACACCGGTACCGATAGCGGTTGCTCCCAGGTTGATTTGCAGCAGGCGTGCCGACGCAGTTGCGATGGACTCCTGCTCTTCCTCAAGGTTGTGGGCAAATGCGTGGAAAGCCTGTCCCAGGGTCATGGGAACGGCATCCTGCAGCTGCGTGCGCCCCATTGTGATGATGTCGTTGAATTCATCACCCTTGGCGTGTAGAGCCTCAACCAGGGAGTCGAAGTGCTTCTGCAGGCTCAGCAGCGACATGTGGATGGCAAGACGGAAACCTGTTGGGTAGGCATCGTTGGTTGACTGGCACTGGTTGACATCATCGTTGGGGTGAATGACGTCGTATCGGCCCTTTTCCAGGCCGAGCAGTTCTAGAGCGAGGTTAGCGATGACCTCGTTGGTGTTCATGTTGAGACTGGTGCCAGCTCCACCCTGGAAGACATCGATTGGAAACTGATCCATGCAGCGTCCCTTTTCCAGGATTTCATCACATGCGGCGACGATGATGTCTGCAACATCGCTGGGCAGCGTGTGGACGCGCTGGTTGGCAATGGCCGTGGCCTTCTTCACCATCACCATGCCACGAATGAATTCGGGCACGTCGTTGATGGTCTTGGCTGAGATTTGGTAGTTGTCGATTGCGCGCAGGGTGTGGATGCCGTAGTAAGCCTCTGCCGGGACCTCCATAGAGCCAAGCAGGTCGACCTCGGTACGTGTTGCGGACATGTGGAAGCAATCCCTTCTAGCCTTTTAGCAGACCTAGTAGACGCAGCCTTGTGGGCCACATTTAGTGGCGATGATTGGTTACACCGCCAAAACTACAGCGCTGGCGTATGTGCCGCATGTACAGGCATAAAGTTACTGCTTCGGTCCGGCTAACGCCGTGCGCACTCTTAGTGTCAATATTACTACCTACGCTAGCGTAGGTAAAGGGTGGATTCAGCTAGGAAGCTCCCACTGGATAGCGTGTAAGGGTCGCGTGACTTAAATACGCGCGATACGGATATTCGAAGCCAAGATCGCCTCGGCACCAATCTTTGCCAGTGCGTCCATGAGCGGGTTGGCCTCTGCCTTCGGAACTAGCGCGCGAACTGCTACCCAATCCTCGTTAGCCAGCGGCGACACGGTCGGACCAGACAGGCCCGGGGTGAGCTTGGATGCCTCTTCCAGCGCGGACGCACGGATGTTGTAGTCAATCATCAAGTACGTCTTGGCATGCAGAATGCCGGTCATGCGACGTAGGAACACCTGCTGCTCCTCGGTGACCTCTACGCCCTTGCGTCCGACAACAACTGCCTCAGAGCTGACCAAAACATCGCCGAATGGCTTCAATCCCTGCTTGCGCAGGGTACGACCGGTGGAGACAACATCGGCGATTACGTCGGCAACTCCCAAGCGGATGGAAATCTCCACTGCACCATCAAGGCGAATAACGGTGGCGTTAATGCCACGAGCCTTCAGATCCTCGCGCACCAGGTTCGGGTACGAGGTGGCAATGCGCTTGCCCTCCAGAGCTTCTACGGTCCACTCCTCATCGGCCGGAGCGGCGTAGCGGAAGGTCGAGGCGCCGAAGCCCAGATTCAGAACCTCATCGACCGGAGCCAGCGAGTCAGCGGCCAGGTCGCGGCCGGTGATGCCCAAATCCAGATGGCCGTTGCCAACGTAGATGGGAATATCCTTCGGGCGGAGGAAGAAAAACTCAATGTCGTTGGCTTCGTCGTGGATGGTCAGGCTCTTGGAGTCGCCTCGACCCGGGTAGCCAGCTTCCTTCAGGATTTCGACTGCCGCCTCGGACAGCGATCCTTTGTTGGGCACGGCAATACGCAGCATGGTGTTGATTTCTCCTACAGGTACTTGTAAACATCCTCGGGGCTCAGCCCGCGACCGACCATGACCACCTGCAGCCAGTACAACAGCTGCGAAATCTCCTCTGCGAGGGCTTCGTCAGATTCGTGCTCAGCTGCAAGCCAGACCTCACCGGCCTCTTCGACAATTTTCTTGCCCTGGAAATGCACACCAGCGTCCAGCGCCTTGACTGTGCCCGATCCCTCGGGGCGCGACTGTGCTTTTTCCTTCAGCTCTGCAAACAGGTCATCAAAGTTCTTCACCCGGTCTATTGTTCCATGTCGTCTACTCGCCCGCGAAAGCAGCCCGCAATAAGCCCAAATTCGAGGTATCCAAATTGCCCGAAATGAAGCGCGCCGGGGGTACTAACGTCCCCACATCAGCCTGCGAAACGCTCACATCCGGCATTGGATTCCACACCACCGTGCATCCCGCAGCGAGTGCAGAGCGCACCCCCGTTGAGGAATCTTCGATAGCCAGGCAGTCCTCTGGCGCAAATCCGGCTAGCTCTGCGCCACGCAAGTACGGATCCGGTGCCGGTTTGCCGTTGGCCACCTCATCGCTACACACTGTTGCGGCGAAGTGCTGCTCCCCCATGACATCAATGCAGGGTTGCGCCACGTGCCGACGGGTATTGGTCACCAACACCACCGGAATGTCAGCAGCCCGGGCCTGGTCCAAAATCGCCGGCACACCCGGGCGCCACTCCACCCCATGTTCTAGAACCAATTCAGTGAAGCGACCTTCGACGAATTGGGAGCCCGAGGCAAACAGCTCGTCGTCAAGCGTGCGTCCCGCATGGTCAGCACAAATCGACAGCGTATCCCAGAGTGTGTTGCCGACGCACTGCATGCGCAACTCCGGAGTCAGGCGACGGCCTACGAATTCCGAGAGGTCGTACGTGGCAATCTCCCACAGAGGTTCCGTGTTGATGAGGCTGCCGTCCATGTCCCACAAAATTGCTTTCACACCATGCGACTATGCCAGGCAATCAAGCATTTAGCGATTATGTCAGCAAAACCGTCGGATGAAGGTTTAGAGTTTCAGGAAGGAAAGTATGTTGCGGTGCTGCATGAAATCACCGCATGAACGTGTCCCGCGTGAATGAAAGGCATCGACTCGCTATGACAACCACTGAAGATTCGCTCGCCCAGGCTATCGACCAACCCGAGGCATACTTCATTCCGCTAGGGACGGTCACCGAAGGCGAGCTCAGCTACGAGCGCTTCATGCCCACCAGCTTCACTTATGGGGCGTGGGGGCCGTTTCAGCACGGTGCGCCGCCGTCGGCGCTGCTGACGCGCATGTTGGAGCGCCGCCGTCTGGAAAGCGAGGGGATGCGTATTACTCGCATCGCCGTGGATCTGTTGTCGGCTGTACCGTACACGGAGCTCCGCGCGCGCTCATGGGTCTCGCGCCCGGGGCGGCAGATCGCCAAGGTCGAAGCCGAATTGCTTGCCGACGTCAAGGGTGCCTGGCGACCAGTTGCCACCGCGTCCGCATGGATGATGGCCACTGCGGATACGCGGGATATTGAGCGTGCATTCGACAAGCAGGTGCCCGGGCCCGAGGAATGCAGCGCCGAGTACATTCCGCTTACCGACGATTGGAGTGGCGGCTACATCGAATCAATTGAAGCCCGCGCCGGCGCGACGGAAGAGCTGGCCGAGACGCAAATTCACTGGGTTCGCGCGCAGTACCCAATCGTGCTCGGGGAGGAGCCGACTGCGGTGGAGCGAGTCATGCAGGTAGCTGATACCGCCAACGGTATCGGGGCCACGCTGAGCCCGCACCAGTGGGCGTTTATGAATACCGACTTAGTGGTTCACCTGCACCGACTCCCCCAGCTCGGCGCCTCGGAGAAGTCGGCGGAATCGGAGTTGCAGTCGGAAGACGGCGGCTGGGTGGGCATCGCCGCCCGCGGTTCCATTGGGCCGGACGGAATCGGCATGACCGCGGGCGAGCTCTACGATGTGCACGGCCCCATCGGCCGCAGCATGCAGACCTTGCTGGTGCGACCGCAGGGATAACGCGAAGCTACACGTTAAAGTACTTCGCTTCCGGGTGGTAGAGCACGAACGCATCGGTGGACTGCTCTGGGTGCAGCTGGAGCTCCTCAGAGAGCTCCACGCCGATGCGCTCCGGCTGCAGCAGGTCAATCATGCCCTGACGGAAGGTCAGATCCGGACAGGAACCATAGCCGAAGGAGTAACGAGCGCCGCGGTACTTCAGGTCAAAGAAGTCCTGGGTATCGTCGGAGTCTTCCGCGCCAACACTTGTGCCGTCGGAGAACGCGAGCTCGGAGCGAATGCGCTGGTGCCAGTACTCGGCCAGCGCCTCGGTGAGCTGCACGCCGATACCGTGAACCTCCAGGTAGTCGCGGTATTCGTTCTTGGCGTAAATATCGTTGGCGAAGTCAGCGATGGGCTGTCCCATGGTCACCAGCTGGAACGGCATGACGTCGGTCTGTCCTGCGGCGATGGCATCTTCGCGCGAGCGAATGAAGTCAGCAATGCATAGGAAGCGACCACGCTGCTGGCGCGGGAAGGTCCAGGACACCACTGGCTCTGCCGCGGGGTCGGGCTGCTCCCCTTCCGCAGGTAGCGGCAGTACGTGTACGGTATCGCCCTCAGAAACTGCTGGGAAGTAGCCATAGACGACAGCCGCATGCTGGAGGATGTTCTCGGCGCGCAGGCGCTGCAGCCATGCGCGCAGGCGTGGACGACCATCGGATTCGACCAGTTCCTCGTAACTCGGCCCCTCGTCGCCGCGGGTGCCGCGCAGTCCCCACTGCCCCATGAACAGAGCGCGTTCGTCGAGGGTGGTCAGGTAGTCGTCGAGGGGCAGGCCCTTGACAATGCGGGTTCCCCAGAACGGCGGTGTCGCAACGGGGACATCAGCGGCGACATCGGAACGCTCCGGCACCTCGGGGGCTTCAGCAGCAGCCTTGGCGGCGCGCTGCGCGGCGATGCGCTTGGAGCGCTCACGGCGGGCGCGGCGAGCTTCCTTCTTCTCGCGGGCAGCAATGGCCTCTGGCGAATTCTCGTCTGGGCCGAGGCCCTTCTTCGCTGCCATCAGCTCGTCCATGATGCGCAGTCCTTCGAAGGCATCCCTGCCGTAGTAGACATCGCCGTGGTAGAGCTCGGACAGGTCGTCTTCTACGTAGCTACGCGTCAGCGCGGCGCCGCCGAGCAGTACTGGGAAGCGGGTGGCATCGCCGGCGGAGTTGATCTCCAGCAGGTTGTCCTTCATCACCACAGTGGACTTCACCAGCAGGCCGGACATGCCGATAGCGTCGACATCCAGTTCCTTGGCGGCGGACAGAATCGTAGCGATCGGCTGCTTAATGCCCAGGTTATGCACGGTGTAGCCGTTGTTGGAGAGAATAATCTCCACCAGGTTCTTGCCGATGTCGTGGACATCGCCCTTCACCGTGGCCAGCACAATCGAGCCCTTGGAGCCCGTGGCATCCTCGGCATCCATAAAGCCCTCGAGGTAGCCCACCGCGGCCTTCATCGTCTCGGCCGACTGCAGCACGAATGGCAGCTGCATCTGGCCGGAACCGAACAGGTCACCAACGGTCTGCATGCCACGCAGCAGGTCCTCGTTAACAATCGCCAGCGGTTCCTTTTCCTTCATGCCCTCATCGAGGTCAGCCTCGATACCCGTGCGCTCACCGTCGATGATGCGCTGCGCCAGGCGGTCGAACAGCGGCATGGCGGCAAGCTTTTCGGCCCGGGCGTCCTTCGCGTCAGCGGCGGAGACTCCTTCAAAGAGCTCCATGAATACCTGCAGTGGGTCGTACTCCCCGTCGGGGTGTCCCGCTTCACGACGGCGGTCGTACACCATATCGAGAGCGACTTCGCGCTGCTTGTTGTCAATCTTGTTCATCGGCAAGATCTTGGAGCTGTGGGCAATGGCGGAGTCCAGGCCGGCCTCGATGCACTCGTTGAGGAACACCGAGTTGAGTACCTGGCGAGCCGCCGGGTTCAGACCGAAGGAAATGTTGGACAGACCGAGCGTGGTGTGCACGTTCGGGTGGCGACGCTTAAGTTCGCGGATGGCTTCGATGGTTTCGATGCCGTCGCGGCGAGTTTCCTCCTGGCCAGTGGAAATCGGGAAAGTCAGACAGTCGACAATAATGTCCTGCTCGCGCAGTCCCCACGTGCCGGTGATGTCGACGATGAGACGCTCGGCGATCTCAATCTTCTTGTCCTTTGTACGCGCCTGACCTTCTTCGTCGATAGTCAAAGCGACCACGGCAGCACCGTGCTCAACAACCTGGCGCATAATGCGCTGGTAACGCGAGTCCGGGCCATCGCCGTCTTCAAAGTTCACAGAGTTGACCGCGCAGCGACCACCGAGGTGCTCCAGGCCAGTCTTCAAAACCTCCGGTTCCGTGGAGTCCAGCATGACCGGCAACGTCACCGAGGTGGCGATCTGCGATGCCAGGGTTGCCATGTCATCGCGACCGTCGCGCCCCACGTAGTCCACACACAGGTCAATCATGTGTGCGCCATCGGTGACCTGACCACGGGCGGTGTTAAGACACTTCTCCCAGTCGCCGGCCAGCATGGCCTCGCGGAATGCCTTGGAACCGTTGGCGTTGGTGCGCTCACCAATCATGGTGATACCGGTTGTCTGCGTCAGCGGGGCTGCCGAGTACAGAGAACTAACCTCATCGATTGGCTTTGCATCCGGATCCGTCGATGGGCGTGCTGCCTGAACAGCAGGACCCTGCTCAGCGTAGGCGCCGGCACCGGTAATAGCATCGCGAACAGCGGAAACATGCTCCGGTGTGGTACCACAGCAGCCACCGACCATCGCCAGGCCAAACTCTTCAACAAAGCCGCGCAGCGCTGTGGCCAGCTCTGGGGCGGTCAGCGGGTAGGTCGCACCGTTCTTACCCAGCACTGGCAGACCCGCATTCGGCATTACCGATACCGGGATGGAGGCGAAATTGGACAGGTAGCGTAGGTGCTCGCTCATCTCGTCCGGACCCGTTGCACAGTTCAGGCCAATCATGTCGATACCCAGCGGCTGCAGCGCTGCCAGGGCTGCACCAATCTCCGAGCCCATCAGCATGGTGCCTGTGGTCTCGACAGTCACGTGGACGACAATCGGGATCTTCTTCTCAGCCTGTCGCATGGCGGCCTTGATGCCATTGACTGCTGCCTTGACCTGCAGCAAGTCTTGACAGGTCTCAATCAAAAACGCATCCGCGCCACCGGAAATCATGCCGAGTCCGGCCTCCGTGTAAGCGTCGCGAAGCTGAGCGTACGGAGCGTGCCCCAAAGACGGCAGCTTCGTGCCCGGGCCCAGCGAACCGAGGACAAAGCGTCGCATACCCTCGCGCCCCGGCCCCATTTCGTCAGCGACCTTGCGGGCGATTGCGGTGCCCTTGTGCGCTAGCTCCTGGATACGGTCTTCAATGTCGTAATCCGCGAGGTTCGGGAAGTTGCAGCCGAAGGTATTGGTTTCCACCAGGTCGGCGCCGGCCTCGAAATAACGCCGGTGAATCGTCTCGATGATGTCGGGACGAGTGTCATTGAGAATCTCATTACAGCCCTCGTAGCCGAGGAAGTCCGCGTCAACGTCGAGGTCAAAAGACTGCAGCTGGGTACCCATGGCGCCATCGCCAATGAGTACACGGCTGTGCAGTGCGGTGAGGAACTCGGAAGAGTGGCGATCAGTCATGAATAGACACCTTAGTCTACTTTCATAACCGCGCCGTTAATCGGGCTGGTTATTCCATCTCAAAGTAGCTTTCCGCCTTCACCGCAGGCAGGTCCAAACCGACAGCCTTCGTTGCGGAATTGATAATCGCGAGAATCTCGTCGAGCTCCTCATCAAAAATCGAGCCACCGTGCTCATGCTCAATCGCAGCCACGCGCTGTAGGCAGTTCTCTACCGCCTGCGTTGCGGCTTCTTCTCGCTTATCGACGGCCAGTTCCGCCGCCTGATCAATACCAGCGGCGGCCTCACGGAGGGCTTCCCCGACCTGGTCGGCTACCGATTCGTCAAAAAGTGGCTCCCAGAACTCGCGTTCCTCGGGCTGCAGGTAGCTGCCGGTGGCAAACATGCGCAAATCGGCAACTAGCTTATCGATGTTCTCTTGCGTTACTTCGACAGCAGACAGATCTGAGTTGCTCATGCTCAAATTTTAACGCCAAGCAGCGCGTCCAGCGCGGCGGCAACGAATTCTCCGGCACCCGCTGCGCCGGTTACTGTGCCAGCATCTGCCTTGTTGCTGGTATCCGAGGACCACTCCGCAGCCCAGGCATCGATAGCGTCCAGAGCAGCCGGCGTATCCAGGTCATTGGCCAGGCTTGCGCGCACATCGGCAACCAGTGTCGCTGCTGCGCTCACAGCCTTCTCATCGGTGGCAGTCTTTGTAGCTGCGCAAGCCGCACGCCAGGCCTCGTGACGTGCCTTGGCCGCCTCCAGCACCTCGTCCGACCAATCGCGATCAGAGCGGTAATGGCTGGCGAACACGCCAATGCGAATAGCACTCGGGTCGACGCCGGCGGCCACCAGCTTGGAGACAAACACCAGGTTGCCCAGCGACTTGGACATCTTCACGCCATCGAGCGCAATCATGCCAGCGTGAACATAATGGCGCGCCATACGTGCACAGCCAGTAGCGGCTTCAGCGTGAGCCGCCGAGAACTCGTGGTGCGGGAACGCGAGATCCGAGCCACCGCCCTGAATGTCGAAGCTCTTACCCAGGCGGTTGGTGGCAATCGCCGAGCACTCAATGTGCCAACCCGGCCGGCCCGCACCAAAAGGAGCCTCCCAGCTTGGCTCCCCGGGGCGAGCGGCACGCCACACCAGCGCGTCCAGTGGGTCCTCCTTGCCCGGGCGATCCGGGTCGCCACCGCGCTCCGCAAAGAACTCCGCCATCTGCTCTGCCGAGTAATTGGACTCGTAACCAAAGTTCTCAGTGGCACTCTTGCGGAAGTACACATCCGGGTACTCGTCATCGGTGAGCTGGTAGGCCGAGCCATTCTCCAGCAGCTTCTCGACCATTTCCACGACCTCGCCCACGGACTCAATGGCGCCGATATAGTCGCGCGGTGGAATCACCGACAGGTTTTCCATATCCGAGCGAAACAAATCAATCTGCGAGGTGCCCAGCTCGCGCCAGTCCACCCCATCGCGCTCCGCACGTTCGAACAACGGGTCATCGACATCGGTGATGTTCTGCACGTAATGCACCGAGTGTCCATTGTCCAGCAGCTGACGGTAAATCAGATCAAAGGTGAGGTAGGTTGCTGCGTGCCCCAGGTGCGTGGCGTCATAGGGTGTGATGCCACACACGTACATGGTCGCCTCCGGTCCCGCTTCCACCTGGGAGACCTTCTGATCCGCGGTGTCGTAGAGGCGTAGGGGTACCGATGTTGAGCTTTCGTCGTCAAGCGAATGCGCCTTACCTGTATTGCTGGCGCGGTTGAACACATCGAAACGCGCATCGCCGAGACTGGGAACCTGTGGTTGGGGCCACGAATGCATTAAATACTCACTACCTCACTAAACAGCGTTGATCGTGCCGAAGCCGAGCAACACCATAACAATCAAACCGACCGGGATGCGGTACGCGGCGAACCAAGCGAAGGAGTGGTTCGACACGAACTTCAGCAGCCATGCAATAGACGCATAGCCGACGACGAAGGCAATCAGCGTACCGATGGCCAATTGCGCTCCACTAGCGGCCTGTCCCGCCGCAGGGTCAAACGCGTCTGGAAGCGAAAAAATTCCAGCAGCGAAAACAGCGGGGATAGCCAGCAGGAAGGAAAAGCGCGTTGCAACCTCTCGGTCCAAGTGCAAGAACAGGCCGGCAGACACCGTACCGCCCGAGCGCGACACACCCGGAATGAGCGCCAGGCACTGCGCGAAACCCATGACGATGGCATCTCGCATGGTCAGCTCTTCATAGTTGCGCTCACGACGGCCGAACTTCTCTGCGGCGATAAAGACAAAGGAGAAAAGCACCAACACAGCGGCTGTAATCCAGAGATTGCGCAGGTTATCGCGGATGAGGTCCTTCCCCAGCACACCGATGATGGCAATCGGCAGCGTACCGACAATCACCATCCAACCCATGCGGTAGTTGAAACCGCGGGCTTCCTTATTGAACAGACCGGCAAACCAGCCAGTGAGGATCTGCCAGATGTCCTTGGCGAAGAACACCAACACAGCCAATTCGGTGCCAAGCTGCACCACAGCGGTGAAGGATGCACCGGCGTCCTGGCCCCACAGCAGCTCGGAGACAATCCGAAGGTGCCCCGAGGAACTCACCGGGAGAAATTCCGTCAGACCTTGCACTACGGACAGGATGATTGTCTGCGCCCAGGTCATACCGGTGCCGGCGGTATCGGCAGCGGTATCTGCTGAGGCGCTTAGTGTCGTCATGATAGTCACGGGTGTATAGGCTACTCGTCCGGTTTGTGTTGTGGCTATAGCGAGGTTTCGGTGCGGCGATAGCGAGACCTCTCCCGCGGAACTTTTCCCGCGACCGCACACGGGTGTCCTAAAGTAAAAATCGTGCAACAACGAATTCTGGGCAACAGCGGTTTACGCGTCTCCGCCTTGGGGCTGGGTACGGCCACCTGGGGTGCGGGTACCAGGCAAGACGAAGCCGGACGCATCCTGACGGACTTCCTCGACGCCGGAGGCAACCTTGTCGACGCTTCCCCACTCCACGGCGGCGACACTGTTGCCGACATGCTGGGTGCAGTCATCGCAAAGCGCGGTGTCGCCGACGAATTGGTGCTCTCGGTCGCATCTGGCATACACCCCGAGCGGCCCGTCGGCAGGCGCGTGGACTGCTCGCGTAAGACACTGCAAAAGGACCTCGACGATACGCTCGCACGCCTCGGCGTCGAACACATTGATCTGTGGTCGCCCGGCTACTGGGATGGGCTGACCCCACCGGAAGAGGTCGCCGATACCCTGGAATGGGCTGTGCTCACGGGGAAAGTACGTTACGCCGGAGTGCGTGGATACAGCGGTTGGCAGGCGGCGGTGACGCATGCCGCCGCGGATCGAATCGCTCCGGTGTTCGCACAGCATGAGTACTCGCTGCTCCAGCGAAGCCCTGAGGCTGAACTACTGCCCGCCTGTGAGCATTTGGGGCTCGGCTTTATCGGTGGCGCCCCACTGGCCCAAGGCGTTTTGACCGCCAAATACCAGCACATCATTCCCGAGGACTCCCGCGCTGCTTCCGAACACGCCGACGCAGAGGTACAGGACTATCTCGACACGCGCGGCGTCACGGTTGCAGGCGCGCTGACCACCGCAGCCAAGGGGCTCGGCGTCAGTGCTGCCGTCGCAGCGATTTCCTGGGCACGCGATCGGCCGGGCGTCACCTCGATCCTCGTTGGCGCTCGAGACCGCGCTCAGCTACGCGAAAACCTCACCGCCGAACAACTCACGCTGCCACCGCAGATTTGCAACGCGCTTGACGACGTCACGCTGTAATCAGTAACCGCATTCTTATAAAGACTTATAAGGCACAACGAATGCGAGAGCCTCCCACGGCTGGAGGCGTCCACAAAGTAATCAGGCCGGGGTGGTAGTTTCTATAGCGTGAGTGAAAACAGTCGTCGACGTGTCATAACCTCCCTTCTAGCGGGGCTTTCCGCTAGCGCAGTGGTCCTGGCAGGGTGCTCCTCCGATGTGGAAGGAGACATCGATGCCGGAATGGGCAACGCCACGCCAGTGCCGGCCGCTTCACCCGCTGCTCCCGATACTGCTATCGGGAGGGCCAAGAAGATTGATGAGGACGTTACCGATGCCGTGCTGGTCGGCGACCGAGTTGTCCTGAAGGCCGGGGACAAAATCTTTGCCGGTCCGCTGAATAACCCAATTGAGCGATCAATGAAGCTGGGCGCGAAGTGTGGTGAGCTCGCGCCGGGCGGCCCTAACGCTTTGCTGCCGTGTGAAGATGGCATCCACGTCATTACTGACCAGGCTACGGAAACGGCCGTTGTCGGCCGTGGCACCAACTACTCCGCCGCAGTTGGCCTGGAAGGCGGCCGCATCATCGGTGCCCATGCGGATAGCAATGTCGTCGATGTGTTCGGCGCTGATGGTGAGTTGGCCAGTGACTTCAAGGCTGCCAATAACGGGTCGCAGCTCGTTGAGATTCCCAAAGCGGACAATGACGCGGACGTCAAGCTGTTAGAGGTCAACCGTCCGGAGACTTCGGTGCATGAGCTCAAGCTCGATGAGTCCCGCGCTGGCTCTGCGCTGCGTGCGGGTATCGGCGTCGGCAAGGTAGCTTCCGGTGATCATGTCATTGCTGCCGCAGACACCAAGGGCAACCAGCTTCTTATTTACACTGCCACTGACGTCATTCGCCTCCACCAGGCAGCTCCGGCCCCGGAGGCTCCGTGGGCGGTAGCGGTCGATGAATCGCGCGGAATTGTCTGGGTGACTTCGACGAAGGTGAACAAGCTGACTGGCTACGACATCAGCTCGGGTACCCCAGTCAAGGTCGCGGACATCAACACGGTTGCAGATCCACAGTCGATTGTTGCCACCGAGGATGGCCAGATTGGCGTCTTCTCGGCTACCGGTGACGGGGCCCAGATTTTTGACTCCGCGGACGTCGATAAGGCAATTGCTGATTTCAAGCAGGATGCAGAGAAGATTCGTGAGGAGATGTCGGTTCGGGAACCAGCCGATAAACTACCGACCGGTGCAGGTGACACCAAGGGAGCAGACGACTCCGAGGGAGAGACTAAGTAGATGCCTTCGAAACTTCGCGCCAAGTCCTATCAACTCGCGCTAAAGGCAATGTTCCAGGTTCCACCGGAGCAGATTCACGAGGCCATCTCGAAGACCCTGAAGGGGCTGCAGAAGTCGGAGAGTCTACAGCGGGCGGTGAGCAAGCTACTCGTTGTTGACGATGCTGTGCTGCGTCAAACCGTGTTCGGTGTGGACTTCCCGCGTCCGCTGGGGCTCGCCGCGGGCTTCGACAAGGCTGCTATTGCCCCGGATTGCTGGGGGCCAATTGGTTTTGGCTACGCGGAACTGGGAACCGTGACTGCCAAGCCGCAGCCGGGCAACGATCGCCCGCGTCTGTTCCGTCTGAAGGAAGACCGCGCCATTTTGAACCGCATGGGTTTCAACAACCCCGGCGCCGCTGCTGTAGCGGAGAACTTGCGGGCGCGTCGCAGTGACGACGTCATCGGTATCAACATTGGTAAGACCAAGGTGACTCCGCTGGAAGAGGCCGTCGATGATTATCGAGAATCGGCTAGCCAGCTCGGCGGCTTGGCGGACTACGTTGTTGTTAACGTCTCCTCACCGAACACGCCGGGTCTGCGCGACCTTCAGGCAGTGGAGTCACTGCGCCCGATTCTGGCAGCGGTGACTGAGGAGACCGACTCGCCGGTGCTGGTCAAGATTGCTCCTGATCTCTCCGACGATGATGTCATCGCAGTTGCTGACTTGGCGGTTGACCTTGGGCTGGCAGGCATTGTGGCTACCAACACCACCATTTCTCGCGAGGGCCTGCGTACGCCCGCGGATGAGGTCGCGGAGATGGGGGCCGGTGGAGTCTCGGGTGCTCCTGTGGCAGCTCGGTCACTAGAGGTGCTGAAGCTGCTGCACGAGCGCGTCGGAGACAAACTAGTTCTCATCAGCGTCGGCGGCATTGAAACTGCTGAGCAGGCGTGGGAGCGGATTGCCAACGGCGCTTCCCTACTGCAGGGCTACACACCGTTGATTTATGGCGGTCCGGACTGGATTCGTGACATTCACCAAGGGTTGGCTCGCCAGATTCGAGCTCAGGGATTCTACTCCATTTCGGAGGCAGTCGGCTGTGGTCTGCCGTGGCGTGGTTAACTGCTGAAAGCCGTTGAGGCTTCCTAACCCAATAAACACGTGACCCCGAGGCCAGCTGCCATGAAGGCGCTGGCCCCGGGGTTTTCTGTATGAGTAGCGTGCCCGGTCGGTTGAGTTGCCCGTGTGGGCGTCGTATCCCTACTCCCCGACGTTCTCCCACCACGGCGTGATGATGGCACGCGCAATCGAGTGGAAGTACAGATTGAAGCCAAGCACGGTCGGCGTCGCATCTTCCGGAACATCAAGCTTCTCCACGTCGACCGCGTGCACCGCATACATGTAACGGTGTGGGGCATGCTGCGCCGGTGGGTTAGCTCCGTAGTGACCACGCATGCCCGAGTCGCCGACAAGCTGGATAGCGCCTTCTGGCAGCTTAGAGCCGTCTTCGGAGCCAGCTCCCTGTGGCAGACCCTTTTCGGTCGCTGGAATGTTGAAGACAGCCCAGTGCCAGAAGCCCGAAGCGGTCGGAGCATCCGGATCGAAGCAGGTCACGGCAATGGACTTAGTTCCTTCCGGCAGATTTGCCCAATCCAGTTGTGGGGAAACATTCGACGGAGCGCGGAATTCATCCGCAATCTTCTCGCCGTCCTTGATATCTGGCGAGGACAGCTCGAAGGTTGGCAAATCCTTCAGCGGTGCGTACGGATCTGGTCCCGGGAAAACCGGAGCATTTGCAGTGTTGTTTGTAGCGTTGTTTGCAGTGTCGTTTGCGGTGTCGTTTGCGGTGTCGTTGGAATTCGTAGTCATAACTACCAGTGTGCCTACTTTATGAGCGCGCTGCAGGGACTTTACAAGACTCCCTATCTGCAGGGCCTGATTCTCAGTGCGAATCCAAGGCGGATGCGGGGCTAACACCGCTGATGTAATTACACCTAGGTTTGGCGCGCTAATGCCCCTCTGACCTGCCAATTTGTGTTTCATTATGTAGTCGGGATACAGTATCACAGGTCAGCACGGAAGTGCTTCCTACCCGGTCCGGGTGGCGGAATGGCAGACGCGCTAGCTTGAGGTGCTAGTGCCCTATTAACGGGCGTGGGGGTTCAAGTCCCCCTCCGGACACAAGATAAATCCCGAGAAACTGCAATTAGTGCAGCTCTCGGGATTTTTGCTTTGTCTGTCGGACCAATGGGACTGCCCTATTGCAGCGCCGAGGTCAAGCGGAAAACAGAGTCCAGGTAGCGCTGGCGAAGGGGCCGGTCATTCCATTCCTCCTGGGTGAGCAGGAAAGATTTGTCGCGGTACTCGTCGGCAAGCGTGATCAGTTTGTCCACGATGGAACCGGCGGCGGAAAGAAGCGTGATCTCGTAGTTGAGGCCGAACGAGCGCATATCCAGATTGGAGGAGCCGAACATGGCCATGCGGTCGTCGATAACCATGAACTTGGAGTGCAGGACCGCAGGCGCCGGATAGCGGTAGATCTTCACGCCAGCGGTTAGCAGTGCCTGGTAGTAGGACTGCTGCGCGTGGCCGACCATGAACTGATCGGACTCTTCGTTGACGTAGAGCTGGACGTCGATGCCTCCATATGCGGCAGAGGTCAGCGCCATGAGCATGGATTCGTCGGGGACGAAGTACGGGCTGACGGCGATAATCCGCTCGTGTGCCTGGTAGATCATGTTATTGAAGACGCGCAGGTTCGGCTCCGTGCTGAAGCCCGGACCCGACGGCAGCACCTGGACAACGTTGTAGTTGTCGTTGACTTCGGTGTTGTGGAGTGAATAGTCCCTGGTGGCGTCTGGGGTCTTGTATAGCTCGCTGGTCCAATCAACCGCGAAAATTGCGTCGAAGGCCAGCGCAATATCGCCCTCGAGTTCAATCCAGGTGTCCACCCATCGGCGGCCGATCTTATGGTTCTTTTTCTTCTGATATTCGGGCTCAATCAAATTCTGCGAACCCATGAATACAATGTCGCCATCAATAACTACGAGCTTGCGGTGATTACGCAGATCCAGGCGGCGCCAGGTGAGCTTCAGCAAGCTCACGGGCAGCATTGGGTGCCAGGAGATTTGGGACTGGTCCAGGCGCTTTTTCAACTTGTAGTAGCCGGGGTACTTCCACGAACCAATTGGATCGACCAGTACCTTGACCTCTAGTCCCCTGTCTTGCGCGCGCTCGAGAGCCTGTATGAAAGGCTCCGTGCTGTCATCCAGTGCAAAGATGTAGGACTGCACGTGGATAGATTTCTGAGCCGCATCGATGGTCTCAATCATGCGGTCAATGGAGGCATTGAATTCGGTGAAAAGTCCCTTTTCTGCGCTGGCAATTGCCGGCATTCCCGTGAGCTGACGCGAGAGCTTGAATACGTTGACAACATCATCTTCTATCTCGGCATCATCCGGTACGTCGGGCAGATGCTCGGTACGTTCCGCAATGAGCTCCTGCGCCAGTGCCTGTACCTCGTGCCTACGGCCCGTGATTTGCTGCGAGCCCAGGAAGAGGAACAGAGGTAGGCCGATAAATGGAATCAGCAGAATCAGTAGCAGCCACGCCGTCGAAGCCGATGGGCTTCGGTTTTCCGGCACCCACCCAATCGCGATGAACTTAATCGTGTAGTCGAGTGCGAAAAATAGTACTTGCCACCACGTTAAGTCCTCCACCAGCCACGGGAAGGTGCCCATCAACCAATCCATGCAGATGATATTACTGAAGGATTTTTCAGTACCTTTGGTCGCGGCCCCTTAGGTGCACTCTCCCCTTTTCGTGACAGCCTATTGTGACATCTGAAATTGAATACTGGTATCAATACGTAGTAATGTTCAACTTATTGAACATAGTAAGCGTTTGGCATGTCGACTTCGAAAGGACTAACCCCTCCAAATGACTGAGAAGGCTCCTACGAGCACCGAGCTCGACGTTGCCACTAGCGTACTGAAGTTGATGGCAGACAAGACGCGTCTCTCCATCCTGTCGCTCCTTCGTGACGGGGAGATGACCGTCACCGCGATCGCTAGTACGCTCGATCGCCCCGTCCCCGCGATTTCTCAGCACCTGGCGAAGTTGCGCATGGCCAATATGGTGCAGACCCGCAAGGAGGGCACGTCTAGCTTCTACTCTCAGCCCGACGAGCACCTCACCAACCTGGTGGTCAACGCTCTCCACTTCGCCGAACACACGCTCTACAGCGATCCGCCCCATCACCGCGGTCAGTAGGCGCACACGGATACGCCCGCTTTACTCGCTTTACGACGAAAACCCCGTGCCCTTCGAAACCTAGTTGGCGAGCCCGGCGTTCGATGCCCTTCCCTGGTCAAATGCCTCCATGATGCGCTGGGCGGCGAGCGTCGGTGTCAGCTGCCCCGAGCGGAGTTGTTTTTCCACCAGGGTGCTCTCTGTCTGCACAGCCTCGTTGGTGTTGAGTCTCTGCAAGAGCGTTTCGTGCACCATGGACCACATCCACTTAATCTGCTGGTTAGCGCGGTTTTCATCAAAGAGATGATTCTCGTGCATAGCCTCGACATGGTCTTCGATGGCTTGCCAGAAATTGTCGATGCCGTCGTCCTCCAGTGCCGACATAGTCAGCACCGGTGGGGTCCAGACTTGATCTGAGGAGCGAACCATCTTCATGGCCGTCATCAGATCACGCGCAGCGCGCTTTGCCGGGCGCAAGTTCTTACCATCCGCCTTGTTGATAGAAATCACGTCGGCCATCTCCAGCACACCCTTCTTGATGCCCTGGAGTTGGTCACCAGCGCCGGCGAGTGCCAGAAACGCAAACGTATCCACCATCTGGGCCACCGCGACCTCGGACTGACCGACGCCGACAGTTTCGACGATGACAATGTCGTAGCCTGCGGCCTCGAGCACCACCATGGCCTCACGCGTTGCCTTGGCGACACCACCGAGTGTGCCCGCAGAGGGCGACGGACGGATGAAGGCTTCATCCGCGGCCGAGAGCCGGGACATACGGGTCTTGTCGCCCAGAATCGAGCCACCGGACTTCGTCGACGACGGGTCGATGGCCAGCACTGCAACGCGGTGGCCTTCCTCGATCAGCTTTAGCCCGAGGGTTTCAATCGTGGTTGATTTACCGACGCCGGGGACGCCGGTAAGTCCGACGCGCATGGCCTTGCCGGAAAATGGCAGCAACTTCACCAGTAGCTCTTGAGCCAGCACCTTATGCGCCGGAGCAGTCGACTCCAGCAGCGTGATTGCCCGAGCCAACTTAGTGCGGTTTCCAGCCCGCACGCCCTCAAAGAGGTCGTCGACATCAATCCGTCGTCGCGCACGGCGGACGACTTCGGGGGCTACAGCGGTCTTTCCCTCAACGACCGTGCCAGCGGTAGTGACGAGGGTGCCCAGGTTTTCTTCAAGATACTCGTTCATCGCTACTTCTCAATTCCGACAACGCGCTGAGCTGAACAGTCAGCCCAGCGCGGATGCGGTAGTTATTTAGGACTCTTCGTCAACGGCAAGGTCGAGGCCCAGCTCGTTAGAGAGCTTGGTCATCATGTCGATTGCCGAATCAGCGATGACAGTGCCCGGCGGGTAAATAGCCGCGGCGCCGGCATCGTAGAGTTCCTGGAAGTCGCCCGGTGGGATAACACCACCGACAACAATCATGATGTCCTCACGACCCAGTTTTGCCAGCTCATCGCGCAGGGCAGGAACGAGCGTCAGGTGTCCGGCGGCCAGCGAAGAAACACCGACGACGTGGACATCCGAGTCGACTGCCGACTTGGCGGCCTCCTCCGGAGTTTGGAACAGCGGTCCCACGTCAACGTCCATGCCGAGGTCCGCGTAGGCGGACGCGATGACCTTCTGGCCACGGTCGTGACCATCCTGGCCCATCTTGGCCAGGAAGATACGGGGACGGCGACCTTCCTGCTCTTCGAACTTATCGGCCATGGCGATGGCCTTGGAGACGTTGGACACGGCTCCCTCCTTGCCAACTTCGTCCTTGTAGACGCCGGAGAGAGTACGGATCTCGGCCTGATGGCGGCCAAAGACCTCTTCCATGGCGTCGGAGATTTCACCGATGGAGGCCATGGCGCGAGCACAGTCGACAGCGAGCTTCAAAAGGTTCTTGTCCAGGTCCCCCGGTTCACCCGGGTTACGGCAAGCGTCGGTCAGAGCGGCCAGTGCCTTCTGAACCTCTTCCTCGTCGCGCTCGGCGCGCAGGCGAGCCAGCTTGTCAATCTGCTCCTGGCGCACGCGGGAGTTCTCAACCTTGAGAACCTCGATGGCCTCGTCCTCTTCGACCTGGTATTTATTCACGCCGATGAGAGCCTGACGACCCGAGTCAATACGGGCCTGCGTACGAGCTGCAGCCTCTTCAATACGCAGCTTCGGAATGCCCTCGATGGTGGCCTGTGCCATACCGCCGGCCTCTTCGACCTCGTCGATGTGCTGGCGTGCACGCTTGACCAGCTCATTAGTCAGCCACTCGATGTAGTAGGAACCAGCCCACGGATCAACCGGACGCGTGGTGTTGGACTCCTGCTGAAGCAGCAGCTGAGTGTTACGAGCAATACGGGCTGAGAAGTCAGTCGGCAGTGCCAGGGCCTCGTCCAGTGCGTTGGTGTGCAGCGACTGGGTGTGGCCCTGTGTTGCGGCCATAGCCTCAACAGCAGTACGCGCGACGTTGTTGTAGACATCCTGAGCGGTCAGCGACCAACCGGAGGTCTGCGAGTGAGTACGCAGGGACTGGGACTTCGGGTTCTTCGGGCCAAACTTGCCAACCAGCTCGGACCAGAGGATGCGGCCTGCACGCAGCTTGGCGATCTCGGTGAAGGTGTTCATCGAGATGCCCCAGAAGAAGGACAGACGCGGAGCGAACTTATCAACTTCCAGGCCAGCGTCAATACCGGCCCGCAGGTACTCGATGCCGTCGGCAAGCGTGTAAGCGAGCTCAAGGTCGGCCGTCGCGCCCGCTTCCTGAATGTGGTAGCCGGAAATCGAAATCGAGTTGAACTTCGGCATCTTTGCCGAGGTGTACTCGAAGATCGAGGAGATGATTCGCATCGAAGGCTTCGGCGGGTAGATGTACGTGTTACGAACCATGAACTCCTTGAGAATGTCGTTCTGGATCGTACCGCGCAGCTGCTCGGTCGAAACGCCCTGCTCTTCAGCGGTGACAATGTAGAAGGCCAGAATCGGCAGCACAGCGCCGTTCATGGTCATAGACACCGAGACGCCGCCCAGGTCAATGCCCTGGAAGAGCTCACGCATGTCGTAAATCGAGTCAATTGCCACGCCGGCCATACCGACGTCGCCGGACACACGCGGGTTGTCCGAGTCGTAGCCACGGTGGGTAGCCAGGTCGAAAGCGACCGAAAGGCCCTTCTGGCCGGCCGCGAGGTTGCGGCGGTAGAAGGCATTGGACTCAGCTGCGGTGGAGAAGCCAGCGTACTGGCGAATAGTCCACGGCTGGTTGGTGTACATGGTCGGATACGGCCCGCGCATGAATGGGGCGATACCCGGGAAAGAATCTACCGGGTGGCCCTCGGCGGCAGCGGCGTCGCGGTCAGCGCGATCGTAGACGCGCTTGACATCGATGCCCTCTGGAATGGTCCACACTTCACCTGCTTCCGCGGCAGCTTCCTTGTCAGTGGCAGCGGCCGCGTCGTCGGTGTTGCGGGAGATGTCAGCGAAATTTGGGATGGTGGTCATTACTTCCTTCACGCTCCCAGTTCGTTCAGCAGTCGGGACAGCTCCGCGACAGCATCGATGGTCATGTTCAGGTATCCGTCGGGGCGAGCGTCCTCAGCGGCATTGGCGAAGCTCTTCTCGGAGCCGGCCACCAGGACCTCCTTAGCGCCGGCGGCGCGGGCGGCCTTGACAGCGTCCTGGCCCGAGGTCTCGTACTCGCTGTCGGCTGCGCACAGCACGACAATCGGTGAGGCCTTCACTGCCTCTTCGAAACCGACCTCGCCCGGCACAACCTGGCCGGGGTTGGCGACGGCGATACCGCCGGAAGCCAGCAGGTTGGAGGTAAAACCAGTGCGGATGTTGTGCTTGGCCAGCGGACCCAGCGGCAGCATGGCAATCAGCGGACGGTTGCCCTTTTCAGCCAGGAAGTCATCGGAGCGGTTGCGCAGCGCCTCGAAGTCGCTGGCCCAACGGCGAATCGGGTCGCCCTCCGGGCGGGCCTCAGGAGCCAGTGGGGCTTCAGCCAGGTTCGGGAACTCGTTGATAGCGGTGACCTTGGTGCGGCGGTGTGCGATGTCGGCGCGGCGCTTTTCCCAGGTAGCGTCCAGGGCGGCGCGAATATCGGCCTCCGCGGAGGTGAAACCACCGGCAGCCTCAGTGGCAGTGAAGATCTCCCACGCCTTGTCGGCCATTTCCTCGGTCAGGTCTTCGACGAAGTAGGAGCCACCTGCTGGGTCGGCGACGTAACCAAGGTGAGACTCTTCCAGCAGCAACAGGTTGGTGTTGCGAGCGATGCGAGCCTTGAAAGCCTTGGAGACGTTCGGCATGCCGCCGACAACTGCGTAATCAAACGGCAGAACCTCAACTGAGGAGGCACCGCCGACACCTGCGGCGAAGGAGGCGACAGTCACACGCAGCATGTTGACCCACGGATCGCGCTGGCTGAACATGACCGGGGCTGTCACGGCGTGCATCGGAGCGCGGCCAGCCTCGGGGGCACCGATAACCTCAGCAACGCGGGCCCACAGGACGCGAGCAGCGCGGAACTTCGCGATGGTGTCGAACTGGTCGTCGGTAGCGGCAAAGCGGAAAGCGATCTGGCCGAGCGCTTCTTCAGCGCTCAATCCGGCTTCGGTCAGCGCACGCAGGTAGGCGACACCAACGGCGAGACTGTAGCCAATCTCCTGGATGTTGTTTGCGCCCAGGTTGGAGAAAACAACGCCGTCGACAAGCAGGGCGCGGACGTCGCCCGGCTGCTTAGCCGCCTTGACGGCCAGCTGAGTGGCCTCGTCGAGAGAAACATCGTCAATACCGGCAAAAGCGGAGGTCAGCGGAGCTGCAGAAAGCTCGACTGCGATGTTATCCGGATTAGTCGGGTTCGCCTGCTCGATGTAGGACGTCAGTGCTTCCGCAACCTGCGCAGTCTTCTTACCGGCATGCACGGCAATCGGAGCAAGGTCGACGTAGACGTTGTTGAGCAGAGCCGGCACATCAGCGGCTTCGAGGGAGCCGGTGAAGTCCAGGCGGATGTCCGTGGTGCCGTTTTCCAAGGCAGTCAGCAGAGTCTCGTTGACCGCCTTTGGGTCAAGGGCATCCTCACCCGGGTACTGGCGACCGAAGGTCTCCCGAACACCCCAACCGTTGGTGTTGTCCGAAGTGACCTTTGCGCCACGGACGAATGGGAACTGGCCCGGAGCTGGGCTTTCCGCGAGCTCGTCCGCGCGGGTGTAGAGCGGGCGAACATCGACACCGTCATAGGTGGTCTGAATCAGTCGTTTCCAAATATCGAGCGGTACATCTGCAACGTCTTGCTTGTGCACCCGCGCGAATACCTTGGCCACGCCCTGATACCAGGAATTCTGCAATTCCTCGAAGTTTGGTGGCAGCGTGGAAGGTGATTCGGGGGTCGTTCGGTCAGTCACGACAGACCTTCTCCCTTACATGTTCTAAGCAACGCCTCTATCAATCCATGACCGAGGAAATTCGGCTGCGACAATTTCCGAATTCTCCGCGACGGAAAGGGATCTAAAGGCGTTGGCTTCCTCCAATAGTCAATAAGAGCCACTAGTCAGACGCTAAGACTCACCCGAGTGTCCATGCACTGAACTTTTCAGCTATTTGTGCAATACCCTTACGTTCGGTTTTGTGCTGACGGGCACGTCAAGTGCTCGAGCCAAGGCATAGTGACCTTGATTCCCATCCTAGTGAAATAATGGGCAAACGCCTTTAGCCGCTGACTAGCCCTCCTCGCAGAGCCTCCAATGCGCAGGTCACACGCTTCCCCGCAATCCCCGGTAACCTCAAATGGGTGAACGTATCCGATGTGCGAATTACCCCTACACTCAAAAAGGTTCTGCTGGTGCTAGCCGTAGGTGTGGGGGTCGTCGTCACGCTGTACGTCGATGTTCCCACGGTCGCTACCATCCGGCAGTGGTCCATCGATGCCGGTGACTGGTTCCCGCTCCTCTACTTCCTCGCATACGTTGCACTGACTCAGTTCCCAATCCCCCGCACCGTATTCACTTTGGCTTCCGGAATCCTCTTCGGGCCAGTGCTCGGTTTCCTGCTGGCAATTACTGCGACGACGGTTTCTGCCCTTCTCTCCCTATGCATTGTGCGGTTTTTGGGGCGCGATTGGTTTCGCACGCACCTGACCAACCGCCGTCTTCTCAGTCTCGACCATCGGTTGGAGCAACGCGGCTGGCTCACAGTGCTCAGCTTGCGCATGATTGCTGGCGTGCCATTTTCGTTTCTCAACTACGCCTGTGGGCTGTCGTCGATACGCATCGTGCCGTATATCATCGCCACTGCCCTAGGTTCGGCGCCGAACACACTCGCCGTCGTTCTGCTTGGCGACGCGCTGTTGGTCGGCTTCGACGTGCGCTTTGCGGTGGCCACGGGAATTCTGCTCGTGCTTGGTTTGCTGGGACTTCTTGCGGACGCCAAGTTCCCTGTCGTAACCGGTTCTTCGAAACGTTAAAACACCGCTTGGCGCTCTTGAGCTAGGCGTGAGTTTTTCGGCGAGCTGGTGTTGGTTGCCTGTGAGTTTGCGGAGCGAAGGAACGTGTCTTAGCCCATCTGTCAAGGGGTGGGGCTAGACTAGAGCGTATGTACTCAGTCTTTGCCAGGTATCGCGGTCGATCTACTCGCAGGGCAGATCACGTTCAGGCCTCTGTGCAGGCACTTTCCGGCCTGGAAGGCGTAGGAACTGTTGAGGTTGCAGGTATCGAAGAGCTTCGCGCAGCTCCTGAAAATGCTGTGGGAGTCACCACGCTTGTGCTGGCGCTATTGGCCGCAGGTGACTGGGCGATAGGTATCGGTGTTTGTCCTCAGGACGACATTGAGCAAGCGCATCTGGCATCGAGCTCAGTCGTCGGTAAGGGAGGCAGAGCCGGTACGGTAAAAACCCGCATTCGGACTAACGATCCGCGTGGTAAGGACTACTCGGAGGATATTGGTGCAGCATTCACATTGCTGCACCACGTTATCTCTCGCAGGTCCCCCGAAGGGCGCGAGGCAACTGGTTTGGTTCGCGCTGGTTATTCACAGGTAGAGGCCGCGGAAGAATTGGGAGTTTCTAAGCAGGCCGTCAATCAGCGCCTCGCTGCAGCTGGCTGGCAGGCGGAGCTGGCCGGATGGAACCTGGCCGTCCACCTGCTTCAGCGAGCTGATGAGTTATAAAAACTTACTGCCCATTTTCCGGGGCGTAAGGGTCACGTGACCATCCAGAAAAATCTGGACGATCGGTGGAGTGCGCACCGCTGCCTGCATTGGTATTACCGGTGCCAGGAGCCGAGGGCAGGTCACGTTTGCCGGAAGGAACTGACGGCGCAGCCGGTGTGGACGGCGCAGCGGGCGCAGCCGGTGTCGCAGGTTCAACCGCTGCCGGGCCGTTCTGACCACCCAACTGTTCAGGCTGAGCGGACTGAGCCGACTCAGCGCGGCGGTTCTTCTTCCTCTCAGGGGTATTACCAGCTGCTGCAGCTACCGGATCATCAACCGGGCGGTTAGCGACCTCGTTCGCCGCGGCAACTGCACGAGCCAACTCCGGGTTGGTCGACATGTCGAACCAGTTCTCGTCGCGGCCCTGCTCAGCCTCTTCCTTGGTCTCTCGGCTCACGGCCGGAGGCTCGTAGCGGAAGACACCGTCGGCATCCTTCTTGCCGAAAGCCCTAGCGAAGCTCTCGAGACTGTCGCCGAACTGCGACGGAATCATCCAAACAGTATTGCCGTCCTTATTTGCCAGCTCAGGCAGCTTCTCCAGGTACTGCCAGGCAAGAATCTCAGGTGTCAACTGTGAAGCCTTAACAGCTGCGTTGACCTTCTGGATAGCGCGAGCATTACCCTGTGCCTCAAGGTAGGTAGCGGCGCGAGTACCCTCAGCGCGCAGAATGGTTGCCTGACGCTCAGCCTCAGCAGCCAGAATTGCTGCGTGCTTGTTACCTTCGGCGGCCAGAATCTGTGCCTGCTTACGGCCCTCAGCAGTTTTAATATCGGCTTCGCGGGTACCTTCCGCAGTCAGAATCATGGCGCGCTTCTCGCGATCGGCCTTCATCTGCTTTTCCATCGACTGCTGAATCGACGGTGGCGGCTCAATGGCCTTCAGCTCCACACGAGCGATACGAAGACCCCACTTGGCAGTGGCCTCGTCCAGCTCGCCGCGCAGACGGCGGTTGATGTAGTCACGGGAAGTCAGTGTCTCTTCCAGTGTCAGGCCACCCACGACGTCGCGAAGCGTTGCGGTGGTGATCTGTTCGACGCCGAAGATGTAGTCATCGATACCGTAAATTGCCCGATCCGGTTCATTGACCTGGAAGGTCACGACGGTATCGATAGCCACAGTCAGGTTGTCTTCGGTGATCACTGCCTGTGGCGGGAAGGTAACCATACGCTCACGGGTATCGACCTTCTCGCGCACTCGGTCAATGATCGGGATGATGAAGTTCAGGCCGCTGTTCAGTGTCTGCGTGTATCGTCCCAGTCGCTCTACGATTGCCGCTTCACCCTGAGGAACCAGGACAATCGCTTTGAGAACCAAGGTAACAACCACGAGAATGAAAACGACGAGGATGATAAAGCCTTCCATGGGATTCCCTCGTAGCTAGAAACTGTGTGGTCAGTTATTTAATGGTCAGTAACTAAGAGTGCTCCGAGCGCCCTTTAAGTGAGTTGGCTGCTCAGAGCAGCTTGTCCACTACTGCGGTATTGCCCGAAATCTCTACAATCGTGACTCTTTCCTTCGCATCGAAGGTCTGCGCAGTCAGAAGACTGCGCGCGCTCCACAACTCGCCATTGACCTTAATCAGACCCGCTGACGAGGAAACTGGCTCGATGACCTCAGCATGACGGCCCGCTAGCAGTTCCGGACGCGACTCCAGTTCGGCGGACTTGTCCGGTTTTGCCATCTTTTTGCGCAACACAGGGCGAACTGTCAGCACAAGTGCGGCGGACACAACGGCGAAGATGACCACTGATAGCCAAAGCGGCGCTCCAAGCTGGCTCGCACCGGACGCTGCCAGTGCGCCACCTCCGAGCATTAACAGTGCTAAATCTCCGACTGCGAGTTCACCGAGAACCAGTAGGAGGCTTGCTCCGAGCCAAAGGAGAGGAATCACGCCCTCACCCTACCTACTTTGCAGAACAAATGTGGGGCGAGTGGAGCCAGTATTCCGGGGTCAGTACTGCATATGTGGCTCAGTTACGAAGTCGACCAGGCGCTCAACTGCGCCAATCAAATCTGACTCCAGATCACGGTAGGTGTGTACACCTGCGTAGACACGTCGCCAGCCCTCCTTGGGGTCGTCTCCCCAGCCCAAGCGACGGCAGATTCCTGTCTTCCAGTCCTCCCCGTAGGGAACTTCCGGCCATGCCTCGATGCCTACCGACGAGGGTTTGACCGCTTGCCAGACATCGATAAACGGGTGGCCTGTGACCATCACGTGCGGGCCGAGCTGCTGAGTCATGCGGCTTTCCTTACTGCCCTCCACCAAGTGGTCTGCCAGGACTCCGACGCGGCGCTTCGGACCCGGACCAAATTCGGCCAAGCGTTCTGGAAGGTTGTCCAAGCCCTCCAGATACTGCACGACTACGCCTTCGACACGCAAATCGTGGCCCCATACCTTCTCGACAATTGCCGCGTCATGAATACCCTCGACCCAAATACGGCTGGGGAGAGCAACTTTCGCCTTGACGTTGTGAACCTTGCGCGAGCCCGATGCCGATAGATCCTGTGAGGGCTTTTTGGGTTGTGCCTTCGGACGCACCAGAGTCACAGGTTTGCCGTCGATGAGAAATCCGCGCTCGTGCATGGGAAATAGCCGCGACTTGCCGTGGCGGTCCTCCAGCCGGACGCACCAGCCGTCGAAAGTTTTCTCCAACCCGATAATCGCACCGACGAATCCGTCATAGGACGCCTCGACGACAACACCATTTTCTGCTGTCACCTCGCGTGCCGGCTGTGGGATACGACGGCGGTGGCCACGTGCGCCAGCGAACACGTCCTGATTGCGGTACGGGTCTTGAAAGCTCATGGGTACTGAGATTAACAGCATCGGTTACGGGACCAACGACACGCTGCACTAGGATGAGCTGCACTATGCAGCGCAGTGTTCTCGACCAGGTCTGGAGTCCAACTCAGCACATCGCCCTTTGGCTGGGCGCGTGGTTGTCGGGTTTGGAAAACTACGATCATCTCCTCGACGCGCTAGACTCGCTCGGCGGGCCTACGTCAGTTCCGGGGACGTTCGTGCTTGCCGACGCCACGGTTCCGAATGTCATCGATTGCGACGCTGATCTCGATCGAAGCGACATGCTCCGCCTTCTTCGAGCGGTTACTGAAGCGGGAGATTGGCACAGTGACCACCGTCCCCTCGTCCGCCTCATTCTCTCCGGGCCCGGTGATGCACCTGCACTGCCTGCGGGAACCGACGCCGCTGAAGCTGCACGCGCAGCAGGCTCGGCCATTGTGATTGCGGATGCGGAGCCGGGCTGGAACCATGTGCTCATACCAGTGACAACGCCGGTGCCAGGCCTACAGCAGTGGCATTGGTACACACTGGAAGGCCACATTCCCGAGCCGGCCTATCTCTCCCCTGGCGAGGCGGATTTACAGCTGGCAGATGCGGCGCGGGTTGCGGCTGCCACGATTGCGGCGATGCCGCGTTCACCGCTGACGTCGTCAAGCAGTGGTGCCCCGAAGGTGGATCCCCGGCTGATGGTCGGCATGCTCGATGATCACCTGGACATGGCTTTTGTGCCGGATGATGTGCCGCGCCGTGCACTGGGAGTGCTCGCCAGAGCTGATCGGGTGTCGTCGATTCTGGCGGTGGCACAGGGCAGCGAGTCGGGGCACGGCAGCGCCGCGTTTGATGCGCAGCTCATCCCGCTGTGGCGAAAGATCCGGCAGGCGCGGATGAGCGCGGTGGAATACGCGATTCAGGAGTGGACCCGCTAGGGATTTGCCTTGCCCTGCGGCCCAATTGAAGCCAAAGGAATCAGTGTGGGCGGCGCTTTGCCGGGGTGCAACAGGCTGCGGCGCAGGGGGCGCCGTTGCAGGCCGAGCCGAGTAGCGGTTCACTTCCCAGGCGGCGGGGTTCGGCATCTGCGATGCGCTCTTCGATGAGCTCTACGAGCATGTCAGTGAAAGTAGCCGTCGGGCCAGGCGTTGCGACACGCTCGATGACGATGTCGTGATGAGCCATTTCATCCTGAAGCTCGGCATCCAGATCCCAGGCGACCTCAACATGGTCCGAGATGAAGCCAATCGGGCACACTACTGCGGATCGAAGGCCTTGGGTGACCTCCGCTTCAACGTGGTCGACGATGTCAGGCTCCAACCACGGCACGTGCTCCGGGCCAGAGCGGGACTGCCAGACGACGTCAAAGTCGGTGATACCCACTGCATCGGCGACGAGCCGTGCTGCTTCGTTGACCTGGCGGGAGTAAAGATTTCCGCCGAGCTCTACCGGCCCGGATGCCTTGTCCGCCGAGACCGGAATAGAGTGAGCGGTGAAAATAAGCCGGGCCTTGTCACGGCGGTCATCCGGCAGCTTGGCAAACGCCTCACGCACTGCGTCTGCATAGGCTTCTATAAAGAGCGGATGATCGTAGAAGCTCCGGATTTTCTCCATGTCAAAAGCACGGTCGCCCAGAGATTCGCGCATCCGAGCAATGTCTTCGTGATACTGGCGGCAGCCGGAATAGCCTCCCCAGGCGCTAGTGGCGAAAACGAGCGCTCGCTTAACGCCGTCATCAGCCATCTTCGCCGCGGTGTCTTCAGCCATCGGATGCCAATTGCGATTGCCGAAATAAACAGGCATGTCATAGCCACGGCGAGTCAGCTCAGCCTTAAGGTTGGAGACAATTTCGCGGTTTAAATCGTTGAGCGGGGACTTACCACCAAAGTGCGCGTAGTGAGCACCGACTTCGTCCAACCTCTCCGGCGGAATTCCGCGGCCGCGGGTGACATTCTCCAGGAAGGGACGCACATCGGCCATCTTTTCGGGACCGCCGAAAGACAACAGCAAAATAGCGTCAAAATTATCAGAAGACATAGGCAACCATGTTAGTAGCGCAGTCTGAGGACTCCATAAGACGACTGCTCAATGCCCCCGGCGTCTCCTGCCAATCGGGTTCCATACCAATCGCTTGACGACGGCACCCTAACCGCGCCCTACTGCGGAATTCGACGATTGGTTACAAGCAGTGAGCCCACGGTCACTAGCAGCATCGTGAAGGCTGCAATCAGATAGGGCCTCGGATTCTCGGCCCGCTTGAGTTCGTAACCGATGTCATCTTCCAGTGAGCCATAGGCATCGCGGAGCTGCTCGAGGGAACCAGCGCTGAAGAACTCACCTTTTGTTCGACGGGCGATCTCTCGCAGCGAATCGTCGTCGTTAGGCACTGGAATCAATTCGCCCTGAACCGTGATTGCGCCTTGCGCGGTACCGAACGAAATCGTGTTGACAGGCACCCCGGCCTTGGCGGCTTCGGCGGCGGCGGTATACGCGCCGCGGGGATCGTCGAGTTCTTGTGGGACGGTCTGTTTGCCGTCGGAAAGCAGCACAATTGTCGCTGGCGGGGCGCCTTCTCCCCCGCCCTGAACCGAATCGCTGAACTGATTGATGGCATCCAGCGCGGCAGCGATAGCATCACCGGTCGCAGTCGCCTGATCTAACTCAGCAGCCTGGAGCGCTCGATTCACGGTGTCATGGTTGGTAGTCGGGCTGACAGCAGTGCGAGCGCGACCAGAGAACGTCACCAGGCCGATATTGAGGTCGTCGGGAAGGTTCTCCACGAACTCTTGGCCGGCTTCTTTAGCTGCAGTGATGCGGTCTGGCGCAACATCTGTGGCCGACATGGACAGCGAAACGTCGACCACCAGCATAACCGTCGCTCGGTTGCGGGCGACTTTGGTCTCCGAAATCGGACCAGCCAATGAAATGATGACCAGAACAAGTGACAACAGCGCACTGATAGCTACGACATGGCGCAGGCGTGCCGACGACTTATTCCCCAGTGACCCAACGATGGTGAAGTTGCCAAAGGCAATGGCACGTTGCTTTCGCTGCTTAGTGCTGATCCAATAGGCCACGGCTGCCACGAGAGGCAGAGCGAGTGCGAGCAGCCACCCTGGGTGCGCAAAAGTTGAGTTTAGGAACGTCATCGCGGTATCAGTTTCCTCACATCCAGTCGCCTAAACAGTCGCGTATAAACCAGTGGCTATAGCCGGTTAGTCGGTGGCCCAAAAAAGATAGCACTAACAAGCGGTTACTCAGACGCTAATGTTGGCCAATTTGTCGAGCAAAATCCAGTACCCAATCTGAATCCGTACGCAAGGTAATAACGCGAGCACGGCATTTGCGCAGTTCATTGATTACACGCTCGTGGTGGGCACGAGCCTGAGCCGCATACTCGGCGCGGGTCTTGTCGTTGATGTTGAGTTCAATGGTCTCGCCGGTTGCTGAATCCGCCATGACCACCGGGCCTTCGCCGGGTAAGGCTTCATCGGCTGGATCTACCAGGCGAATCGCCATAATCTCTGTCGAGGCCGAGGCAACGCGCAGCGGGCGCGCCCAATCGAGTGATCCAAGGAAATCCGAGATGACAACCAACAGCCCAGCGCGCGGAGCCTGAGTCATTACTGTGTCAATATCCGCTGCGAGGTTATGCTCAGCAGTCGCGTCAGCCAACTGCTTGAGCAGCATCAAGCTGTGGGCACGGCCCTGGCCCGCGGGCACTGGAGTGCCACCGGCGATTAATCCAGTTCGGGACCCCGGGGCGTCGTTAAGCATCGTCACAGCGCCGGCAGCGGCGGTGAGCAGATGTCGTTTGGTGGTATCGGTCAATCCCGTGGACAGACGTGCGGCGGGTTCGGCGACGATCCAGCACTCCAGCTCACGCTCGGCCTCGGAGGTGCGAACGTGCGGCACTCCAGTGCGGGCTGTCACTGCCCAGTTCATCTGGCGAACATCATCGCCGATGACATATTCGCGGGAGCCAACCGGCTCAGAGCCATCTCCAGTAGCGGTGGAGAGAAAGCTGCCGCGCAAAAGTCCGTTGAGCTTACGCGTAACAGTTAGCTCTAAGTACGCCAGGACGCGTGCAAGATCGTCTTCACGAGCTGACATTAGGAGGCAGTGCCCTCATCGGAGCCAGTGCTCCCGCCTTGGGGAAGGCGCACGTGAGACAACACGATGTCAATAATCCGTTCGGGAGTAACGCCATCGGCCAGGCCCTCATAGGACAGGACCAAGCGATGACGCAGCACGTCGGGAAGCACGGAGACCACATCGTCCGGCACGACATAGTCGCGACCGGAAAACAGCGCGTGGGCGCGGGCGGCCGCGACAGCACCAAGAGTTGCACGCGGTGATGCGCCATAGGAAAGCCAGCGGTCGACATCCTTCAACTCCGCCCGCATCGGATTGCGGGTGAGTTCGATGACGGCCACGATGTAGTCAATCAGTGAGTGGTGGACAAAGACTTCGCGGGTAGCGCGCTGCAGTTCCCGAACACTCTCTGGGGTGAGAATCTGCTGCGCGACTGGAGGGGTGGCTCCCATGCGGTAGACAATCTCCCGCTCTTCCGCCGGAGTGGGGTAACCCACGAGGACCTTAAATAGGAAACGGTCCCGCTGGGCCTCCGGCAGTGGGTAGACACCCTGGTTTTCGATTGGGTTTTGCGTGGCCAGAACCAAAAACGGCTCCGGTACTGGCGTGGACTCCCCTGCGATGGACACCTGGTGCTCTGCCATGACTTCCAGCAGTGCCGACTGCACCTTCGCCGGTGCGCGGTTGATTTCATCAGCGAGCACGATATTTGACATGACCGGGCCGGGCTCGACAATGAACTCCGAGGTGTCCTGGCGGAAAATCCGGGTGCCGACAATATCTGATGGCACCAAATCCGGAGTGAACTGGATGCGGGAGTAGGACCCACCCATCACTGTGGCAAAAGTAGACACTGCCAGAGTTTTCGCAACACCCGGAACACCTTCGAGCAGGACATGACCTCCTGCGAGCATCGCGATGAAGAGCTGCTTAATCAGGTGCTCCTGGCCAACCACAACCTTCCCCAGCTCCGCGTATGCGCGCTCGAGGTCCGTGTGGTCAGTGGGCGTTGGGTAGGTCACAGAGAAACCCTTCTTTAGGTCGGTCGCCCGACCTGTAGAACACGTCGTTAGAAACTAGACGAGGCGGACAACGTTCGGTGTCATTCCGTTATAACGGACTGGCGAGATCTTAACCACAGAACCGGACTGCGGTGCCTCAATCATCTTGCCATCGCCCAGGTAGATAGCGACGTGGCCATGACCATTCGGGCCCCAGAACAGCAGGTCACCACGCTTCATCTGAGATGCCGGGTAGTGCTTTCCGCGCTGGTACTGGTAGCCGGTGTAGTGAGGCAGGTCAATGCCGACAGCGGCGTAGGCGTACAGAGTCAGGCCCGAGCAGTCGAAACCAATCTTGTTGTAGTCGCCGTGGGAGTCAGCTACTCCGCCGTCACGGATGCCCTTGGTCGGGCCGTTGGCGTTGCCACCGCCCCATGCGTATGGGACACCGAGCTGCCCCATCGCGCGTGCGATGACAGTCTCGACCTTCTGGCTGGAAGAACCCGAGGTGCTCTGACCGGTCTCCGGATTCGTCGGCGCCACAGTCTGTGCCGGGGTGCCGCTTGACGACGAGCTGCCGGTGCTAGACGAATCCGAGGTATCGGTGGACTCAGAGGAATCCGAAGATTCGGTCGTCTCAGAGGAACTGGTGGAGCCGGTGGAGCTGTCAGAGCCAGTGGAGCCGGTGGAGCTGTCAGAGCCAGTGGAGCCGGTGGAGCTGTCAGAGCCAGTGGAGGCCGTAGAACCAGTCGAGTCGGTAGAGCTAGTGGAATCAGTCGAGCCCGTAGAACCAGTGGTGCTAGAGCTTTCATCTGTGGACTCAGAAGAGGAATCCTCATCAGTCTGGTTCGACTGCGCCTCGGCGCGAGTCTTAGCTGCGGCTTCCTCAGCGGCCTTCTTGGCAGCGGCGTCTTCCGCTTCCTTGCGGGCCTGCTCGTTCTCATAATTCTGGCGCTGGGAGTTCAGCTCGTTGACCGCGTTTCGGGCTGCATCCAAAGATGCCTTTGCGGCATCGCGATCGACCTGAGCCTGCTGGTAATCAGCTTGCTCCTTCTGAAGCTCCTCGTTTGCCTCGGAGTACGCGTTCTGAGCATCGGTGTTTCGCTGATTTGCGGTGGCCTCCGCCTGCTGAGCCTCGTCACTCTTCTTGCGAAGCGTGGACTCCTGGTTAGCAGCCTCGGTGCGATTCTTATCCAGAGAGTCAACGGTCTGCTCTTGACGATCCGCTTCGCGACGCAAGGCGGACAGGCGGTTAATAGCCTCGGATGCATCTCGCGCACCCTCGAGAATCGAGCCACTGGAACGTCCCTGGCGCATGATGGTGCGGGCTAGCTCGTCGAACTGCTTCTGGGCACTAGCGAGCTCAGCGCGGGAACGGTCGAGTTGGGTTCGCGCCTCGTCGACCGCCTCGCGCGCACGGTTAGCGGCATCTCGAGCGTTCTCAAGGTCCACCATGGCCTTGTTGACATCCTCGCGGAGAGTGCCCATGCGTAGCTCGAGGTCAGATACCCGGCGCTCGCTGGAAGTTACCTCGGCGACCAGGGACTGCAAGTACGACTCGGCGTTAGAGGCCGCCTCACGCGCTTGACGGATCTGGGCGTCGCTCGGATTCAGTGGTTGTGCAGCTGCGACCTGAGTGTTCGTCGCCAGAAGACCCGCCGTGATAATACCGGCAATTGGACGAGTCCAATATGATGCACGGACTTTGCGATTACTCGGCACCGCGTTACTCCTACATTTCTCCTATGGGTGCGTTCACGCCTCAGAATCGACACCAGCGACTTCCCCATCGTTGGATATCTTCCCATTGTTGCCTCCAGGTCTTGAGTGGAACTTCGAAAAACGTCGAACCGAAACCAGAACCAAAAGCAACAGCGGCGCTCCCGCGAGTTTTCATTGGTCAATACTGGACCCTTGAGTCCACTATTGGCATCACGAAGCACTTTACGGGTCAAAAAGCTCTAAAAAAACATAAGTAACAAAATTACCAACTGTCCCCCACTTTGTAACCGTTTCGTTATATGCCGTGGCCTGCGGTTATGATGAGCCCCAGTTTTCTGTGTGAATTATGTCACTATGTGATGACTTATCGGCGTGCCGGACTGCCGCGGACCTTTACCTGGGGTACCGGACATAAGAAAAGGTCAAGCGCTCATGCTTGACCTTGGCGAAAATCGTTGACACGGTTACGGCGACTGCAACAGTGTTATCCAATTGAGATAGTGACTGAGTTCTCCACTGCTACCAGTTTTTGGGGCATTTACCCTGTCCCTTGCCGTGAGGTGGAAAACCGGGGACGGTGAATGTGTTCAGTGGGGCCGTTAACTCCAGCGTCCGTCGTAAAGCGAACTCTTAGGCGGTTGGGCGTGTGCGTAGCCAGTAGAACGTCAGCCCGACGAAGAGTGCGACGATAACGACGCCTGCGATGAGGCTGTAAAGAGTCCACGGGACGACGTAGTTAGTGAGCTCGTGCAAATAGGCATCGAGACCCGCCGGATAGTCTCGTGGAGTCTCCATCATTGCGTGGTCGGCGCGTTCAATGGCTGCGCGGGGGAAATCGGCAGATGCGGTGGCCACATTGCCCGGTGTGCGCACGACAGTGGTGCCGCCGACTTGGTCCGCTACTTGGCGGGCAAAGGAAAAGATGTCGGTGTTCTTTTGTTCGGCGACGGGGTAAATCTTCTCGCTATCTAGGTAGATGATATTGAAATTGGGCACCCCCCGATTTGCTGCATCGTCGACAATTGGCTTGACCGCTTCTCGGAGCTGTGGGTTATTTGTCACGATGTTGTCGGTGCGTAGCTGAGCGACCACCTTCTCGACGGTTTCTTTCGCTGCCTGTGAATCTGCTGGCGTATGCATTAATTGCCTTCCGTATCGTGCTCCTGTTTTGCGTGAGAATGGTTTCCACGCGCCCCAATTTGGCGGAGATGCTGCTTCGTTTGTCCTATCTATAATGGCCTGCTCTGGATGTGAACGGGGGTAGCGTGACTCGGCGCGCCGCGAGCAATCTACATACAGAACGTTCGTACTGTTATTGTTGATGCAAGGACGGTAACGCTTCCTTAAAAACGTGTGTGTGGGCTCGTGTGCCCCGCGTCGTGATTATTGCTTTAATTGGTTGATAAGGGGCGGCGTGATCGCACCTATGCCTTGTGGAGAGCCGAAATTCGAGTGCCGGACTCTTCAGTTAAGGCGACAATTCACCCGAATAGAAATGGAGCTGACTGTGGCTGAAAGCAAGAACTCTTTCAACGCCCTGCGCAAGCTTGAGGTCGGAGACAAGTCTTATGACTACTTCGCTCTTGACGCCGTGCCGGGTATGGAGAAGCTGCCTTACTCGTTGAAGGTTCTCGGTGAGAACCTGCTGCGCAACGAAGATGGCGCCAACATCACTGAGGAGCACATCAAGGCTGTCGCCAACTGGGTTCCTTCGGCTGATCCGTCGATCGAGATTCAGTTCACCCCTGCTCGCGTTATTATGCAGGACTTCACCGGCGTCGCCTGTGTTGTTGACCTGGCTACCATGCGTGAGGCTGTTAAGACTCTCGGCGGCGACCCGGATCAGGTTAACCCGCTGAACCCGGCAGAGATGGTCATCGACCACTCGGTCATCATCGAGGCCTTCGGTAGCGAAGACGCTCTGGCTAAGAACGTCGAAATTGAGTACCAGCGCAATGATGAGCGCTACAAGTTCCTCCGTTGGGGTACTGGCGCATTCTCCAACTTCCGCGTTGTTCCTCCGGGAACCGGTATTGTCCACCAGGTCAACATCGAGTACCTGGCTCGCGTTGTCTTCGAGAACAACGGCCTGGCATACCCGGACACCTGTGTTGGTACTGACTCTCACACGACCATGCAGAACGGCCTGGGCATCCTGGGCTGGGGTGTCGGTGGTATTGAGGCTGAGGCCGCAATGCTTGGCCAGCCAATCTCCATGCTCATTCCGCGCGTCGTTGGCTTCAAGCTGACTGGCGACATTCAGCCGGGTGTTACCGCAACCGACGTTGTGCTCACCGTCACCGATATGCTGCGCCAGCACGGCGTCGTCGGCAAGTTCGTAGAGTTCTACGGCGCTGGCGTCTCCAAGCTGCCGCTGGCCAACCGTGCGACCATCGGTAACATGTCGCCAGAGTTCGGTTCCACCGCCGCAATCTTCCCGATCGACGATGAGACCGTCAAGTACCTGGCCCTGACTGGCCGTGACAAGGAGACCCTGGAGCGCGTCGAGGCTTACGCCAAGGCTCAGGGTATGTGGTTGGACGAGAACACTCCGGAGGCTGAGTACTCCGAGTACCTCGAGCTGGACCTGTCCACCGTCGTTCCGTCCATCGCTGGCCCGAAGCGTCCGCAGGACCGCATCGAGTTGGCTTCCGCCAAGGAGCAGTTCCGCAAGGACCTGCACAACTACTCCGACGGCGAGATTAAGGGCGCTGTCAAGGCTTCCGCACCGACCTCCGAGCTGGCCGCAGACTACAACGAGTCCCGCGAGGGCCACGGCGAGTCCGCCGCTAACGGCGCTGAAGGTCGCCCGAGCTCCCCGATTACCGTCACTTCCCCGAAGGGCGGCGAGTACACGCTCGACCACGGTATGGTCGCTATCGCTTCCATCACCTCTTGTACCAACACCTCCAACCCGTCGGTCATGATTGGCGCTGGTCTGTTGGCACGCAAGGCTGTCGAGAAGGGCCTGCAGGCAAAGCCGTGGGTCAAGACCATTTGTGCTCCGGGCTCCCAGGTTGTTAACGGCTACTTCAAGCGCGCTGACCTGTGGAAGGACCTCGAGGCTCTGGGCTTCTACCTGTCCGGCTTCGGTTGTGCAACCTGTATCGGTAACTCCGGTCCGCTGCCGGCTGAGATTTCCTCCGCCATCAACGAGGCCGACCTGGCTGCTACCGCGGTTCTGTCCGGTAACCGTAACTTCGAAGGCCGCATCTCCCCTGACGTGAAGATGAACTACCTGGCTTCCCCGATCCTGGTTATCGCCTACTCGATCGCCGGTACCATGGACTTCGACTTCGAAACCGACGCCCTGGGTCAGGACGCAGAGGGCAACGATGTCTTCCTGCGCGACATTTGGCCGTCCACCGAAGAGATCGAAGCAACCATCGAGGCCTCCATCTCCTCCGAGCTGTACGACGAGGACTACAAGGATGTCTTCGCTGGTGACGAGCGCTGGCAGAACCTGCCGACCCCGGAGGGCAAGACCTTCGCTTGGGATGACAAGTCCTCCTACATCCGCAAGGCACCGTACTTCGACGAGATGGAAATGGAGCCGGCACCGGTTTCCGACATCAAGGGCGCTCGCGTCCTTGCTGCCCTGGGTGACTCGGTGACCACCGACCACATCTCCCCGGCTTCCTCCATTAAGCCGGGCACCCCGGCTGCTCAGTACCTCGACTCCATGGGCGTTGAGCGCAAGGACTACAACTCCCTGGGTTCCCGTCGTGGTAACCACGAGGTCATGGTGCGCGGCACTTTCGCTAACATCCGCCTGCAGAACCAGCTGCTTGACGGTGTTACCGGTGGCTACACCCGCGACTTCACCCAGGAGGGTGGCCCGCAGGCCTTCATCTACGACGCTGCCATGAACTACAAGGAGGCTGGCACTCCGCTGGTCGTCGTTGGTGGTAAGGAATACGGCACCGGTTCCTCCCGTGACTGGGCAGCTAAGGGCACCCTGCTGCTGGGCGTCAAGGCTGTTATCGCTGAGTCCTTCGAGCGTATCCACCGCTCGAACCTCATCGGCATGGGCGTTGTTCCGCTGCAGTTCCCGGAGGGTGAGTCCTGGAAGTCCCTGGGCATCGATGGCACTGAGACCTTCGACATCGCTGGTCTGGAGGAGCTGAACAACGGCTCCATCCCGAAGACCGTCAAGGTTACGGTTACCAAGGAAAACGGCGAGTCCTTCGACTTCGACGCTGTGGTCCGCATCGATACCCCTGGTGAGGCTGACTACTACCGCCACGGCGGTATTCTGCAGTACGTCCTGCGCAACATGATCAAGGGCAACTAGTTTCCCTTTGACTCGTGCGCGCTAGGGCTTGTTACAAGCAGCGCTTCTAGAGGCCGGTAGGTAGCGCTAGCCCGCGGATTCATACCCCACGGGCTAGCGCCCTGCCGGCCTCGGGTTTCTCTACCCCAACCAAAATGAGGCTTGGGAAGTATAGGAATGGCGCTGCCACGTCATGCAGTGAAACATGTCCCTGGGCGTCGCCGGCAAGAAAAGAGTTTCCTTATGCCAAAAGTGAGTAACCAGGATTTAGCTCAACGGCGGCACGAAATTCTCGACGGCGCTCGGCAGTGCTTTGCAGAATTCGGCTACGACGGCGCAACGGTCTCTCGTCTGGAGTCCGCTACCGGTAAGTCTCGCGGTGCTATTTTCCATCACTTCGGATCCAAAGAAGGTCTGTTCTTAGCATTGGCCGAAGAAGATGCCGCAAATATGGCGGAAGTCGCGGAGGCTTCCGGCTTAGTGGAAGTAATGCGTGATATCGTGGCGAACCCAGACAAGCATGGCTGGCTGGGAACTCGCCTTGAGATTGCCCGTCGCCTTCGCAGCGATCCGGAGTTTAAGGGCCAATGGTTGGGCCATCAGGATCAATTGGATGACGCTGTTGCCCACCGATTGACCCAGACATCCTCATCCGGCTCCCTACGGTCGGATTATTCGGTTCGCACGATGCAGCTTTTTCTCGAGCTGATGCTCGATGGCATCATCGTTCGTCTGGCATCTGGTCGCACTGTCGACGAATTGGATTCCGTGCTTGATTTAGTTGAAGACAGCTTACGGCGCAAGGACTAGCCACTCAGGCTAGGCCTGATAGCGTTACGTACCACCCGCTCCCCTAATACGGGAGCGGGTTTCGGCTTTCTGCCGTGCATTTACCCCGTTTGACCGGTGACAATGCATAGATTTCACCCAATATGGACTAAGCTGTCTATTTATGAGTGTGGGTAAGTTTTTGTTGGTGGCGCTCCGCCCCGCAGATGGTGCGGGGCAAGCCGAGTACCAGGACTTTCTGGATTCCACCGGGCTTGAGCCCAGCCAGTTGGATCTGTTTACCATCGACGCTGTCGGCGCTAAGTTGCCCGACCTGACCTCCTATGACGGCGTATTCGTCGGAGGCAGCCCATTTAACATCACCGACCTTGAGCATTCGGGGCTGCAGAAGTATTCGCACGATGTGCTTTACGACGTACTTAGGAGTCCTGTCCCCGCACTGCTTATCTGCTACGGCGCTAGCTACACGGCCTTTACTTCGGGCGGTTTGGTTAACCTGCGTCACGGCGAAGTAGCGGGTTCTACCCGGGTAGAGCTCACCGAAGCTGCCACTCAGGATCCAATAGCTTCGGTGTTGCCTCCGGTTTTTTATGCGTTGACTGGCCACAAGGAATCCGTTGCGGAACTTCCAAATCACGCGACTTTGCTTGCCACAGGCCCAACCTGTCCGGTGCAGATGTACTCGATCGGATCGAATAACTGGGTTACCCAATTTCATCCGGAGATGAATGCCAACGGACTGCTCCGCAGAATGTCTTTCTACACCGACGTCGGTTACTTTGACCCGGAGGAAGTCGATGCGATTCGACTAAAGGTATCTGATGTGGACCTCCAGGCCGTCTCGTCAATCATCCCCCGATTTATGCACGTATGTACGCATGCAGCCAATCCGAGCCTGCTAGTGGTGCAGTAGTCTCCGTCCCCCTCTAGCTCCCTTTTTCACGAAATTTGTTCCCGCAAATGTCTACCTCCGCCAAGCCCTTCCTCTTGCTTTCCACACGCGGCGAAGATGCCGCAGCTCACGCTGAACATCTCTCATTTGCCAGGAGGTGTGCATTGGCGCCGGCAAAGTTGCATCAAATTCGCCTGGAACAGTCTCGTCCGGGGAATCTGAATCTAGATAACTACTCGGGCGTAATCGTTGGCGGAGGTCCCTTTAACGCCTCTGATGACGATAAGAGCTATCTACAGAAGGAAGTCGAAACCTGGTTCGAGGATTTGTTGGCAGAAGTGCTCGAACGAGACTTCCCCTTCTTCGGAGCTTGTTATGGCGTCGGCCTGCTCGGTACTGCTGGCCATGGCCGTGTCTCCCGCAAGCACGGGGAGCAGGCAGCTGTAATCGAAGTAGCTGCAACTCCAGATGGCGAATCAGATCCAATTCTTGATGGTTTACCGGCCCACTTTCACGCCATCGTCGGCCACAAGGAGGCCATCGAAGAACTGCCTGGCGACGCTACGTTGTTGGCAACTGGAAAGGACTGCCCCGTACAGATGTTTCGGTTGGGCCGCAATGCATATGCGACGCAGTTTCACCCGGAATTACATGCCAACACGTTTGCCCAGCGTCTCCAGATTTACGCAAATGAGGGCTACTATTTACCAGGAACAGATCTTGAAGCGGTGTCGGCCGCGCGACAGTTGGATGTTGCTCGAAGTGGGCGTATTCTTCAGAATTTCGCTCGGCTTCATACCGAATGTAGAGACTAATTAGTTTTATCTAGTGGCAATAAGCAAAAGGAATGTGATTGTCGCATGGAGAGGTGGAATCCCGATTCGGCACTTGCCGGACAGTCACCATCAATTGAAATGTCTGTGCTGCGATCCGGCGCGATTATTATTGCCGTCACCGGCTTTTTGTGGCAGGTTGAATCGGCTGTTCGTTCTGTCCCCTTTGAAAACTTTCTGAGACACTGGTTCCCTTTTGCATCACTGCTCATATTCATTCTCAGCGATATGTTGCTGATTTGGGCTGTGATTAATAATACGCGGAGAGGCCTTATTACCGCACTGCGTGTGCCGATGTACATCATGTTGGTTTTCCTGATGTTGGTTTCAACCTATTGGGATCTCCCTCATAACCTCGTTGGAAATGCGCTCTGGTATAGCCCATTTTCAGGTTTAGCCCTCGCTGCATTTGCTCTGACAGTGCCACTCCACATCAGTTTGTCCGTGATGGTATTTGTTCCCGGACTTATTGCGGTCATTAATTCGTGGTTGCTGGGACACACTTTTTGGCTCGACATGTTGTCGGATGTTGGTTTCAATCTCATCAACACTTTTCCATTTGTGATTATTGCAGGCTCTGCACAACCCGTCGCAAGGCTTATTGACTTCACCTACGAGAACTCTCGGAAGGTCAATGAGAGAGCGGAGCGTATGCGTGTCCGCGGCGAGGCGATGAGCAGCTTCAACGCCTATGTCCATGACTATGTATTGGCCGCACTGTCTGCAATCGGTAAGGGCTCTAAGATTGACTTCTCGCTAGACGAGCAGACTGGGCTGTTTTTCTCGCCTCGGCAAACAGTAAGCGGTAGAACTTTTGCTGAGGCTGTACGGGCGCAATTGATGTCGGTGAGCCCCGACATTTCGGTAACGCTAGACACCAGCGAAGAAGGCGGTCCAGTTCGGCTGCCAGGAGAAGTTGCTAACACGTTCCTATTAGCCGCAACCGAGGTGGCAAATAATGCCAAGCGTCACGCAGGTGCCGCAGCGGAAAAGAAATGCCACATTCGTGTTGCCTCGGGAGAGGTGTCCATTGATTTTCGTGACGATGGCACCGGGTTCGACCCCGAGGGAATTGACCCGCATCGTGCAGGTATCCGGTTGAGCGTTAAAGGGCGAATGGAGGCCCTTCGCGGTGGAGATGCTCTCGTTAATTCAAAGCCTGGGAAAGGTACTCAGGTTATTCTCAAATGGCACGGTAATACCTCTCCTGTGGAAGAGGAAGATGTAGTCGATTCCTCCGCTCACACGACATCGCTGTATGACCTCATGGGAATGTCAATTGTTTTTTCCTGGCAGTTCTACGGCGCGATCGTCGGCGTGTTGTTCATGGTTCTAGTCAGTAATGGACAATTATTTACCGCGGCCGGGCAAATCAGTCTGGCATTAGCGATCGGCCTTCTCGGGCTGATTATGTATGGCCGCCATTCACAATTGCCGTTAGCCCGTGCAATCGTAACTGGTGTCGCGATCGTTGTATTAGCTGTGGTGGGGCTCTACCAGCCCATTCCAAATAATTTGGAATGGTCGTATTTCTGGCACTTTAGCTTAATTTCTTTTGCATCTGCATTGCTCGCCATCCGCGGCCGCCCCTGGGTTGCGCTGAATTCAGTGCTCGGTGGCGCGATCATGGTGGAGCTTCTCAAGTTCTTCCCCTTTGCCCCCTCGGATACGACCCACATCAGTATCTCTGGAGTTGACCTGTTAGTTCGCTCCGTGATGTTGGTCGCGGGAATTTTGACGTCCATCATGGTCCGCTTTTTTATGCGCACCGTTCCGCAGTCTATTCAGGATTATAATCGTGCGCTGTACGCTGCCGGGGCCGCAAAAGAGTACGAAATTAGCAGCCAGAGTAACTACGAATGGCTGCAGCGCCGGGTCGGCCCCATTTTTAGCGCCGCTGCAGTTTTGGAAGAACCGACCCCGCGACTGCAGTTGCGTGCGCGGCTTACAGAGCAGCTTCTCCGAGACGTCCTACGTTCGCCGCATCTAAATGTTGGGTCCCTTCACCAAGCTGTTTGGGATGCCCGCGCAAGAGGTGTTCATGTCCGGCTCCTCGATGACCGCAATCACACGCAGGCCGTTTCCGATAGCACCGATGTGCGCCGTATTCCGCTTGTCGACGACGATTCCGCGGTGGCCAAGTTGATGCCGAACTTCCTCGAAGCAATCGATAACGCCGAAGAAGGATCGGTAACAATTCGCCTATTGCCCCCGGGCAGACGTGCATTTGCATCTATTTCTGATGACAATGGAGTGCAAAGGTTTGATGAAGCCGGTGAGAGGATAGTGATGTCACGTGACTAGGGAGAATATTGCGGGAATGAGCAATGCTTCCATCGACGTCTCGGCTGCAATTGACTCCGACAACATCGGAGATTACAGCGTGCAGTCGGATCGTTTGCTTCGCGTTGCTGCGATTGATGATCATGCCTTGACTCTGCAGGGGCTCGAAACCCTGCTTTCTGCAGAGCCAGACTTTGAGCTCGTCGGCTGTTATCAAACTGTGCCGGAGCTACTGGCCGATGTGGGCACCGATGACCGCCTGGATGTGGTCGTGCTGGATCTACGGCTGGCGGATAATTCAGATCCAGCGCAGAACGTTCTGTCGCTGGAATTGGTTACCGATCACGTGCTCATCCTCTCGTCAGCTGAAAGCCCATACCTTGTCCGAAAGGCAGTGCGTACCGGAGTGATGGGGGTTGTGCAAAAATCGGAAACCCGGGAGACAATCGTGTCTGCAGTACGGCTGGCGGCACTTGGCAAGGGTGCGCTGACTACAGAATGGGCATCGGTAGTTGACTCTGATCCCCTGCTCGACTCTGTCGATTTGTCGGAACGCCAGCGTGAGGTACTGGAGCTTTACGCCTCCGGTGAGTCGACGAAGCGAGTCGCGTCGATGACAGGGCTGACACCGAACACCGTGTTGGACTACTTGGGTCGTATTCGAGCCAAGTATGCGGCAGCTGGCCGGGCCGAGAACAGCCTTAACAAGTCGGAGATGTATAGGCTCGCTCAGCAGGACGGTTACCTGCCAGGGCCAATGGATCCGTCTTAAGCCAGCTCGACGATTTCCATGTAGTCGTCGCTCCAGAGGTCTTCGGTGCCGTCGGGAAGCACGATGACGCGCTCGGGCTCTAGCGCCTTGACCGCACCTGGATCGTGGGTAACCAGAACGACGGCCCCGGTGTAAGTGCGAAGTGCATCGAGAACCTGTTCGCGGGACTGCGGGTCGAGGTTGTTAGTGGGCTCGTCGAGAAGCAGGACGTTTGCGCGGGAGCTAACCAGCGTCGCCAGCGCCAGACGTGTCTTCTCACCACCGGAGAGGGTTCCCGCTGGCTGCTGCAGCTTGTCGCCGGAGAACATAAAGGCACCGAGCAGGCTCCGCAGTTCCGGCTCGTTGACGTCAGGGCAGGCGTAGACCGTGTTTTCCCAGACAGTCTTGTCCGGGTCAATCGTGTCATGCTCCTGGGCGAAATAGCCGATGCGCAGGCCGTGGCCGGAGACAATGCCGCCTTCGCCATCGGTGCGCTCCACACCGGCGAGTAGCTTCAGCAGCGTCGTCTTACCAGCACCATTGAAGCCGAGGACAACCACGCGGGAACCCTTGTCAATCGCAAGATCAACACCGGCGAAGACCTCCAACGAGCCATACATCTTGGTCAGTCCCGTGGCGTTGAGCGGAGTCTTGCCACAGGGGGCCGGCTCTGGGAAGGAAATGTGGGCGACTTTATCCTCGACGCGGACCTCGTCGAGACTGTCCATCATGCGCTCAGCACGAGCCACCATCTGCTTGGCCGCACGAGCCTTCGTCGCCTTCGCGCCTAGCTTCTCGGCCTGCTTGCGCAGTGCGCTGGCCTTCTTCTCCGCGTTAGCGAATTCACGGCGACGTCGAGCCTCATCGGTCGCGCGTGCCGACAGGTAGTTCTTCCAGCCCATGTTGTACACATCAGCTTCGGCGCGCACCGCATCGAGGAACCAGACTTTGTTACACACGGCCTCGAGCAGCTCAACATCGTGCGAAATCATAATCAAGCCGCCCTCATGCTTACTGAGGAATTCGCGCAGCCAGGTAATCGAATCCGCATCGAGGTGGTTCGTCGGCTCGTCGAGAAGCAGCGTCGTGGCGGACTTGCCCGAGCCTTCGGTAGCGGCGAAGAGAATCTGAGCAAGCTCGACGCGGCGGCGCTGACCACCCGAAAGCGTCTTCAGCGGCTGGTCGAGTACGCGCTCCGGCAACCCCAGCGCGTCGCAAATGCGGGCTGCCTCGGCGTTCGCCTCGTAGCCGCCGAGGTCGTGGTAGCGCTCCTCGAGACGCGAAAACTTCCGAATCGCCGCATCGCGCTTCGTGTCAGTGGTCGCGGTCTCCATGATCTCCTGTTGGCGATCCATGCTGCGGCGGATTTGGTCAAGGCCTCGCGCCGACAGCACACGGTCACGGGCGGAGATGTCGATGTTGCCCTCGCGCGAGTCCTGTGGCAGGTAACCAATCGAGCCAGAGCGCACTACTGAGCCACCGTAGGGCTCAGTTTCACCGGAGAGAATACGCATAGTCGTCGTTTTGCCAGCACCATTTCGCCCGACGAGTCCAATCCGGTCTCCCGGCTGGACGCGCAGCTGCTCACCCGGCGCAGTGAGCAGGGTACGGGCGCCGACTCGGACTTCAAGGTCATGGGTCACAATCACGAACGAGTAGCCTACCAGTTATGGCTTCATTTCCCGTGACCGCCTCCGTCGTCGGCCTCGGGCCCGCCGGAAGAATCGCCGCCCACCGTGCATCCGCTCGCGGCTGGGATGTCACCGCTTATGACCCAGCCGGTGGCACACTGCCCTCGACGATTGGTCTCTGGTGCGACCAACTCCCCGACTGGTTGCCCAGCGACTTCCTCGCCGCCACTTTTCAACCCAGCGTCATTCTTGCCGACGGCACCGAACGTCAGCTCACCCGTAACTACGGCGTTGTTAACAAGGACTGCCTGCAAGAACTTGGCGGTTTCCACATCGAACGCCGCGCACTCACCGATTCCGAAACCACGGGTACTGACATCACAATTGTCACCACCGGGCGCACGCACGCCGCAGTCGGGCGAGGTGGGCAGGTACGGCAGCTCGCCATCGGGCACATCTTTTCGCTTGACGACGTCCCCAGCGCCCACCGCCGCGCAGTCCTCATGGACTTCACTCCGGCCGAACCGGTTGCCCCAGCGACAGAGCCGGCTAGTTTCTCCTATCGCATTTTCTTGGATGACAGGACCTTCCTCATTGAAGAGACTATCCTCGCTACTCCGACTCCTATGGTTGACGGGTATCGTGGCGAAGCCGGTGCGCCAGTCGGCAGCGGCGGTGAGGCCGATGACTCCGTACTTCTAGCGCTGTTGCGTAGACGCCAAAGTGTACGGTTGAAGTCCCTGGGGCTTTCGGAAGATCTGGCCATCGACGAAGAAGTGGTGTCCTTTCCCCTATTGGCAAACCTTCCCTCTCGCTGTGGCGCCTTGACGCACAGTGGACCATCCATGGGCACCCTCTTCGGCTTTGCTGGTGGTTGGATGCATCCTGCCACTGGTTACTCGGTGGGTTCGGTTATCGAAGATGTCGACCGCTTCTTGGCCGATATGGAAAAGAAGGGAAGCCGGACGCTGGGGACGTCGTTAAGCATGCGATTGCAGCGATGGCTACGCGAACGTGGGCTCGCGGCGTTGCTGGGGTTCGATGCACGACAGACGGGTGCGTTTTTTCGGGCGTTCTTTTCGTTGCCGGAAAAGGACGTGTTTGCCTATTTGATAGGGACATCCCCACTGACGACGCTTCGCGCTATGGCGAAAGTGGCCGTGCCTTTGCTGAAAATGAGTCCGCGTACGTGCGGAAAGCTCATCGCAGGGTTTGTGCGGGGACCTGGGAGATGGAGAACTCGTTGACCGGGAGTATATACATCAGCCGATTTGTGGGGTGATACCAACAATTAAAGCGGTGTGGTTTTTGCATTCACCGGAGTACAAACGCTTATGATAAATGAATGACTTCGACGCAATCTGAGGAGACTTCCTCACAAAACCATAAGCTTCAGCGCAGGCTGAGAGCTCGCCACCTGAACATGATTGCCATTGGTGGTGCCATTGGTACGGGCCTGTTTGTTGCCTCCGGTGCGACCATTTCGCAGGCCGGTCCAGGCGGTGCGCTTATCGCTTACGCTCTTATCGGCATCATGGTGTGGCTGGTTATGCAGTCTCTCGGCGAGATGGCCGCTTACCTGCCGGTGCCCGGTTCCTTCCAGGAGTACGGTCGCCGATACGTCTCAGAATCCTTCGGCTTTGCCATGGGCTGGAACTACTGGTTTAACTGGGCGATTACTGTGGCCGCAGAGCTCGTCGCTGCTGCGCTGGTGATGCGCTATTGGTTCCCGGATGTGCCTTCAATCATCTGGTCCGCGCTCTTCCTCGCGATTCTATTCGGGCTGAACGCCCTGTCCGCACGTGCATTCGGCGAGGGTGAGTTCTGGTTTGCGACCATCAAGGTCATTACCGTCATCGTCTTCCTCGTTCTTGGTGTCGGCATGATTTTCGGCATCTTGGGCGGCTCCTCCCCCGGCTTCGAAAACTGGACCACGGGCGACGCCCCATTCGTCAATGGCGGAATGGGACTGTTGGCTGTCTTCGTTGTAGCCGGATACTCCTTCCAGGGCACCGAGATGGTTGGCGTAGCAGCAGGTGAGGCTGAAGATCCTGAGCGTACGATTCCCCGCGCGATTCGCACTATCTTCTGGCGTATCCTGCTGTTCTACATCGGTGCCATCGCTGTTATTGGTTTCCTTATTGCGTACACGGACCCGAATCTTCTGAATGCCGCCGAGGACAATATTTCCATTTCACCGTTCACCCTGGTCTTTGAACGCGCAGGTATCGCGATTGCCGCTGGCCTGATGAACGCCGTTATTCTGACTTCGGTCTTGTCCGCGGGTAACTCCGGTATGTATGTGTCCACTCGTATGCTGTTTTCCCTGGCCCGTCAGGGACACGCTCCGCGTTACTTTGGCAAGCTTTCTGGGCATGGCGTTCCGCTGCGCGCTCTGATTGCCACCGCTGTCATCGGTATGGCTGGCTTCATTACCTCATTGGTAGGCGATGGTGTGGCGTACACCTTCTTGCTGACGCTGTCTGCGCTCGCGGGCTTTATCACCTGGTTTGGTATCTCTTTCAGCCACTACCGCTTCCGCAAGTGTCTGAAGGCCCAGAATATCCCGTTGGATTCGCTTCCCTACAAGGCGAACTTTTTCCCCGCCGGTGCTGTGCTGGCACTGATTATGTGCTTCTTTGTGGTGGCCGGACAGGCACTTGATCCGATTCGCACTGGCGAGAATATCTTCGCTATCCTCACTCCGTACCTGGGTATCCCGGTCTTCGTCCTGCTGTGGTTTATCCATAAGAAGGTCACGGGCTCCAAGCTCGTTGACCCGGCCACCGCAGACATGACTCGCGAATAGCTGCGAAGAGCTGTGAATAGATGCGAGTAGCTATGCATCTCGCATCTAACTCTCACAACTTGGATTAGCAGTCGAAGACAATAGCGACCCCGCTTGGCACTTTTCAGTGCCAGGTGGGGTCGTTTTTAACTCCGAGTCGGACAGCTTGAAAAAATTGCGGGGATGCTCGTGTGAATACGGGCTGCAGATGTGAAACTGTGCAAGTTTATGACGCTTTCAGGCCATTTTTTGAGCCATTTTTGACATAAATGCAGTCAGTAACTCGCATCGCCCTACCGATCCCGGCCATAAACGCAGTCAGCAACTCAAAAAAACAAACGAAAAAGTGCCTAGCTGAACGAGCCAGGAGCTCGTCGCCAAGCACTTTTAGCGTAGCGGTTCCCTAATCACCGCTGTCACTGATCATCTAGACCGAGAAACCGAGAGCGCGCATCTGCTCGCGGCCGTCCTCAGTGATCATGTGTGGGCCCCATGCCGGGGACCAGACCCAGTTGAGGCGGAAGTCGCGGATACCCTCGACCTTCATAACCTCGGAGGCAGTCTGGTCGGTGAGCATATCGGTCAGCGGGCAGGCCGGGGACGTGAGTGTCATGAAGATAGCGGCAATGTCGCCTTCTTCAATCCAGATGTCATATACCAGGCCCAGGTCCACGACGTTGACTCCGAGTTCCGGGTCAACAACCTCGTACATTGCCTCTTCAACCTGGATGGCCAGCTTGTTATCGGCTTCGGTCTGCTCCGGTGCCGGCGGGACGGTGATGGACTCGTACGCATCCCCCTCATCAATCGGAGCACCAGTGGTCATGGTGTCCTCGTCGACAGCATCAGGCTGTGCGGGCGAGGTGGCGTCATTAGCGATTGGTTCAGTCATGGCGATGGCCTTCCTCGTCATTGGTAACGGTTACAGTCGCGGTACCAACGCCGTTGCCTTCAGCGGCGTTGGCCAGAGCCTCAGCGGTCGCGGCCTGGAAAGCCTTCCAACCGAGAAGAGCGCACTTCACGCGGGCGGGGTACTTAGAAACTCCAGCGAAGGCAATCCCATCGCCGATAATGTCCTCATCGCCCTCAATCTTGCCTCGGGACGTTACCATCTTCTCGAACTCGGCAAGCTTGGCCATGGCCTCGTCGACAGTCTTGCCGACAATCTCCTCAGCCATAACTGAGGTGGAGGCTTGCGAGATAGAACAGCCCACGGCGTCATAGGAGACGTCATTGACGACGGTGAGGTCGTCGTTCAGAGTGACTCGAAGCGTGAGTTCATCGCCACACGACGGGTTGACGTGATGCACTTCCGTATTGAAAGGCTCCCGCAAACCCGCATGCTGCGGATGCTTGTAGTGATCCAGGATAACTTCCTGGTACATCTGCTCGAGCTTCATGTCCTTCTCCTTTCTTAAAGTTACGGGGTGACACCGAAGAACTTCTGTGCATGGCGCACTGCGTCGGCAAGCGCCTGAACGTCCTCTTCCGTGTTGTAGATGTAGAAGGATGCCCGGGCGGTCGACTGGGCGTTGAGGATTTGGTGAATTGGCCACGCGCAATGGTGACCGACGCGGATGCACACGCCCTGGTCGTCTAAAACCTGGCCAAGATCGTGCGGGTGAATGCCCTCGACCTTGAAGGAGACTGCAGAGCCACGCTGTTCTGGAGTAGTCGGACCGATGATGGTCACGCCATCAATTTCCTGCAGCTTCTCCAGTGCGAGCGCGGTCAGGTGGTGCTCATGAGCAGCTACCTTATCCATACCGATGGCATCCAGGTACTTCACCGCAGCACCCAGGCCGACGACCTGGGAGGTCATCATGGTACCCGCCTCGAAGCGCTGCGGAGGCGCCGCGAAGGTGGTCTTCTCCATTGTGACGACCTCAATCATCGAGCCACCAGTGAGGAACGGCGGCAGTGCCTCGAGCAGTTCCCGGCGACCGTAGAGCGCACCGACCCCGTTGGGGCCAAGCATTTTGTGGCCGGAGAACGCCAGGAAGTCCACATCGAGATCCTTGACGTCGACAGGCATATGCGGCACCGACTGGCAGGCATCGAGGACTACCAGCGCTCCGACCTCGCGAGCACGGCGCACCATTTCCTTCACATCGGTGACTGCACCGGTGACGTTTGACTGATGGGTAAAGGCCACAACTTTGGTCTTCTCGCTGAGCTCCAGCGAGTCCATGTCAATGCGGCCGTCTTCAGTTACGCCATACCAACGCAGTGTCGCACCAGTGCGGCGAGCCAGCTCCTGCCACGGCACCAAGTTCGCGTGATGCTCCAGCTCGGTGACGACAATCTCGTCACCTTCGCCGACCTGGTACTGACCTGCGCGGTCGTCGCCAAGCACGAATGCCACTGTGTTTAACGCTTCGGTGGCGTTTTTGGTGAAGACCAGCTCGTCGTAGTCGGCGCCGATGAAGGACGCAATCGCCTCACGGGCGTCCTCATATGCATCCGTGGCCTCCTCAGCGATCTCGTAAGCGCCGCGGTGCACCGGTGCATTGTGGTGGCTTAGGAACTCCACCTCAGCATCGATGACTTGCTTGGGGCGCTGCGAGGTCGCTCCGGAGTCCAGGTAGACCAGCCGCTTTCCGTCACGGACAGTGCGCGACAGAATCGGAAAGTCCTCGCGGAGTGATGGGCTGAGTAGTTCGGCGTTAGGCATTGATGTACTTCTCGTAGCCGTGCTCTTCCAGCTCGTCTGCAAGCTCCGGGCCACCGGAGGTGATGAAGCGACCATCGTGGAAGACGTGGACGAAGTCCGGCTTCACGTAGTTCAGGATGCGCTGGTAGTGAGTAATGATCAGGATGCCACCGTCGTTTTCGTCCTGGTAGCGGTTAATGCCGTCAGAGACAACGCGCAGAGCGTCGACGTCCAGGCCGGAGTCGGTCTCGTCCAGGATGGCGAACTTCGGCTTCAGCAGGTCGAGCTGCAGAATCTCGTGACGCTTCTTCTCGCCACCGGAGAAGCCCTCGTTGACGGAGCGCTCGGAGAACGACGAATCGATCTCCAGGTCAGCCATTGCCTCACGGACCTCCTTGACCCAGTGGCGCAGCTTCGGTGCCTCGCCACGGACAGCGGTCGCTGCAGAGCGCAGGAAGTTGGACATGGACACGCCGGTGACCTCGACCGGGTACTGCATTGCCAGGAAGAGGCCAGCGCGAGCACGCTCGTCGACGCTCATCTCCAGCACGTTTTCGCCGTCGAGGAGAATCTCGCCCTCGGTGACTTCGTAACGCGGGTGACCTGCGATGGTGTAGCTCAGGGTGGACTTACCAGAGCCGTTCGGCCCCATCACAGCGTGGGTTTCGCCGGAATTAATCGTCAGGTTGACGCCCTTCAAAATCTCCTTGGGCTCGGCGGACTCGTCGGTCGGCAGCACCTGCGCGTGGAGGTTACGGATTTCCAAAGTGCTCATAGTGAAATCTTTTCCTTTAATCGGTGTAAGTGGCCTGTCCCCCGGCACTTCCGGGGTGACAGGACGGAAAGGGTGAGAAAGAAGATAAGCGGTTAGAAGCCAGCGGTGTTGAGCTCTTCGTCAACGAGCTTTTCAAGCTTTTCGCGAACGGACTCGACCGGAATCAGGTTGATGACCTCGCTGAAGAAGCCGCGAACCACCAGACGGCGAGCTGCCAGCTCCGGAATACCACGCGAGAGCAGGTAGAAGAGCTGTTCCTCGTCGAAGCGGCCAACGGTGGCAGCGTGCCCAGCACCGGCAATCTCACCGGTTTCAATTTCCAGGTTCGGAACTGCGTCGGCACGCGCGCCTTCGGTGAGCAGCAGGTTGCGGTTGAGCTCGTAGGTGTCGGTGCCCGTAGCTTCTGCACGAATGAGCACGTCTCCCACCCACGCGGTGCGGGCCTCACGATGAGCGACATTCGGCTCGCCCTGCAGCGCGCCCTTGTACATCACGTTGGAGCGGCAGTTCGGCACAGCGTGGTCGACCAGCATGCGGTTTTCAAAGTACTGACCGGCATCGGCGAAGTACACGCCCAGCAGATCGACGTCGCCGCCGGGTGCCGTGAAAGCAACGCGCGGAACGATACGGACAACCTCGCCGCCAAACGTTGCGACAGTGTGGCGCAGCGTAGCATCCCGGCCGACACGAACGTGGTGCGCAGAGCCATGAACGGCATCTTCGTTCCAGTTCACCATGGTCACGACGCCCAGCTTGGCGCCGTCGCCGATTACGAACTCGATGTTGTCCGCGAACGTGCCACTGCCTCGGTAGTTAATGACGCAGACGGCCTCGGCATGGGACTGCACGTCAATGACAATGTGGCCGTAGGACACCTTGTCCTCGCCCGGACCGTCGATGTCGATGACGACAGGCTCCTTGGACACCGAGTTCTTCGCGAAGGTCACGATGTGCGCATCGTCGAAGTTGGAGTACGCCTGTGCTGCCACGCGGTCCGTTGGGGCGCCGGCGCGACCAAGGCGCTCGTCGTCACGCTTGACGACGTCCACAGCGACGCCATCCTGACCAGCAGTCTCGACCGAAATTGAGGCTGCAACCGGCTCTGCTGCGGTGCCGTTGTGGAGACCGCGGAGCTTACGCAGCGGCGTGAACTTCCACTCTTCATCCTTGCCATGCGGCACGGCGAAGTCCTCCACGTTGAAGGATGAGAAAACGTCGCCCTTGTTCGCCAGCACGCGGCGGCTATGAGCAGCCTGGTTTTCGTTGTTAATCGTCGTAGTCATTGGTATTAACCGACCGAACCTTCCATCTGCAGTTCAATGAGGCGGTTGAGCTCGAGGGCGTATTCCATCGGGAGCTCCTTGGCGATGGGCTCGACAAAGCCGCGCACGACCATGGCCATTGCATCTTCTTCCTCGATGCCGCGGCTCATCAGGTAGAAAAGCTGATCGTCAGAGACCTTGGAAACCGTTGCCTCGTGGCCGAGGGTGACGTCGTCCTCGCGGACATCCACGTATGGGTACGTGTCCGAACGTGAAATCGTGTCCACCAGGAGTGCGTCACACTCGACGTTGGAGTGCGAGTGCTTGGCACCCTTGTTGACCTGCACCAGACCGCGGTAGGCAGCGCGGCCACCGTTGCGGGCCACGGACTTGGACACGATGTTGGAGCTCGTGTGCGGAGCCATGTGCACCATCTTGGCACCGGTGTCCTGGAACTGGCCCTCGCCAGCCATAGCCACGGACAGCACCTCGCCCTTGGCATGCGGACCGGTCATCCACACTGCCGGGTACTTCATGGTGACCTTGGAACCGATGTTGCCGTCAATCCACTCCATGGTTGCGCCCTCTTCGCACTTGGTGCGCTTGGTAACCAGGTTGTAGACGTTGTTCGACCAGTTCTGGATCGTGGTGTAGCGGCAGCGGCCACCCTTCTTCACGATGATCTCCACAACAGCCGAGTGCAGCGAGTCGGACTTGTAAATCGGAGCGGTACAGCCCTCGACGTAGTGCACGTAGGCATCTTCGTCGACAATAATGAGCGTGCGCTCGAACTGTCCCATGTTTTCCGTGTTGATACGGAAGTATGCCTGCAGCGGGATGTCCACGTGGACGCCCTTCGGCACGTAAATGAAGGAGCCGCCGGACCAGACTGCGGTGTTAAGAGCGGAGAACTTGTTGTCACCGGACGGAATGACGGTGCCGAAGTACTCCTTAAACAGCTCCGGGTGCTCCTTGAGAGCGGTGTCGGTGTCCAGGAAGATAACGCCCTGGGCCTCCAGATCCTCGCGAATCTGGTGGTAGACAACCTCAGACTCGTACTGAGCGGCGACACCTGCGACTAGGCGCTGCTTCTCAGCCTCCGGAATGCCGAGCTTGTCGTAAGTGTTCTTAATATCCTCCGGCAGGTCTTCCCAGGTCTGGGCCTGCTTCTCGGTGGAGCGAACGAAGTACTTAATGTTGTCGAAGTCGATGCCCGACAAATCCGCGCCCCAGGTGGGCAGCGGCTTGCGGTCGAAGATTTCCAAAGCCTTCAAGCGACGTTCAAGCATCCACTCCGGCTCGTTCTTCTTAGCCGAAATATCGCGAACGACCGCTTCAGACAGGCCACGCTTCGCGGAAGCGCCAGCGGTATCCGGGTCGTGCCAACCGAACTGGTAGGCACCAATGGACTCGATAATCTCTTCGTCAGTCTGCGGAGTGGCAGCCTTCGTGGATTCAGCCACGTCGGTGGAGTTCTCATGGGCGAGGGTCATTCTCCGCTCCTTTCTTGTGGCGATTCAGTAAGTGTCTTTGTTACGGGAGTGAGTGGGATATTCGTGGTGCAGATACCGTTTCCATCAGCGATAGTCGCCAACGGTTGAGTGTGCTGACCTAATAATTTACTAACGGCTTCATGCTCCGCCGCGCAGAGCTCCGGAAACTCGGAGGCTACGTGGCTAATTGGGCAATGGTGCTGGCAAATTTGCACGCCGCCAGTGTTCTGGTTGATAGTTGCCGCGTACCCGGCCCGTCGGAAAGCATCGACGACGGCCTCTACGACCTCTTCCTTCTCTGCGTCCTGCCCCACTGGGGTGACGCCGAGCAGAATGTCATCAATGCGCTGACGGGCAAACTGGGCAACTGCCTGCTCACCACCGGCCTTGCGCAGTGCGGTCAGAGCTGCACTGGCAAGATCGTCGTAAGCGTGCCCGAATCTAGCGCGGCCCCGATCTGTCAGGCGATAGGACTTTGCTGGCCTGCCTCGGCCCCGGGGGCCGGTGCTGGGTGCCGGAGCGGTTTCGGCAAGACCTTCGTCCACCAGAATGTCAATATGACGGCGGACGCCTGCAGCGGATAGTCCCAGGGTGTCTGCGATAAAAGTCGCGGACGCCGGGTTGTGTTCCAGAAGCAATTGGAGAATGCGCTTGCGCGTATCACCATCATTGACTGTCGGCTTCCGATCTGCCATGACTGGTGAGTCACCTCCTGCGATTGGACTGCTGGATAATAATGGGTGTCTAGGTGGCTCAGCGAGGCAAGTATCCCACTTGCGCCGCTGGTGTATTAGACAACATAATTGTGTCGTAATTGGGTCACAATGTCCAACGCATTTAAATATCAATGCAACGTCGCTGATTAGAACGCCCTTTCGGCGTGTCGAATCGTCTACTATGTGACCTTGTGAAAACTAACCGACCTACCTCGCGCCGCTCGTCCACCTTCGACGACGCTCTCGGGGTGCGTGACGCCATTCCGAAAATTGGTCTGGCCGGTTCTAGGTCGGCAACCCTCCACCAGGGCTCAGAACAGCCGCTCCAACACCGCATCAATTACCGCGAACTCCGACGCTTCACCTGGCTGCGTTGGCTGGGTGCTCTCGGGGCGGTCTTTATTATGGTCGCCGGGATTGGCGCAGGCGCGACACCGGTGGTTGGAAATGAGTTTTGGGGTACACCACTTGGGCTAATCCTCGGTCGAATGTTGGTGGCAACGACAATCGTTACCTTCGTGGGCATTGGCATGTTAGTCACAGCCTGGTTGGGTGTCGGCGCTTTCGTTCTGGCCGGTGCGCGGACTCGCGTCACCGCAGTGACTACTCCGATGCTCATACGCACCTACGCGGCATGGGTATTGCCCTTGATGTTTACCGCTCCCCTGTTTACGCAGGATATCTATTCCTATTTGGCGCAGGCTGCAATTGTGGAGCGGGGTATGGATCCCTACCTCGCAGGGCCTGTTGACCTATTGGGAGCCAACGACCCACTTGCCCGATCGGTGCCATTGATTTGGTCGCACTCTCCGAGCCCATACGGCCCCACAGCCCTCGCAGTGGCATGGGGTATCGCCAAGATAACCAGCGACGGGGTGATCGCTTCCGTCTTTCTGCATCGACTCGTCGCCATTGTTTCGCTTCTCGTGGTGTCCTGGGCGCTGGTGCAGCTTGGCCGCCGCTGCGGCGTTAGCTCACAGTTCACCCTCTGGCTGGGCACGCTCAATCCGCTGGTATTGCTACACCTCGTGGGCGGTATCCACAATGAGGCCCTGCTGCTGGCACTCCTGCTCGTTGGTCTCGAACTGTGTCTGCGCGCTATCCACGGCCCTGCGCAATCGATGGTGCCCGATGAGCTGCCAGAACCCGGACCGATCGGACACGAGAACCAAAGCCGAGGTCGATCGTGGGCAATGTATGCAGGCGGTATTGTGCTCATCAGTCTCGCCGGAATGGTCAAAGTCACTGGTTTCGTGGCGCTCGGCTTCGCCGGCATGTGGCTGGCTCGAAAGTTTGGCAGTACCTGGAAGGCCGTTGCTCTTTCCGCAGTAGTGACGGGCGCAATAACCGTCGTCACGGCAGTCGTTGTCTCCTTAGGAACTGGTCTGGGCTTTGGTTGGATTACCGCGCAGGGTGGCGCCGCAACGGTGCGCAGTTGGATGTCGCTGACTACCCTGCTCGGGATTATCGCTGGTTTCTTCGGCAGGCTTCTGGGTCTCGGCGATATCAGCGACAGTGCTTTGCTGTTTACCCGCGGCATTGGCGTAGTGCTGGTGGCTGCCTGGCTCCTGCGCATGCTGTTAGCGACGTTCCGTGGGCGCATTCACCCGCTCGGCGGCTACGGCCTGGCGATGTTCGCTCTAGTAATCCTCTTCCCCGTCGTGCACCCCTGGTACCTGCTATGGGCCATCGTGCCCCTGTCCGCTTGGGCCAACCGGGTACAATTTCGCATTGCCGTGGTTCTGTACTCGGCAATTTTCAGTTTTGTAGTACTACCACGCGGCCTGGGGTTGCCTCCGGGCACCGTCGCTCAGATTTACCTACTGGCGTTGGTATTCTTCGTCGCAGTCATGTTCGTCATCTTGGCGTACTCGACGCGATCTAAGGTATTTCGCCTTCATTAAAACTGTGAGATTAGACTGACTAACCGTGAATAACGCTGCCAATTCTCCTGCTCTGCGCCTTGAGAACGTAACGAAGAAATTCGATGACGTTGAGGCTGTATCAGACCTTTCGCTTTCCCTGGATCGAGGTAGGGTTCTTGCGCTCCTCGGCCCCAACGGTGCTGGTAAGACCACAACCGTTGAAATGTGTGAGGGCTTCATCAAGCCGGATGAAGGGCGAATTCGCATTCTCGATCTCGACCCGGTCACTCAAACCACAACACTGCGCAGTCGCATTGGCATCATGCTCCAGGGCGGAGGTGCCTACCCCGGTGTTCGCGTTGGCGAAATGCTGAACCTCGTTGCCAGTTACTCCGCAAACCCGCTGGACACTGATTGGCTTCTTGAAGTCGTTGGCCTAGAACGCCATCGTAAGACGAACTACCGCAGGCTCTCTGGCGGTCAGCAGCAGCGACTGTCGCTCGCATGTGCCCTGGTCGGACGCCCGGAGCTTGTGTTCCTCGACGAGCCGACAGCAGGCCTCGATGCTCAGTCCCGTCTAGCCGTCTGGGATCTCATCTCGTCGCTGCGCCGTGATGGGGTCACCGTGGTCCTGACAACGCACCTCATGGACGAGGCCGAATCGCTTGCCGACGACGTTGCGATTATCGACCGGGGCCATTTAGTTGTGGCCGGTACCACCGAGGAGATCACTAGCGCAGGCGCATCGGCTCTCCAGGGAACGTCGTCAAGCATTGCTATGAAGATCAGCGTTCGAGGCAGCCTTGACTTCGAAGAGGTCAACCGCAGCTTTAGCGAGTCCGGTCTTTCACAGCGTCTGCAGCGTTCTGGCGGTGGAGAGTTTTCCCTGATTGGTGAGGCTTCACCGCGCGCCTTGACTGTCTTGGCGCAGAGTTGCGAGCAGCAAGAGGTGCTGATCACCTCGATGAATAGGGCGACGCAATCGCTTGAAGATGTCTTCTTGCAGATCACTGGAACGGAGATGAGGAGCTAATGACTACCGCACGGAGGTCTGATGCCTCCCGCTTTGCAAAGGGCACTTTCGCCCCGGCGCCACAGCGTTCGGACATGGCGAAGTTGGTCATGTCGCAGGCGTGGTTGGAAACGAAGCTCTTCTGGCGACATGGTGAGCAAATGCTCCTCACCATCATTATCCCGTTGGCGATGCTCATCGGCCTGGTGATGGTGCCGGTGTTGGAGCTCGATGATCCGCTCGAGCGTATCTTCCCCATGGTGCTGGCGATTTCCGTCATGTCTGCAGGGTTTACCGGACAGGCAATTGCCGTGGGCTTTGACCGCCGTTACGGAGCCCTGAAGCGCATCGGCGCCTCAGGCGTGCCACCCTGGGGCATTATCGCAGGCAAGATTGTGTCGGTCTGCACCACCGTCACGTTGCAGTACATACTGTTTAGTCTCGTGGGGCTCGCCCTTGGCGCAGAGCTGTCGATTGGCGGCTGGCTGCTGGCTTATGTGGGGATGCTTCTGGGAACGTTCGTCTTTACCTCATTGGGCTTGCTCATGGGCGGTACGTTGGGAGCCGAGCTAATCCTAGGTCTGGCCAACCTGATCTGGTTCATCCTCATTGGTGCTACTACGTATGTGGCCGTTGCGCCATCGTTAGATGACATCAGCTCTGTACTGCTACACCTATTGCCGTCCGTCGCGCTTACCGACGTGATCTCCGCGGCATTGGCCATGTCCGTCCATTGGCCAGCTGTCGGGGTGCTGATTGTGTGGGGTGTCCTTGGCGCTGCACTGGCGGCTCGCTGGTTCCGTTTTGATATGCCGAATGACTAGGAATCTATCGGGGAGTCTGCATAGAAAAGCGCAGCCCAACGCAGGGGTTTCGCTTATTACCATTTTCCGCCAGCATGGGTAGAATTTCTTAATGTGAATACTGCAGATCGAAGTTTGCCCCTATCGTTTTTGCCGCTGACACCAATCGGGCGCCAGAAGCTCTATGCCCTGCTGGTTTTGATTGCACAGGCGGCAATTGCGGTAACCGGTTCTATCGTCCGTGTTACTGGTTCAGGTCTTGGTTGTGCTTCGTGGCCTGAATGTCACCCAGGCAGCTTCGTTCCTGTCGCGGGGGAAGCAGAAATGCTCCATCAGATTATTGAGTTTGGCAACCGGCTGCTCACCTTTGTGCTGGTTGCTCTGACACTTCTGCTCTTCCTTTCGGTTATGCGTGTCGGTCGCCGTCAGGAAATCAAGTTGCTGGCCTTCCTCAATGGTCTCGGCGTTATCGTCCAGGCTGTTATCGGCGGTATCTCCGTTTGGGTTGACCTGAAGTGGTACGCCGTAGCGTTGCACTTCCTGCCTTCGATGATTCTGGTCTGGCTCGCTGGCATGCTTTTCGTCAAGATTTCTGAGCCTGACGACGGCACTGCTACCCGCATGTACCCGCGCTATCTGCGCTATCTGGCTGCCGCCTCCGGCCTGGCCCTGACGATGACGCTGATTACCGGAACTATGGTCACCGGTGCCGGACCACACGCTGGAGATGCTTCGGTGCTCCCGGAGGATCGCCTCCAGCTACCGATTGTTGACCTGGCACATATCCACGCTGGTTTTATGTACCTCTACCTTGGCCTGGTTATCGGCCTCATTTTCGGTCTGCTGGCCTCGGAAGCCTTTGCACCTGTGCGTAAGGTTGCGATCGCACTCGTTGTGTTCATTTTGGCTCAGGGCGTAGTTGGAATGATTCAGTACTGGTCCGGTGTACCGGAGGCATTGGTGCCGGTTCACGTTGCCGGATCTGGTATCTGCACCGCTTTGACTGCAGTACTTTTCCAGCACGGTTACCGCACTGTCGGTGGGAGCGCAGAAGTCACTGGCTCGCTTGAAGGCGATGCGGCTGCCGCCACTGTTGCTTCGGAGAAGAACGTCGAGGTTACCGCGTAGCTAGCTGCCGGTCAGCGGCTGTATTAACCACTGTGGTTACCGGCTGTTGATTCCTGCTCGAACCGCCTAAACACGCGCCTTGGTTGTGCGTGTTTAGGCGGTTCTGCTGTCTGCTCGGCTCCGTGCGCTCGGATGTGCGTTTCCCTGTGGCTAGCGGGCTGCGCCGGCTGCACGGGCGGTGGGGGCTGCACGGGCGGTGCAAGGGGGCGGTCTGCCCACTTATCGATCTGAGTTACTGACTATGTTTATGACAGAAATGGCGCGAAAAATTGCCTGAAAGTGTCATAAACTCGCACAGTTTCACATTTGCAGCCCGTGCCCATCTCCACACACAAAAAGAGGCCCTTCCCGCAACCGGAAAGGGCCTCTTCAAAGGAGCTCAGCAGCTGCCCTAGAACATGCTCGAAATTGTCTGCAATCCGAGTACGGCATCGAGAGAAAGCGCCACACAGACGATAGACAAGTAGTTGTTCGACATGAAGAACAGCTTCATCGGCTTGATTTTGCCACCGGTCTTAACGTGGCGGTGCAGGTCAATGGCGCCCCACAGGAACCAGGCACCAGCGCCAACGGCGCCAATCAGATAGATCCAACCCGCGTACGGAACCAACAGCAGAGTGGTAATCACGGTCGCGGCGGTGTAGTAAATAATGCGCTTGGAAACGACGATTGCCGGCTTGACCACTGGCATCATCGGCACGCCAGCGGCCTTGTAGTCCTCCTTGTAGCGCAGGCCCAATGCCCAGGTGTGCGGCGGAGTCCAGAAGAAGATAAGCAGGAACAGGATGAATGCCTGCCACCAGTGAGCCAGCCCCGTAATCTCCGGGTTGTTGTCAGTGATCACGGCCCAGCCGACCATCACCGGCATACACCCCGCAGCGCCACCCCAAATTACGTTCTGATCAGTACGGCGCTTCAGCCACAACGTGTAGACGAAGATGTAGAAGGCAATCGTAATCAGAATGAAAACGGCGGCCAGCAGCGAGTTACACAGCAACCACAGCCATAGGAACGACGCAATCATCAAGACAGTGCCGAAAATCGCTGCCGCTCGACGGCTAACCTGGTTGCGCGCGAGCGGGCGACGGCGAGTACGGCGCATCTTCTGGTCAATGTCGTAATCCATGACCATGTTGAAGGTGTGCGCAGCCGCTGCACCCAGCCAACCACCGAACAAGGTGAGAAGAATCAGTCCAACGTGAACATGACCGCGATCAGCCTGAAGCATTGCGGGAATGGCCGCGACGAGCAGGAGCTCGATAATTCTTGGCTTAGTCAGTGCAATATACGCCTTGACTGTTTCCAACAAAGCAATGTCCCTTTCACGCGCCATAAACAAACCCCCCGTTTACAGATAGTCGGATGTAACGGTCGGAAAGTTCCCGACGAGTTTTTCCGCAAAATTAAATGAGGGGCAGGCAATCAGTTTACCGGTAATCATAACGGTTCCAATAATGACCGTCGTAAAGCATGTGCGGCGCGCCCTCTGAGACTTATCTCTCAGCTATTCGGCCTGGTTTGAACCCGGAGCGCGCAATCCTAGCTAGTATGGAGGAGAATTTTACTAATCCATTTGGATACTAGGAGTCATTCACGTGACACTGTCGACTGAGCATGAAGCACGGGTTGTGCGCAACTACCCCTCGGACTGGTCTGACTTGGATACGAAGGCCGTTGATACGGCCCGTGTGCTGGCCGCAGACGCCGTTGAAAAGGCAGGTTCGGGGCACCCCGGCACTGCGATGAGCCTCGCACCGCTGGCTTACTCTCTTTACCAGCGCGTTATGCGCCATGACCCGAAGGATACGAAGTGGATCGGCCGTGACCGTTTCATTCTCTCCTGTGGTCACACCTCTCTGACGCAGTACGTCCAGCTCTACCTCGGTGGTTTCGGCCTGGAGCTCGATGACCTGAAGGCGCTGCGTACGTGGGACGCTCTCACCCCGGGTCACCCGGAGTACGGCCACACTGACGGCGTGGAAATCACCACTGGCCCGCTGGGTCAGGGGCTGGCGTCGGCCGTCGGTTTTGCCATGGCTTCGCGACGGGAACGTGGACTGTTCGACCCGGAAGCTGCTCCGGGTGAGTCTCCGTTTGATCACTACGTGTACGTCATCGCTTCTGATGGTGACATTCAGGAGGGTGTCACTGCCGAGGCCGGCTCGCTGGCCGGCACTCAGCAGCTGGGCAACCTGATTGTCTTCTGGGATGACAACGGCATCTCCATCGAGGACGACACCACTATTGCTTTCACCGAGAATGTCGCGGACCGCTACCGTGCTTATGGCTGGCAGGTCATTGAGGTTGACGGCGGCGAGGACGTCGCAGCACTCGAGGCTGCTGTCGAGGAGGCCAAGAAGGATACGGAGCGTCCGACCTTCATTCGCGTTCGCACTGTGATCGCTTACCCGGCTCCGACGAAGATGAACACCGGCGCATCGCACGGTGCTGCTCTTGGTGGCGAGGAGATTGTCGGCATCAAGGAAGCTCTCGGCTTCGATACCGACAAGAGCTTTGACGTCGCTGACGAGGTCATTGAGCACACCCGCAAGCTGGTTGAGCGTGGTGCTGAGGCTCACGCACAGTGGCAGGTCAAGTTCGACGAGTGGGCTGCGGCTAACCCGGAGCGCAAGGCTCTGCTGGACCGTCTGACCGCTGGCGAGCTGCCGGAGGGCTTTGACGCTGAGTTGCCGACTTGGGAGCCGGACGAGAAGGGTGTTGCCACCCGTAAGGCTTCTGAGGCTGCGCTGCAGGCACTGGGCAAGACCCTGCCGGAACTGTGGGGTGGCTCGGCTGACCTGGCTGGCTCCAACAACACCGTCCTGAAGGGCGAGCCGTCCTTCGGTCCGAAGTCCATCACCACCGGTACCTGGACCACCGACCCGTACGGCCGCAACCTGCACTTCGGTATCCGTGAGCACGCCATGGGCTCGATCCTCAACGGCATTCTGCTCCACGGTGGTACCCGTCCGTACGGCGGCACCTTCCTTATCTTCTCGGACTACATGCGTCCGGCTGTCCGCCTGGCATCGCTGATGGGCATCTCCCCTATTTATGTCTGGACCCACGACTCCATTGGTCTGGGCGAAGACGGTCCGACGCACCAGCCGGTTGAGCAGCTGGCTTCGCTGCGCGCTATCCCGGGTGTGTCCACTGTCCGCCCGGCTGACGCGAACGAGACCGCTCAGGCTTGGGCCGCTGTTCTTCAGGGCGAGGCAGGCCCGAAGGCTCTGGCTCTGACCCGCCAGAACGTTCCGGTCCTGGAAGGCACCAAGGAGAAGGCCGCTGAGGGCGTCCGTCGTGGTGCGTACGTGCTTGTCGACGGCGCCAAGGAGACCCCGGACGTCATCCTGATGGCTACCGGTTCGGAAGTTCACCTCGCTGTCGAAGCTGCTGACAAGCTGGCTGAGGAAGGCGTCAGCGCCCGCGTTGTCTCCGTTCCGTGTCTTGACTGGTTCGAGCAGCAGGACGATGCCTACCGCGAGCAGGTTCTGCCGAAGTCCGTCCGCGCTCGTGTCTCGGTTGAGGCCGGTATTGCAATGCCGTGGTACCGCCACCTGGGTGATGCTGGTCGCGCTGTCTCCCTGGAGCACTTCGGTGCATCGGCTCCGTACAAGGAGCTGTTCGAGAAGTTCGGCATCACAGCAGAGGCTGTTGTCGATGCCGCCAAGGAGTCCATCGAGGCTGCTAAGTAAGTTTGTTAAAACCTGGCGCTATCGGCCGTTGTCGGGACGGGATTTGTGAAAACCGTACCGCGCTCCGGTAGCGCCAGTATTGTTTGTGACGCACAGTAGTTTAAGGACATACAACTTTTAGCGAAGTCTTTAGGCAACGAAGCGGTATTGACAGAAAGGCGTTAAACACTATGGGAAACACCACGATGGAAGCGCTCGCCAAGGTAGGGACTTCGGCGTGGCTCGACGATCTTTCGCGCCAGCGCCTCACCTCGGGCGATTTGAAAAATCTTATTGAAGAGCTTCGGGTTGTCGGTGTCACTACTAACCCGGCAATCTTCTCTTCGGCGATGACCGCCGGTGAGGATTACGACTCTCAGCTGGCGCAGCTCACTGCAGAGGGTGCGAACCCGGCAGATGCTGTGTTCGCGATGGCAATCGACGACGTCCGCGATGCCTGTGACCTTTTCGCTGGTGTATCCGAAGAAACCGACGGTGTCTATGGCCGTGTGTCCATCGAGGTCGATCCTCGCTACGCCGACAACTACGAGGCCACGATTGCGCAGGCCCGTAAGCTCTGGGAGCGCGTCGGCAAGCAGAACGCGATGATTAAGATTCCGGCGACCGATGCTTCCCTGCCGGCTGTCACCCAGGCTCTGTCCGAGGGAATCTCGGTAAACGTCACCCTGATTTTCTCGGTGGAGCGCTACCTGCAGGTCATTGATGCGTTCATCGAGGGCATTGAGCGTGCGAAGGACAACGGCGTAGACCTGGCTTCGGTTCACTCTGTTGCGTCGCTGTTTGTTTCCCGCGTTGACACCGAAATCGATGCTCGCCTGGACAAGATCGGCTCCGAGGAGGCCCTGGCTCTGCGCGGCAAGGCTGGTCTGGCCAATGCCCGTGCAGCTTACGCCAAGTTCGAGGAGACTTTCTCGGCGCAGAATATTCGCTGGGCACAGCTGGAAAACGCCGGTGCTAAGCCGCAGCGCCTGCTGTGGGCTTCGACCGGTGTGAAGAACCCGGCTTACCCGGACACTCTCTACGTCACTGAGCTGGCTGCACCGCAGACTGTGAATACCATGCCGGAGAAGACGCTGCGTGCTGCCGCGGGCTTCGAGGGCGAGGTTCGCGACGCCGTCAGCGGCCAGGGTGACGCAGCCAACGCCGTTATGATTCAGCTCAGCGAGATTGGCATCGACCTCGATGACGTCTTCGCTGTCCTGGAGCGCGAGGGCGTGGAGAAGTTCGTGGACTCCTGGCAGTCCTTGCTCGAGTCGATTGCACAGCGCATGGAGCAGCTGAAGTAAGCCTGCTGATTATCTAGGTGCCTGTTGGTAGTGGCTGCGTTTCTGGCTGGCGCCAGCAGGTCGCCTGGCGATCCGAGTTACTGACTGCGTTTATGTCAAAAACGGCCCGAAAAATAGCCTGAAGGTGTCATAAACTTGCACAGTTTCACATCTGCAGCCCGTAACTTTTGGGGTTGTCAGTTTCGGTTCGCCTGTTGTGTTACTTAACCCGCATGTTCAACGTTGGACATGAAAAAGCTCCCCGCGCAGGGGAGCTTTTTTAATGGAGCTAGGACGCGGCGAAGGCGGGGCGCACAGTGGGCAGCGGGCGTTTCTCTTCCTTTAATGCCCAGGCCGTCACGAACGCAGAGATTACGGTGATGATTGAGGCAAAGATCGGCACAGCCGGCCAGGGGGCGCCCGGTACGGAGTCGGTCACGTCCAGCAGATAGCTAAAGAGGAAGAGCGTGACCAGGGCCAGGCCAATGGTGATCGATCCTGCACGAGTGCCCTTCGCGCCGGCGACGGTGCCGACTGCGGTGCTCGCCACGGTAGCCATGAGGAAGCTCAAGAAGACGCACAGCGCGGTGAGCAGAACTGTGGTGTAGTTCTGCCCGGAATCCTCAATCATGTACAGCTCCCCGTTAGTGTCCGGAAACAGGGCCGGTCCGGAGGTGACAATGAAGCTATCGAATCCGCGGTAGTAACCGGACTTGTTCTGTTCGATGACCATCGCCGTGACGATGAAGGCGGTAGCCACCAACGATGTGCCCAAGATTGCGATGATTGCGGAGCGTACCCAGCGGGAGGTGCTCACGCCGTAGTCGCGCAGGGTGACCGAACGCCGGGCTGTGATGAGGAAGAGGATGCCCAGCGCGATAATGCCAAGCAAGGTGTTACCGGTTCCGCTGCCTACGAGCATGCGCCCGAAGGCCGAGTACAGGATGGCCACGGCGGCAACACCGAGGAAGGTTTTCTTGTTGGTCGCGATGAAAGCTCCGGTGCTCATTTCTTGCTCCGTTCGATGTAGGAGGAGGTGCTTGCGAGGTCGATGAGGGCCGCGGGGTCGAGGTAGCTCACCTCAACGCCGAGGGCGCGGGCATGCGCAGCGGCAGACGAACTGAGCTCTGTAGCCAGGATTGCCTCGCAGCGCTCGCCGAGGGTTTTCTTAGCGAGCACTGGGCCGGCCACCTGCGCCACGAGATCCGTAGGGCCGCGCAGCACCGGATGGCTAGCGCGCAGCTTATCGACGTCATAGGGCCCGTACGCATCCTGCTTGTGGATGACAATCAAGGTGTCCACTAGGCCGGCTAGATCCTGGGAGTGCTGCGAGGTGACCACAATGTCGGCCGATTCGGCCGAGTCGATAAGCATGCCGCGCAATGTGGCGCGGTGCTCGACATCGAGGCCGTTGAAGGGCTCGTCGAAAAGCAATGCTTCCTTGCCCGATGCCAGGGTGGCAGCGGCGATGAGCAGCTGGCGCTGGCCCAGGCTGAGCTTTTTGATAGGGGTGTCAGCGGGGAAATCGAGGAGGGACTCCGCGTGGGGCACATCGAGCTGATCCCAGCCGGTGCGCAGGATCTGGAAATATTCGCGCGGGGTGGCACCGAAGACCTGGGTGTCGGGTGCAGCCTTCGCCAGGGCCGCCGTAGGCATCTGCGCGAGGGTACGCAGGTAGTAAGTCTTGCCGGCGCCGTTGGGGCCAATCACGCCGTAGATGCTCATTTCTCCTCCTCCAGCATGGCGATGATGTCGTGGAGCGTGAGGCCGAGAATGCCGGCCTCCGCTTTTAATGGCTCGATGTAGGTGCGCTGGAACGCTTCACGACGCTCAGCGCGAATGCGGTTACGGGCGTCTGGAGTGACAAACATGCCGAGTCCTCTTTTCTTCTCCACAAGCCCCACCATCGACAGTTCCGTCATGGCCTTGGCGGCCGTGGTTGGGTTGACCTGATAGAACTCCGAGAGCTCCTTGGTTGAAGGGGCACGATCCTCAGCCGAGAGCTCCCCGGACAAAATCATTGATTTCAGATCCTCGGCGATCTGGACGTAGATGGGCCGAGGGTCCGCCTCCTTCGCCTGCATATCCACCTCCGTGGTTTATGGGTATACCACCTAGGTCATAAACCTATGGCAGAAGAAAGGGGCCCGTCAAGGCCCCATCGGAGGAATCGGAAACGATTCCACCGGACTTTTCTCGATATGACATTATGTAAACCGTGAGTGATTCTCTGCAACGCAACGATTCGAACTCCCCTACTGCCAGCTCTCCGCACAACGGAGACGACAGCACCAACCACGACGGATACATCAACCCGCTGCGCGACCCGCAGGATAAACGCCTGCCGCGTATTGCCGGCCCGGGTGGCATGGTGATTTTCGGAGTGACGGGCGATCTGGCCCGAAAGAAGCTTCTGCCTGCCATCTATGATCTGGCCAACCGCGGTCTACTGCCTGCCTCCTTCGCGTTGGTTGGCTACGGTCGTCGCGAATGGTCGAAACAGGACTTTGAGGATTATGTGCGCACCGCAGTGGAACAGGGCGCCCGCACAGACTTCCGTGAGAGTGTCTGGCAGCGCCTGGCTGAGGGCATTCACTTTGTCACCGGTACCTTTACCGATGACGAGGCCTTCGATCGCCTGGCCGCACAACTTGAGGAGCTCGATCGCTCCCGCGGCACCGCTGGCAACTGGGCCTACTACCTGTCCATTCCGCCAGCTAACTTCCCCGACGTCTGTCATCAGCTCGATCGTTCGGGGCTGGCGCAATCGGGCGAGGATTATTGGCGTCGCGTGATTATTGAGAAGCCATTCGGACACGACCTAGCCTCCGCTCAGGAACTCAACCGGATTGTGAACTCGGTCTTCCCAGAAGACGCTGTGTTCCGCATCGACCACTACCTGGGCAAGGAAACCGTCCAGAACATTCTGGCCATGCGTTTTGCCAACCAGTTGTTCGATCCGATGTGGAATTCTCACTACATTGACCACGTCCAAATCACCATGGCCGAGGACATTGGTTTGGGCGGTCGCGCTGGTTACTACGACGGTATTGGTGCAGCTCGTGACGTGATTCAGAACCACCTACTCCAGCTCCTGGCGCTGGTGGCAATGGAAGAGCCCATCGCCTTTACCCCGGAAGAGCTGCAAGCGGAAAAGATCAAGGTTCTGCGTGCCGTCGAGCCAGTGCGTCCGTTTTCGAAATACACCGCTCGTGGCCAGTACACGGCGGATTGGCAGGGCAGCAACTTCGTGCCGGGGCTGCGCGATGAGGAAGGCTTCGACCCCGAATCCACGACCGAGACCTACGCCGCCTGTACGCTGCAGATCAACTCCCGTCGTTGGGCCGGTGTCCCCTTCTACCTGCGCACCGGCAAGCGCCTCGGCCGCCGCGTCACTGAAATTGCGCTGGTCTTTAAGTCCGCACCTCACCTGCCCTTCGCAGAGACAATGACTGCCGCACTCGGCCAGAACGCAATGGTCATCCGTGTTCAGCCAGACGAGGGCGTGCTCATGCGCTTCGGCTCGAAGGTCCCGGGCTCGGCCATGGAGGTGCGCGATGTCAACATGGACTTCTCCTACTCCGAGGTGTTTACCGAGCAGTCGCCAGAGGCCTACGAGCGCCTAATTCTGGATGCGCTTCTCGACGAGGCCAGCCTCTTCCCCACCAACGAGGAAGTCGAGCTGTCCTGGAAGATTCTTGATCCCATCATCGAGTACTGGGCCAAGCGCGGTCGTCCCGAGGGCTACCCCGCAGGTTCGTGGGGGCCTTCCTCCGCCGACCACATGCTCGAGCGCGACGGTCGCGCTTGGCGACGGCCATAGGTTGCCGACCTCTCAGTTCTTAAGAATTTTCTGACAGAAAGAACACTTTCATGATTGTCAATTTGCCAGACACTGACACCGCGAGCATTGCTCGTCAGTTGGTGCAGCTTCGAGAGCAGGGCGGCATCGTCACCACGGGCCGTGTCCTCACCCTGATTGTTTTGGCCAAAAGCGAAGACGACCTGGAAAACATTATTTCCACGGTCAACTCCGTTTCCCGCGAGCACCCATCCCGTGTGCTGGTATTGGTCTCCGATGATCCACGCCTGGACAATCGCCTTGACGCGGAGCTCCGCGTCGGTGGTGATGCCGGTGCCGCTGAGATCGTCGTTATGCACATGTCCGGAGAGATTGGTCAGCACCACAGCTCTGTGGTGACTCCTCTGTTGCTACCGGATACGCCGGTCGTGGCGTGGTGGCCGTCTGAGGCGCCGCAGGTCCCAGCGGCGACACCAATCGGCCGAATTGCCCAGCGCCGTATCACCGATTCACTCTGTGACCCGAATAGCAACGCTATCTACACGCGCCGTACGGGCTACACGCCCGGCGATTCCGACCTGAGCTGGTCGCGGCTGACGAACTGGCGCGGTGTGTTGGCATCCGCTTTCGACTTGCCGCCGCACTCGCCGGTGACCTCCGTGTCCATCTACGGCCCACAGGACTCGCCATCGGTCGAGGTCGCCGCCGGATGGTTGGCAGATCGCCTGGGGCTGCCGGTCAACCGTTACTCCACCGGTGAGAAGAAGATTCCGGTGGACGAAAAGGGCCGCGCCAAGCCACCGGTGACCTCCGTCGCCTTTGAGCGTGAAAATGGCCAGACTTTGCGCATCGATATTGAAAGCGCCACCACTGCATCGGTCACCAACGGAGAAAAGCCCCCGTTCAAGGTTGCAGTATCGCGTCCAACACGCTCCGAATGTTTGGCAGAGGAGCTGCGTCACCTCGACCACGATACTGCCTACGGACGTGCCCTGCGTGGCCTCAGCCAGATTCACACGGTGGGAATGCAACCTCCGACGTCCACAACAACTAGCTTCGCTAACGAACCAGGAGTCTCTGACAAGTGACCACCGATAACGCGTCGAATACCGTCCCTGCCCCTCAGTTCCACCGCGCCGCTGACCAGGCGGGTATCGTCGAAGCTGCACGTCAGCGCTTCATCGATGCGGTTGTCGCCGTCCTACATGGCAACGCCTCTCCGGTCACCGATGACGGTTTCGTACGCGTCGTTCTCACCGGTGGCGGCGCGGGTACCGCTTTGCTCAGTGCGCTTGCCGACGATTCCGGAGACATCGACTGGAACCGAGTCCTGGTGTTCTTCGGAGATGAACGTTTTGTCGCTGCCGACTCGGCAGATCGCAATGCGTTGGCTGCTCGTAAGCGTCTCTTGTCCCCTGTCGGCGTGCCGGAGGAAAACATCTTCGAGTTTGCCGCTGCCGACAGCGGCGTGACCACCACGGAGGCCGCCGAAAGCTACGAAGCTATCGTTCGGGAGATGGCTCCAAATGGCTTTGACCTTCACCTTCTTGGTATGGGCGGAGAGGGACACATCAACTCGATTTTCCCACATACCGCAGCGCTAGCTGAGCAGGAACGCTTGGTCGTGGACGTGCATAACTGCCCGAAGCCACCGCCGACCCGCATCACGTTGACGATGCCGGCCATCGCCAGCTCTCAGCGTGTGTGGCTACTTGTAGCGGGCGGCGAAAAGGCTGAGGCAATTGCAGCTATCGCTCAGCAGGACGACCCAGCGCAGTGGCCAGCGGCCGGGGTTCGCGGTGTTCAGGAAACCGTTGTCTTTGTTGACGATGCTGCGGCTGCGCAGCTCTAGGCTTCCGCTTCGGGTTAAGTAGCAAAAAGTGTGTCTGACTTTCAGCATTACTGCTGATTAGGCTGGGTAAATCGGGCGGATATAAGCATCAAGACCTTATATCCGC